>NZ_CP068983.1:4013863-4321704 GCF_016801025.1 Paradevosia shaoguanensis | reverse complement strand
TGGCGCATGCCACAGCGCATGCGTGCGGCTTCACGTCAATCAGGCTCGATTGCCGCCGATGTTCTCTAGTACCAATATGCCATCATGAAGAATATCCAGATCATCGACGGCGCTACAAATGCCACTTTCAGCGTGTTCCAGGCGACGGTGGAGGAGTTCGACACGATCTTTCCGGACGGACGCGACATCGAATTGGTCGAAGACCTGATCGACCGACTTGGGGAAGACGCTGCAGGCGCGGTGTTGGCGCCTCTCTGGGACCGCCCGATCCTCAAGCGCGATGCGCTCGGCATCCACGGCACCCTGTTCTACGACAACGAGGATCGGCGAGACCACATTCCGTCGTCAAAGCGTGAAGTCGATTGGGATAGCGGCTCAGTCAACCAAGCTCAGCGAGACCTGTTCGCCAAGCATCGCTAATTTGTCCACGCCGCCAAGAGCGTCCTCGTCTCAGAACCGGTAGATGAGGCCGGCGCCGAGCATGTGGATGTTAGAGGACAGCGTAGCGAAATTGCGATAGTCGGATGGCAACATCCTGAGGAACGTGTACTGCCCGCGCAACAGAATGTGCTCTGTCAACCGCGCGTCTATGCCCACCCCGGCCGTGAGGCCAACGTGCATTGCGTCAGCGTACATGTCTGCTAGTGGCAGCTGATTCACTGGCTTGTTCACGTACCAATAACGACTGTCAATCGATCCGGGGCCAACCGAAACGCCAGCGAAGGCAAACGGCAGCATATCGTCTAAGGGGATGCCAATAGAGCCGGTGAAGGAAACCGCGGGCCGGGATCGATACTCATGGCTGTAGAACGAGGTGTTGTAGAACGATCCCTCCAGGAGAAACCCAACGTCTCCTAGGCTTAGCGCAGCCTCAATGCCTCCGACGAACTCTCCGATCGGAGCGCGGTATCCGGCAATGGCACTGAGTGTGGCCCCTCGCTCGGCGGTGCTGCCGCCGCCCTCAACTACCATTTGCCCAACAGCCCCATTGGCAATGACGCCAGCGTAGAAACCCGACCATTGGTCAAGTTCTGCTGCCGGCGTTTGGCCTACTCCCAAGCAAACCAACGCCGCCGCGATCAGTGTAATTGTTCGCATGCCCAAGCCCCCATTTCGAATGCGAATAAACGCGTTCGATGGGTACGGAGTCAATGCTCGCCGCCCGCCCATATGCCGGTCGGTTTTCCTTTCACACATCACAGGAGGCCTATCACATGGCCAAAGGTAATCTGCCAGCGGTGCTGGCGGAAACGCTCGCCTATGAGGGCGGGTGGTCCGATCATCCCCAAGACACCGGCCGCGCGACCATGAAGGGAATTACGCTCGCCACGTACCGCCGCTATCGCCCCGGTGCCACCGAAGCCGACCTGCGAGCCATTTCCTCGACCGAGGTCGAAAGGATCTACAGGGATGGCTACTGGAACCAGGTGCGCGGTGACGATCTGGTGCGCGGCGTCGACCTGACGGTGTTCGACTACGGGGTGAACAGCGGCCCCGCTCGATCCATCAAGGCATTGCAGCAGGTGGCCGGTGTCGGCGTCGACGGCATCATGGGGCCTGCCACTGTCCTTGCCGCACGGGGTCTGCCGGCGCGTGACCTCATCAAGCGCGTGAATGCCAAGCGGCTCGGCTTTGTCCAGTCGCTCTCCACCTTCGCCGTGTTCGGCAAGGGCTGGTCCCGACGCATCGCCGCCATCGAGGCAACCTCGCTCTCGTGGGTATCGACCAAGCCCCAGCTCGAAGCTGACGCTAAGGATGCTCGCACGACGGCGCGGACGCAGGCGGGCGGCGCCGTGGTCACCGGCGGGGCAGCTGCCGCCGACCAGGCTCACCACCTCTCCAGCCTCCCCGTGGGCGTCGTTATCGCGGTCGTCATCGTCGTGGTCGGCATCCTCATTTTCCGCGTCGTCATCAACTCTCAGCGGGCCGCCGCGCTCGCCAAGGTCGCCAAGGAGGCCTAGCCATGCACTATGTATGGGATTTCATCGTTCGCTGGCGCACGCGCCTCTTCAACGGCATTGGCGCTTTCCTGGTGCTGGTCGCGCCGTTGCTGGGTGCGCCCGAGGTGCAGGCGATAATTCCGCCCAAATATCTGCCCTACGTGATCGCTGCCGTCTTCGTCATCAACGTCTGGATGCGCCCCCGCGTGGCGGTCCGCGCCGATGATCCCGAGGCCGAGGTTTCCCGGCTCCGCAAGATTGGCGACGACTTCACCGGGGAGCAGCTCTAATGGATTGGCTCTTTGGCATGGTCCGCAACTTCCTGCTCGGCTGGGTTCCGGGCTGGGCATGGTTCATCGTGGGGCTTGTCGTGCTCGGCTGGGTCTGGCGCACTTTCGGGTGGCAAGGGCTGGTTGGCGCCGCCCTCGCCATCCTCACCCTTGGCGCCTATCGGCAGGGCTGGCGCGATCGTGGCTCCGGCGGGCCGCCCAAGGTGCCACCGGCAGACCTGCCGACATTCAAAAGCCCGGCCGAGGCCGTGAAGGCGGCAGAGCGCCAGACCGGCAAGCCGCATACCTATTCCAGGCGCTGACCATGACCCAGAGCGAAGCGCAACGCATGCTCCTCGAGATGCTGCGGGGGCTCAAGGAAGACATCGCCGAGGAGCGCGACGCCTCGCGGCAGAGCAGGGCGGCGATGCGCGACCGCATCGAGGACGTAGCTGATCGGCTATCTCACATTGAGGCGACGATTGCTGTCGCCGGTGCGGTTGATGTTCAGGTACGCAGCGAACTTGACGCGCTGCGTACCTCGATCGAGGAAAACCGAGCGGCTGTCCAGCCAACCGTTGACGAGTGGGCCCGAGTGAAGCTCATGGGCCACGGTGTTGTATGGACGGTCGGGATTGCCGGCGCCGCGTTTGGGGCGTCGGCGTGGTGGTTCTGGGATCAGTTAGTCGCGACTGTCCGAGCTTTGCTGCGGTGATAAAGATGACACGATTAAGATCGCCCCATCATCGTCTCCACATACCGCATGGCCAATGCGAACATCGGAGGTATTGGTCTCTCTCCGCTTCGAAAACATGAAATTAGTCGGCGAGATGCACCAAGAAGGGACGCCAGCGCTTCCACACTCAGGCCAACCTCCTCACTTATCCGTATGAATTCTCGTGGGCTCATCGCGTTGTTGGGAAGCCGAAGAATGCTAGACACCGCAATAGCGAGATCTGGCTGCCAGACTAAGGAGCGTCCCTCGTCTCCGACTTCAACGGAGTGGAATAGCTGGTCGTCCGTCCTCAGTGGCAGCATACTCCTCCGGTTTTTTATCAGAGGAGTGAGGTCGTGTGTGCTGATCGATCGGTCTGCCCACTGTATTTCGACGCATCGTTTGTCTAGAGGAGTAACGCGCTCTATTGGGGAAACACCAAACATTTCCGCAGTACCTCCGTTAAGATGACGAAGGAAAAAGTGCATCCTATGCCGATTATTTGGAATCGGTAGAAACCCGTATTTGTGGTCAGGATGGCCAAATGAGGCCACGCTTTCGCATCTCTGCTTCAATCACGGGCAACCAACGTTTGTCATCAAAGCTGGGGTTGTGAAGCACGCGGTGAGCATGCACTAGCTGATGATTGGTCAAATCCTCGACGCGATCGCGCCGCAATAGATAGTCCGTGTGAACTTCAATCGAGATCGGGTCGTCGTGGTCGGGTTCATCATCATCGGGGGGGAAGTCGGCAGGCAACATGGCGCTCCCGGGACAAAGGCTGCATGCCTTAATCGATTACATATCCGAGAACGTTGGCGCTTTGAACTAGATCAAATTAAGACGCGGGGCGATTTTTATTACCGCCCCGCTAAGTCCTTATCGAACCAAGAAGATACGCATCAAATCGGCAGTGTTTTTTGCTCCTAACTTCTCCATGACCCTTGAGCGATGCACCTCAACGGTCTTGGGGGAGATACCAAGACGGCGCCCTGCCTCTTTGTTGGTCTGACCTGCCGCGATCAAATCGAGTACTTCCCGCTCTCGGTTGGTCAGGTTGAAGAAGGTCGGCAGAGGGGCGATGTCCAAGCCAAAGTGTGGTCCGGACCCAACGCACTGCATGATGCTTCGGACCATACGGTCAACGTCATAGGGTGCCACGATGACATCGGCCGCCCCCATACGGACAGCCCGCACTATGGAGTCGATGGGTGGGCTGTGCGCGAACATTATGACTGAAGTGCCGATGCGTTGTTCTGCGATAGCCTTGAGCACGTCCAAACCGTGCCCGTCTTCCAGGTTGAAATTCACCAAGGCGACATCGGGTGGTCGCGAGTTTGATAGCCAAAGCGCATCTGCGGTGTGAGAGCATTGCGTCTTGAAGCCTTCGAAACGCAATAAAGTCGTCAGGGTCTCGCAGGTTCTGACGTCGCTATCTAGGATGTGGATCAGTCGATCAGAGTTCCTGATCCATCGTGTGTTGCCTCTCTTCATTTTTCCCTCCTCGACCAAGGAGTGTGACGAATTGAGCCTCGGTCGAATCGCGGAATAAGAATTAGGCAAAATAAGTACGTTATCCAATCAAATAATCGAAGGTTCTGCTTTTGAATTCTAATTGGTAATATAAGCTGACTTTATTTGTGTTGGCACAAGTGTATTGTGGCGGGGGAACGCGAGAAATTCTTGATTAGTTGGGTGAAGTTTTTAGGCGGCGCCTAACTAGTGCGGCTTTTGGTTTCTGGTTTCCATCACCTTCCGGACCCTCTCCAGGGCTTGCTCATCTTTGACCGACCGCCGTCCATAGATGGCGGCCAATGCGACTGCTTCAATGTGGTAGTTTAGATGCGCATCCAGCCGTTCGTTGGATAGGCGCGCGAGTTGTCGTTCGGTCTTCATCTTGGCTCCCTTTGGATGCCTCGATCTCATCGCGAGCCGAGCTTTCGGTCCATTGGGATTTCTGACGATAGCCATTGCCTAGAGCAGCTTCATGTCCCGGAACGAGGTGTGGCCTGCCTTGGCGATGACGACGTGATCGTGCACCCTGATGTTCAGGTGCCGGCATGCTTCGCTCAGCGTCTGGGTGATCTGAACGTCGGCCGCCGAGGGCGCGGGGTCGCCCGATGGGTGGTTGTGGACCAGAATGATGGCGGTTGCGCCCAGGTCCAGCGCGCGCCGGACTACCTCTCTTGGATAGACGGGGGTGTGGTCGATCGTGCCACGTTGCTGCACCTCGTCGGCGAGTAAGCGGTTTTTCTTATCGAGGAAGAGGATGCGGAACTGCTCGACGCGTTCAAACGCCATCGTGACATGCAGGTAGTCCAGCAGCTCACCCCAGCAGCTCAGTATCGAACCAGTGGGCGTAAAGCGGGAACTAGCGTATCGCTCCGCAAGCAACCGAATGCTGGCCAAATGGTCTGCGATGCGCGCGTCGAGACCGGGGAGGGTGAGCACCTGGTAGGAATTCGCGGCCAGCACTTCTGATAGCGAGCCAAATCGCTTCAGCAACAACGTGGCTGTCGCTGCCGCTTCGGCGCCGCTGATCGGCTCTAGCGCGAAGGCCAGGATGTCCGAGTCCGCAATTCGATCACTCGTGAGGTTGATCCCCTGCATCGTGCCGCCCCCAACACTATGATGCGCATAGGATCAATTGCCGGTCGCAGCATTACCATCGGGGAATACCCCTAGCCGCTCCGGTTATCCCCAGGCTGCATCTTTGAACCACGTCTAGGTTTCGAGCGTTGGTGTGGGGTGCGGAGGTGCCCATGTCGAAGCCCGCGAAGGGTGACAAAGTTCTTATCGAGGCCGAGGTTACGCGAGTTTCCGATGATGGGGCTGAGGTTACCGTGCGGCTTCCGCACTACGGCTACCCTGTGACTCTTCCCGTCAACTCGATCATCCTAAAGCCGGTTCGTTGATCGTCTCGGTCGATGACATCTGGACTCCTTGTTGCGAGCAGGGATAGAACAAAAAGAGAACAAACGCCCTGAACCTGAACCCGCCATGTCCCACGCAGAGCTTATCGCTGCCACCAATTTCTCATTCCTCCGCGGCGCCAGTCACGCCTTCGAGATGGTCGCGCAGGCGGCGACGCTGGGTCTGTCCGGCATTGGCATATGTGATCGAAACTCGCTCTCCGGCGTTGTTCGCGCCTACTCGGCGGCCCGCGACCTGGCGAAGGACTTTCCGACCTTCAAACTCGTCGTGGGGGCGCGGCTCGTCTTCGCCGATGGCACGCCTGACATTGCAGTCTATCCCTCCGATCGCGAGGCATACGGCCGCCTCGCGGCACTGCTGACCCTCGGAAACCGCCGAGCGCCGAAGGGCGAATGCCACCTTGAACTCCAGGACCTGCTCGACCACTCTGACGGTCAGCTTATGATCGTCATCCCCGATGCGGACCTCGACCGAGCGGGCGCTACTGCTTCCTGGTTGTCTCGCTCGGCGTCGGGCAGAGTGTGGCTGGCGGCGGCCTGCCGATATGGCGGGGAAGACCGAGCGCGGTTGGCGCAGCTGGCCGAGATCGCCGCGGCGGCCGAGGTGCCGCTGCTTGCGACCATGGATGCGCTCTACCACGAGCCCTCCCGCAGCCGGATTGCCGACGTCCTCACCTGCATCCGGGAAGGCGTCACAATCTTTGAGGCAGGCCAGAAGCTGTCCGCCAACAGCGAGCGCCACATCAAGTCGCCGGCCGAGATGGCCAGGCTCTTTCGTGAGCACCCGGATGCCCTGGCGCAGTCCCGGCACATCCTCTACCGCATCTCGTTCTCCCTCGATCAGCTCCGATACATCTACCCCGAGGAGACCGTCGGCAACGGAGAGACCGCCCAGCAGACCTTGGAGCGCCTTTCCTGGGAAGGCGCCGAGCGGCGCTATCCCGATGGCATTCCCGAGCGTGTGCGAAAGGGTCTGGCGCACGAGCTCGAACTCATCGCGGAAATGAAGTACGCGGCCTATTTCCTAACTGTCCAGGATATCGTTCGCTTCGCGCGCCAGGAGCGCGGCATCCTTTGCCAAGGTAGGGGATCGGCTGCCAATTCCGCGGTGTGCTTCTGCCTCGGCATCACCGAAGTTGACCCCATGCTCGTCGACCTGCTCTTCGAGCGGTTCGTTTCGACGGAACGCGACGAGCCGCCAGACATCGACGTCGACTTCGAGCACGAGCGGCGCGAAGAGGTGATGCAGTACATCTATCAGAAGTACGGGCGAAGCCGTGCGGGGCTGACCGCCAACGTCATCACCTACCGAACAAAGGGCGCCATCCGCGATGTCGGCAAGGTCTTTGGGCTCTCCGAGGACATGATCACTTCGATCTCCAGCACCAATTTCGGCTGGGGACGGATGGATATCACCGACGCCCGGTTGCGCGAGGCCGGGATGAACCCTGATGCCCGCGTTGTCCGCATGGTCCTGGCGATCGCCACTGAGATGTACGGCTTTCCGCGGCACCTCGGTCAGCATGTCGGGGGCTTCGTCATCACCCGCGACCGTCTTGATCAGCTGGTACCCATCTCCAATGCTGCCATGGAGGATCGGACGGTCATCGAGTGGAACAAGGATGATCTCGACGAGCTCGGCATCCTCAAGGTCGACGTGCTGGCTCTGGGCATGCTCTCGTGCATCCGTCGGGCCTTCAACCTGCTACGGCAGCACTATGGCCTGTCGCTAACGCTAGCGACCGTGCCGTCCGAGGATCCTTGCGTCTACAAGATGACCCATCGCGCCGATACCATCGGCGTGTTCCAGATCGAGAGCCGGGCGCAGATGTCGATGCTGCCCAGGCTCAAGCCGACCGAGTTCTACGACCTGGTCATTGAGGTGGCTATCGTGCGCCCCGGGCCCATTCAGGGCGACATGGTGCATCCGTACCTCAAGCGCCGGCAGGGGCTGGAGCCGACGAGTTACCCGTCGCCCGAGCTCGAAAATGTGCTCAAGAAGACCTATGGCGTGCCGCTCTTCCAGGAGCAGGCCATGAAGATCGCCATAGTCGGTGCCGGATTCACGCCTGGCGAGGCCGACAAGCTGAGGCGCGCCATGGCCACCTTCAAGCGCACCGGCGGGGTCGGCGTGTTCCGAGACAAGTTCATCGCCGGCATGCTGGAGCGAGGCTACGAGCGGGATTTTGCCGATGCCTGCTTCAAGCAGATTGAGGGCTTCGGCAGCTACGGCTTCCCGGAGAGCCACGCCGCCTCGTTCGCGCTTCTGGTCTACGTGTCCTGCTGGATCAAATGCCACTACCCGGACGTCTTCGCCGCGGCGCTACTCAACAGCCAGCCCATGGGCTTCTACGCCCCGGCTCAAATCGTCCGCGACGCGCAGGACCATGGCGTTGACGTCCGTCCCGTCGACATCAATCTCTCCGACCTCGAAATCGTCATGGAGAAGTCCAACCAAGCCGGTGTGGGTATCGCGGCGCGTCACGCCGAGATGGAAGGCGATATCTGGGGCAATATGGGCATCCGGCTCGGTTTCAACCTGGTGAAGGGCTTGAGGACCGAGCATGCGAATCTGATCATTGCCCGGCGTCGCGGCGGTTATGACAGCGTGCGCGATCTCTGGCTTCGCACCGGCCTGTCGCCGTCAGTGCTGGAGAAGCTCGCCGACGCTGACGCTTTCCAGTCCCTGGGGCTCTCCCGCCGCGATGCGCTGTGGGCCATCCGTGGGCTCATCGGCGAGCATGGAGCCGAGACGCTTCCGATCTTTGCGGCTGCGGGAGTGGACGGCGACGACATCACGGGCGAAAGCAAGCTGCCTCCGATGCTCCTTGGCGAAGAGGTCATCCACGACTACCGGGCGCTCTCGATCTCGCTCAAAGCGCACCCCATGAGTTTCTTGCGCGAGGACCTCGGCCGCAGGCGCATCGTGCAGGCTGATGAACTGCGCAACGTCGATCCGGGGAGGTGGGTGACTGTAGCCGGCCTGGTGCTGGTGCGGCAGCGCCCGGGAACGGCGAGCGGAGTGATCTTTGCGACGCTCGAGGACGAGACCGGTGTGGCCAACATCATTGTCTGGCCCAAGACCTTCGAGGCCAATCGCCGAACCGTTCTTGGCGCACGCGTCATGGCCGTGCGCGGACCTCTGCAGCGTGAGGGCTTGGTCGTTCACGTGGTCGCTAAGGAATTCATCGATCTTACCGGGCAGATGGTAGCGGTTGCCGGCGGCTTCGACGTCGGCATAACGGCCGACAATGTCGATGAGCGCAGGGCACGGGAGCGGCAGCAATACCTCGACCTGCAGGCCAAGCAGATCGCTGACGCCTTGCCGTCCGGGCGCAACTTCCACTGATGCCATGGGCTCGATCCGCACCCTGCAGGACTTCCACGAGACCGGGCGAGCCATCCGCGCTTTCTGCTCGCACTACTACGTCTGCAATCACGACGCACAGCTTCGGCTTGATCTGCTGGCCATCCGACTCGGCTGGAGCTTCGATTTCTACCGCGGCCGCGACTATCTCGCGGGAATGCTGCGCTGCTCGCTATGCGGGTGGCGTTTTCCGGTCTTCGCTCTGGGCCACGCAAATGCGCCGCCGGGTTTCGCCGGCTCGCACGGGACTGGGACCGTTCCACTCTCCCAGGATCAAATCATCGCCATGCAGCGCGCCCGTGAGGCAAACAACGCGGGCGAACTGCCCTGGGTGGGCGTCAGGAAGGGAGGACGGAAGTTCGGCCGCTAAAATGGGGCTTCGGCTGGGATGTCCGAGATCATCCGCGAGAATGGCTGGGAAGGACCTGATCTGATCGCAGATGACCTCGCCGAGCTGAACCAAGCGACCAGGCTCCGTAGCGGAGACGCGATAGAAGCAGCTAAGATGGCGGAGTGGAGGGCTCTCCCCGGGATGAGGCCTCATTCGGGAACGAACATCGTCCCGCTAAATTCTGACTCCTATCACAGCATAGGAGGCTTGGATGACGGGCGAAGCAAAGCGCCCCGTTGGGCGCGGGTTTGGGTATTGGGCAAGCCTTATCCTTGCAGCGATCCTCATCGTTGTCGGGTTGCCGCTTCTCTTTGGCGGCGTTTGGCTCGCTTTACTGGGAGGCTCCTGGTACTACGCCATCGCAGGGCTTGGCGTGATAGGAAGCGGCGTGCTGCTCTTCATGGGGCGGCGCTTAGCGGTTCTCGTTTATGCCGTAACCTGGCTTTTCACCCTCGTCTGGGCGCTGTGGGAAGCCGGGCTCGATGGTTGGGCACAGGTGCCGCGCCTAGTCGGGCCGACAGTCCTGCTGGTCCTCGTCCTTTTGACCATCCCTGTACTGCGGCGGCGCGACCCGCAACCTTTGCGCTGGAGCGGTACAGCCACCGCAGCCGCCAGCTTTGCGGTCTTGGCGATCGGTATCATGACCTTGTTGCCGACGCTCGCCCAGCACAATCCGGCTTTCGCGCAGACACCACCTGCCGCAACGCCGACGCCGCCTGCTCCCACAAATCCGCAACCCCAGCCTGAAATAACGCCTGCACTGGCCAATGCGCCCTTTCCCCAGCAACCGGAAGCAGCGGCCAAGGACTGGCCGGCCTATGGAGGCACGCAATTATCGACGCGCTATTCCAGCCTCGACCAGATCACCCCCGACAATGTCGGCAAGCTCAAGGAGGTCTGGACCTACGAGACGGGCGACATGCCAACTGAAAAGACCAAGGACAAGTATTCTCCGGAAACGACGCCGATCAAAGTCGGCGACACTCTCTATCTCTGCTCGGCCACCAATATCGTTCTCGCCGTCGATGCGGCGACCGGCAGGGAGATCTGGCGTTTCGATCCGCATATTTCCATGGACTCGATCCCCTACGGCGCCAGCTGCCGTGGCGTGTCCTATTACAAGAACCCTTCCGCCGCGCCGAATAGCGCCTGCGTCAAGAGCATCATCGAAGGCACGCTCGACGGCCGCCTGATTGCGGTTGACGCAGAAGACGGCAAACCCTGCGAGGATTTCGGCAGACATGGTGAGGTCAACCTGCTCGAAGGCATCGGCCACACCGTTCCCGGCTGGTATTCGGTGACGGCGCCGCCGGCGATCGTGCGCAACGTCGTGGTTACCGGCGCGCAAGTGCAGGATGGGCAGGCAGAGGATGCACCGTCCGGCGTCATCCGTGGCTACGATGCCGTTTCCGGCAAGCTGCTTTGGGCCTGGGACATGGGGCGGCCCGACCAGACCGGCGCGCCGGTTGCCGGTGAGACCTATACGCGCGGCACGCCCAATATGTGGACCGCCGCCGCCGGCGACGACGCGCTCGGCCTTGTCTACCTGCCGCTCGGCAATTCGTCGGTCGACTATTTCGGCGGTAACCGCAAGGATTACGAGAACGAGTTCTCGAGCTCGGTCGTCGCCGTCGACGTGACCACGGGCAAGCCGGCCTGGCACTTCCAGACCGTGCACTACGACGTCTGGGACTACGACCTCGGTTCGCAGCCGACCTTGGTCGATTTCCCCACCGACAAGGGCAACGTGCCGGCACTGATCCTGGCCTCCAAGCAAGGCCAGATCTACGTGCTGGACCGCCGCACAGGCGAACCGCTGACCCCTGTCGAGGAGCGCAAGGTGCCGGCGGGTGGCGTCGAGCCCGACAAGATGTCGCCGACGCAGCCGTTCTCCGGCTACGCCAACGTCGTGATGCCCGACGTAAAGGAATCCGACATGTGGGGCATGAGCCCGCTCGACCAGCTCTGGTGCCGCATCCAGTATCGGCAGGCCAACTACCAGGGTCCCTATACCCCGCCGTCAGCCGACAAGCCGTTCCTCGAATATCCGAGCTACAATGGAGGCTCGGACTGGGGCAGCGTCGCCGTCGACCCCGATAACGGCATCCTCGTCGTCAACTACAACGATATGGTAAATTACGACCGTCTCATTCCTCGCGAGGAGGCCGACAAGCGTGGCTGGCGGCCGATCGATGCGCTCGGCGGCCCCAATACGGGCGAGGGCGAGGGAGCCGTACAGGTCGGTGCCCCTTGGGCTGTCGACCTTAATCCCGGCTGGAAGGTGCCGTTCACCGGCATGATGTGCAAAAAGCCGCCCTATGGCGGTATCCGGGCCATCGATCTCAAGACCGGCAAGACGCTCTGGGACCATCCGTTCGGCGATGCCCGCGCCAATGGCCCGTTCGGCCTGCCGAGCTTCCTGCCGATACGCATCGGCACGCCCAACAATGGCGGCGCGGTGCTGACCAAGGGCGGCCTCATCTTCATCGCCGCAACGACCGACAACCTGCTGCGGGCAATCGACATCAAGACCGGTGAGGTCAAATGGTCGACCTCGCTGCCCGCCGGCGGCCAGGCCAATCCAATGACGTTCGAGGTGGATGGCCAGCAGGTGGTGGCGATCTTTGCGGGCGGCCATCACTTCATGAAGACGCCGGTCGGCGACGACTTGGTCGCCTATGCGCTCCCCAAGGATGCAACGAAGTAGAATGAAAAGCCGGCGGTAAAAACCGCCGGCTTTTCAGCGGCTGACGAAATCGATCAGCGCCATCCCGAAGAGGATCATCAGCCAGAACAGGACCGCCGCAACGGTCAGCGAGATCAGCAGGCCGCTCCGGCGCAAATGCATGAAGACAAGACCGATCAGCCCCGCCTTGGCGATCGCCACCCCGAAATTTATGACGCTGTTGGCGGGCCCAAGGCTCAGGAAGGTCGAGCCGACGGTGATGGCCAGCAGGACCATCAGCGCGATGTAGGTGAGGCTCGCTTCGCGGATGGTCATTCAGCGCACCATGTAGAGGATGGGGAACAGGAAGATCCAGATCACGTCGATGAAGTGCCAGTAGAGCGCGCCGAGCTTCAACCAGTGCGCCGGCCGTCCCAGCCGTTTCCAGCCAAGTGTCAGCGTCAGGACAAGGCCGATGCCGGTAAGGACATGCAGGCCGTGCGTGCCGGTCAGTGCCAGATAAGCATCGAAGAAGAGCCGGGCATGCTGCGGATCGGGGCCAGAATAATCGAAGGGCAGGCCGAGCACCGGCAGCACATGGCGCTGCGCCTCGTCGTAATACTCGTAAGCCTTGACGCACAGGAACAGCAGGCCGAGCGCCGCGGTGACGGCGAGCGCCAGCCGCGCGCGATTGTCCTTGCCCTCCTCGCCCCAGATCATTGCCAGGGCTATGGCGAAACTGCTGGTCAACAGGATTGCGGTATTGGCCGTGCCCGTCACGAGCGAGAGTTCGGCCGAGCCGCCGACGAAGGCCTCGTGGTGGTGCAGGCGGGCGACGACATAGGTGAGAATGAGCCCGCCGAAGAGCAGCGCTTCGGAACCGAGGAAGATGAAGACGCCGAATTCGCCGGTCGCCTGAATGCCCGTGCCTTCGCCCTGATGTGCGCTCTCTCCGCTCATTCCGGTGCTCCCCTTTCGCCCTCGACCGGCGGGCCATAGGCATATGGCGGACCGATGACTTCGGGCGGCGTATCGAAATTGTGCTTGGGCGGCGGTGAACTCGTCTGCCATTCGAGGCCCGTCGCATTCCAGGGATTTGCGGGCGCGCGCGGGCCCCTGAACAGCGACCAGCCGAGGTAAAAGAGCGGCAGCAGGTAGCCGATGGCGAGGACGACGGCGCCGGCGCTGGAAAGGATGTGCCAGAAGGCGAACTCGGCCGGATAGGTGTGATAGCGCCGCGGCATGCCGAGAAAGCCCAGAACGTATTGCGGAAAGAAGGTGAGGTTGAAACCGAGGAACGAGGTGACTGCCGCTATGCGTCCCCAGGTTTCCGAGAACATGCGGCCGGTGATCTTGGGCCACCAGAAATGCAGGCCCGCCATATAGGCGGTCACCATGCCGCCGACCATGATGTAGTGGAAATGCGCGACGACGAAATAGGTATCGGTGAGGTGCACGTCGACGGCGAGCGCGGCGAGGAACAGTCCGCCGAAACCACCGAAGGTGAAGAGCCCCAGAAAGAACAGGGCATAGAGCATCGGCGTTTCGAAGCTGATCGTGCCTTTCCTCAAGGTCAGCGTCCAGTTGAACACCTTGATGGCCGAGGGCACGGCGATGCAGAAGCTGAGGAACGAGAACACCACGCCGGCAAAGCTCGATTGGCCGGAAACGAACATGTGATGGCCCCAGACGAGGAAGCCGAGAAGCGCGATTGCCATGCTGGCCAGCGCCACGGCCTTGTAGCCGAAGAGCGGACGGCGGGCGAAGCACGGAATGATCTCGGACACCACCCCCATGCCCGGCAGGATCATGATGTAGACCGCCGGATGCGAATAGAACCAGAAAAGGTGCTGGAAGAGTATCGGATCGCCGCCTTGGCTAGGATCGAAGATGCCGATACCGAACAGCCGATCGAGGATGATGAGCAGAAGCGTTGCGGCGAGCACCGGCGTTGCCAGCACCATGACGAGGCTCGTCGCATAGAGCGTCCAGACGAAGATCGGCAGCCGGAACCAGGTCTGGCCCGGGGCGCGCAGCTTGTGCACGGTGACGATGAAGTTGATGCCCGACATGATCGTCGAAAAACCGACGATGAAGACGCCGGCCGCCGCCGCGCTCACATGGCTGTTCGAGAACATCGAGGAGAGCGGCGTATAGAAGGTCCAGCCGGTATCGACGCCGCCCGCGATCACCGCATAGAGCGTGAAAAAGCTTCCGAAGATGAAGACGTACCAACTGGCGAGATTGAGCCTCGGGAAGGCGAGGTCGCGCGCGCCAAGCATGAGCGGCAGCAGGAAGTTGCCGAGTGTCGCGGGGATCGACGGCACGAGGAAGAACCACACCATGATGATGCCATGGATGGTGAAGAGCTTGTTGTAGGAATCGTCGGAAACGAGATCGCCGGAGGGCGTTACCAACTCGATCCGGATCAGCGTTGCCGCCGCACCGCCGATGAAGAAGAAGGCGGTGAGCGAGACGAGGTAAAGCCAGGCGATGCGCTTGTGGTCGGTCGTCGTGAGCCAGGCGCGGATACCGGCGCCTTCGGCAAAATAGCTCGGTCCGGCAGAAGCTGCTACGGTCATGGGCTGGCCTTTCCGGCAGTGCCGAGCGATTTCACGTAGGCAACGAGGCGCATGAGGTCGTCCTCCTCGATCAGGTCTTTGAAGCTCGGCATGATCGGATCGTAACCGGCCGCAATGTCCTTGGTGGGATTGAGGATGGAATCGCGGATATAGGCCTCGTCGGCTATGACGGTGCGCCGGTCGGCAAGCGCCACCGGATGGCCGAAAACGCCTTCGAGCCGGGGCGCGCGGACAGTGCCGCCCGGGCCGTGGCACCCCGAGCAGCCATAGGAGCGGAACAGCGCCGCTCCCTCTTCGGCGAGGGTTTGCGACGAAGGACTGGCAGCCAGCCAGGCCGCGAAATCCTGGTCGGTCATGACGGTGACGTGGCCCCGCATGCGCGAGTGCTCGGTACCGCAATATTCGGCGCAAAAAAGATCGTAAGTGCCCGGTTTCGTTGCCTCGAACCAAAGGCTGGTAGCCATCCCTGGAACCACATCCTGCTTCACCCGGAATGCCGGTATGAACAGGGAATGGATAACGTCCTCCGAGCCGAGTTTGACGATCACGGGCTTGCCGGCCGGCACGTGCAGTTCGTTGATCTCGCGGCGGCCGTTCTCGTGCTCGAACTTCCACATCCATTGCTTGGCGAAGCCCTGGATCTCGATGGCGCCGGTCGGCGGATTGTCGCGTTCGAGAAAGAGCGATGCGCCCCAGATGAAGATGCCGAGCGCGATCAGGGCCGAGGCCGACGTCCAGGCGACCTCGATGACGATGTGGCGGCCACGCGGGCCCGTGCGGTCGGCGCCCGAACCGGTGCGATAAAGCACGGAATAGCGTACGACCAGGAAGACAAGGAACGTGCCGAGCGCAAAGGAAAAGGCAAGCAGCGTATAGAACAGCAGGTCGACTTGCGGCGCGAGCGTCGAGGCCTCGAGGGGATGGAAGGCTATGTTCCCCATTTACGACCCCTTCCGAGAAGTACGAGGGCGCCAAGCGCCAAAGCGAGGCCAACCACGCTGACGATCCTGAGCATCGACATGATGAGCGAGGAGTAGCGTCCAGTCGTCGCATCATAGCCGGCGCAGAAAAGCACGATCTTGTCGATGAGGGTGCCGAGCTTGCCGGCCGAGGCTTCGACCAGGGCCAGGCGCATGTCGTTGGGGGTTACATCCAGCCCCGGCAGTACGTGCGAGATGCGCCCGTCCGGCGTGAGGGTGAAGATGGCGACGGGATGCACGTACTGCTTTATGCGCTCGCGCTCGATTGCCGTGATGCCGAATTCCTCGCCCAGCCCCGCAACGTCAGGGCCGGAAAGGAAGTGCCAGGGCGCCGCGCTGGCTTTGCCCACCGCATCGGCCAGACGTTGCTTGGCCCCTTTGGCGTCGGACGGACCTTCCTCCGGCGCCAGCGTGATGAACAGCGGTTCGTAGCCATCGGGAGCAAGGCCCGTGCCGCCAAGGTCCTTGGCGACGAGTTGCTGTTCGACACCGCAGAGATTGGGGCAATCGTGATAGCCGAAGACGACGACCGCTGGGCGCTTGTGAAGGAAGTCGCTCAGGGTCTTTTGCTGACCCGTTTCGTCGGTGAGCATGGTACCGAGCGTGATTTGTTGCCCCGGCTTGGGCGAAAAATCCGGCTGCTCGACCGCCGCCAGAGCAGGACTGGTGCAGAGCAGCAGGGCGAGAACGAGCGCGAACTTCATGGCGCTGCCCCCGGCTGCGGACGGTTTGCGCCTTTCGCGGCGAGAAGACGCATGGCGTCGGCGATCGGCACCTTGGCGTGGCTGTGGCTGGCATCGGTCCAGGCGATCCTCGCAAGAAACGCCTGTTGCGACGCAAAATATTCGGCAAGCTGTTGTCGCTGGCCCAGCTCGCCGTTTACCGGCACCTGCATGCGCGGTTGTGCGGCGGCAAAGCCACCCTCGCGTTGACCGAACGTGAACCAGAGCACTGCCACCGAAACGGCGATGAAGCCGGCAAAGCACACGGCAAAGATGAACAATGTTCGCCGGTGCACGTCACGCTGTTCATGCGGTTCGTCGGCGGGATGCAGACTTTCACCGGACATGGCGCGCCTCCGCTCCAACAAAGCCATGCCGCCATTGCCGGTCGATCGTCATCACGAAAAGCCCGCCTGTTGCCGCGAAAGCGGCAGCCAGCAACAGCAGGTAGGTGCCGTTCGCGGCAAAGGCCGGCGCCACGCGCCAGATTGCTTCAGCCGCATAGCCGGCCAGCATCACGGTGGCGACTGCCGCGAGCCGTTTCGGATCCCTTCGCACCGAGCCCAGCAATAGCGCGAGGAAGGGTACGACCGCGTAGGCGAGAGCCATGAGCCAGAAGGCGACAGGCCAGGGCCAGGCATCGCGCGCCAGATACCACGCGGCTTCCGGCGGTAGGTCGCCGATCCAGATGATCAGCCATTGCATATAGGCGAGATAGACGAAGCCGAGGATGCCGGAGATCAGCAACCGACCGAGATCGTCACCGAGCGGTGCCTCGGGCTCGCCACCGGGCGATGCCAACTGCCCGGTGACCCTTAGCATGACAACGCCGGCCGCCAGCGCGCCGAGGATTTGCGTGCCTGCAACCATCATGGCGTAGATGGTCGAGGAGAATTCCGGCTCCAAAGCCTGCATCCAGTCGGTCGTGAAAACCGTCAGCGCCAGCGCATAAAGCGCAAGGCCGAGCACTGCGCCTGTTTTCTCGGTGATGCGGGTTCGCCACGGCATGAGGCGGAGCAGCAAGGTCGAGACGAGCCATAGCGCGAAGACGACGAGCGTGCGCAACACGATCCAACCCGGTGCGAGATAGGCGAGCTTGCCCACAACCCGCTCGGGCAGCGTATCGGGCGATGTGGCAAGGAAAGGCAGCAGTGCCGGAATGGCGCCGAGCAGCGGCAGGAAGAGCAGCAGCATGGCCGGCAGCGTCATTGCCATGGCGGTGAGCGCAGGTCGCGCCGCGGCGCCCCAGCGCCCGCCGGTGAGCACGAACAGCATCAGCAGCACCATGGCGCCGAGCGGCAGGCCCATCAGCGTCGTCGTCGCCACCAGCCAGGCCCGCGCCATCTCCCCCGGCGCCAGCACCAGTCCGATGGCGCAACCGATGACGCCAAGCGCAGCTATCCCCAGCGGGAGGCGGCTCCAGGTCATGGCGCTGCCTCCGCCAGTTTTGCTTTGAGGTCCGGCGTCAACTCGCCCGCCGGGACATGTTCGGAATATTGCAGCGCACGGATATAGGCGATGATGGCCCAGCGGTCGGAAACCGGCACGCGCGAGGCATAGGAGAACATGGTGCCATAGCCATGGGTGATGACGTCGAAAAAGTGGCTGTCGGGGGCCGCGATGAGCCGGGCCGAATGGAAATCCGGCGGCTGCGGAAAGCCGCGCTGCACGACCCGCCCGTTGCCGTGGCCGGTATAGTCGTGGCAGGGCGAGCAGAAGATGTTGAAGCGCTGCTGTCCGCGCTGCATGAGTTCGAGATCGAGCGCTGCCGGCAGCGCGGTCGGTTGCGGCCCGATATCGGCATCGGCCGCAATTGTACCCGCCACGGGCACGCGAGTGCCCGCGCCATCGGCAAAGAGCGGGCTCGTCTCCAGTGGATCGACGCGCGGCATTTTCGTCATCTTCTGCTCGCAACCGCACAGCAGCAGGGCGATGCCGAGGAGCGCGAGGCGCTTCATTCCAATACCTCTTCGATCGCCAGTGCATCGAGCCGGTGCAGCATGCGCCTGAGCTTCGTGCGATCGTATCGCGGGTCGTCGCTGGCGATCAGCAGGTAGAAACGATCCCCGCCGGCAAAGCTGAAGCTTTGGGCGTTGAACACGGGATGGTAGAGACGCGGCAGCCGATTGCCGGCCAGCATGCCGAAAAACGCCGTGAAAGCGGCACCAAGGATCGTGCATTCGAAGCCCGGCACGAGGAACGCCGGCCACGACGCCAGGGGCCGGCCGCCGACATCGATCGGATAGGCGATGAGCACCGAATAGAACTGTAGCGCCAGGATGCCGAAGAACCCGATGGCGCCGCCGATGAACGTATAGACCGGCAGCCGCGAGGTGCCGCCGCCGAGCTTTTCGACGAGCCCCTCCACCGGGTAGGGCGTGAAGGCATCGAGGCGGGTGAAGCCCCGTTCGCGCGCGCGCGCGGCCGCTTTCATCAGCGCCTCGGGTGTTGCGAAAGCAGCGATCAGCCCATGTGTTTCCGTCTCGGAGGGCTTCATTGCGCCTCCTTGAGTTCATGCTTCAGTTCCTGCACTTCGAAAATGGTCATTAGCGGCAGCAGCCGCACGAACAGGAACATCATGGCGAAGAACAGCCCGAGCGAGCCGAACAAGATGCCGAAATCGACCCAGGTCGGCAGCACGTTCTGCCAGCTCGATGGCAGGAAATCGCGCGTGAGGCTCGTCACGACGATGACGTAGCGCTCGACCCACATGCCGGTATTGATGATGAACGCTAATGCGAACAGCAGCCACGGACTGGTGCGTGCGCGCTTGAACCACAAAAGCTGCAGCGTTCCGACATTGCAGGCGAGCATGAACCAGAACGTCCAGGCGTAATCGCCGAACATGCGGTTCCACATCATGTAGCGCTCGAACTGATCGCCCGAATACCAGGCGAAGAAGCTTTCGCAGAGATAGCCGTAGGCGACGACAGCGCCCGAGGCGAGCATGACCTTGCCGGCATTGTCGAGGTGCTTGAGCGTGATGAAATCTTCGAGTCCGAAGAAATGCCGCAGCGGCACGGCGATGGTGATCACCATGGCGAAGCCGGAATAGAGCGCGCCGGCAACGAAATACGGCGGGAAGATCGTCGAGTGATAGCCCGGAATGATGGCGCTGGTGAAATCGAGCGAGATCACCGAATGGACGGAGACGACGAGCGGCGTCGCCAGCGCGGCGAGCAGGTAATAGGCGATCCGGTAGCGGTGCCAATGATAGGCCGAGCCGCGCCAGCCCAGGGCGAAAAAGCCATATATCCTCTGCTTGCCACGGCTTTTGGCGCGGTCGCGCAGGATCGCCAGGTCCGGCACCAAGCCCATGAACCAGAACAGCAGCGAGACGATGATGTAGGTGGCGATGGCAAAGAAATCCCACACCAGCGGGCTGCGCCAGTTCGGCCACGGCATGTGCGTCACCGGCAGCGGCAGCAGCCAGTAGAAATATTGCGGGCGCCCCAGGTGCAGGATGGGGAAGGTGCCGGCCAGGGCCACCGCCATCAGCGTCATCGCTTCGGCGAAGCGGTTGATGGAATTGCGCCAGTTCTGCCGCATCAGCAGCAGCACGGCAGAGATCAGCGTGCCGGCGTGGCCGATGCCGATCCACCAGACCGTGTTGACGATGAGAAACCCCCAGGCCGCGGGAACGTTTAGCCCGATCGTGCCGATGCCGGCCGCGAGCAGGTAGCTGACGCAGCCGAGGAACAGCAGGCCGATGGTGAAGAATGCCGCAAACCCCCACCAGAAGCGGCGCGGCAGTTTCGGCGCCAGCGGGATGGCGGCGATCTTGGCGGCGATGGCGCGATTGCTCTCGTTGCCGGCGAGCACGGCGGGATCGATGCCGTCGCTGCGCATCGCTTCAGCCATTGCCCTTGTCCTCGTCCGGACGATTGGTGACCCGCGCCAGATAAGTGGTGCGCGGGCGCGTACCGAGTTCTTCGAGCAGCGCATAGGAATGTGGCTCGGTCTTTTCGCGCGCCACCGCGCTCTGCTTGTCCTTGATGTTGCCGAAGGTGATGGCCCGCGTCGGGCAGGCCTGCTGGCAGGCGGTTTGCACTGCGCCATCGGCGATCGGCTGGTCCGAAATCTCCGACTGTATACGGGCCGCCGAGATGCGCTGCACGCAATAGGTGCACTTCTCCATAACGCCGCGCTCGCGCACGCTGACATTGGGGTTCATCAGCAGCGACAGGGGCGAGCCTTCGTCGAAATCCTGGTATTGGAAGAAGTTGAAGCGCCGCACCTTGTAGGGGCAGTTCTGCGAGCAATAGCGTGTGCCGACGCACCGGTTGTAGACCTGCGCGTTGAGCCCGTCATGCGTGTGCACGGTGGCGTTGACCGGGCACACCACCTCGCAGGGCGCATCCTCGCACTGCATGCACGGCACCGGCTGGAACACCGTCTCGGGCGCTTCCGGGTCGCCGGCATAGTAGCGATCGACGCGCAGCCAGTGCATGTCGTGGCCAACTGCCATCTCGTCAGGGCCGACGACCGGCGAGTTGTTTTCGGCCTGGCAGGCGGCAACGCAGGCATTGCAACCGATGCAGGCGGTGAGATCGATGCTCATGCCCCAGGCTTCCTCGGGTATTTCGTATGGCGGATAGAGCGAGGGTGGCTCTTTTGCTGGCGGCGTCTCGTCGGCAATGACGGCCAGCGGCAAATCGCGCACGATGTCGCGGCCTTCCATCGCATGATGCTCCTGCGTGGTGATGATGCGGCTGCTGCCCTGGCCCTTTTTTACCCCAGCCCCGGCCAGCAACCACGCGTTGCCGCGACGGCGCAGCGGAAAGGCATTGGTGCCGACCGTATCGCTGTCCTCACCGGTCCAGCGGCCGAAGCCGAGCGACACCACGACCGTATCGGGTGCCTGCCCGGGTGAGATGAAGGCCGGCAGGGTCAGCGCCTGCTTGTCGATACCGATCTCGACGAGATCGCCCGTCACAACGCCCAACTTCTGCGCCGTTGCTGGAGCCATTTCGGCGGCATTGCCCCAGACCAACTTGGTGAGCGGCCGCGGCAGCTCGGTGAGGAAAAGGTTCGCCGCATGCGCGCCGCCATCGAGAAACGGGTCGGGCGTCAGCACCACATCGATCTGTGCTGCTTCGCGCACCGGATTGGCGGCTTCGGCCAGCGGCGGCGCGGAAATGGCGGATGTCGCGGTATCTGCGATCACGCCGCCTTTCAGTGCCGCGCGCCAGCCGGCATCGTCGAGCTGGGCCCAGGTGGCGCGCGTGAGATCGAGGCTCGATGAGACGAAGTCGCCCGTGAGCGCCGCCACCAGTTCGGCAATGGTACGGCCCTGATAGAGCGGCGCGATCAGCGGCTGCACGATCGAAGCGGTACCGTTGAAGGCGCGGAGATCGCCCCAGCTTTCCAGGTCGTGCGTCGCCGGCACGTGCCAATCGGCTTTGCGCGCCGTTTCATCGACGTGTAGGCCATGGTGATAAAGTGACGACACGTGTTCGAGCGCCGCGCCGACATCGAGGTCGGCGGGCGCAGAATGCATGAGATCGCAATCGAGCACGAAGAGGCTGGTGATGGCGCCGACACCGATGTCGGTAACGAGATCGTAAAGCGAGCCGGAATCGGCAGGGGCCGTCGCGACAGGGGCGATCAGCGTGTGGGTGATACCGGCCGATGGTTGGTTGAGACGCTGCGCGGTCGCATGCACGAACGCACTCTCGCGCTCGCCGGCGATGAACAGCAGGCCATTGCCGGCAGCGCGCGCGTCACGGACAAGGGCGGTGGTAAAGGCATCGTCGCCGGTGCCCGACTGCATGGCCGTAGCGAGCCGGGCGACGGTCTCGTCCATGGCACTCGGACGCACGAGAAGATGGCTGTCCGCCTTGGCACCGGTGAGCGAAGCGATGGATTCGAGGCAATAGAGCCGGCTCATCGTGCGTTGCCCACCGGCGCGCACCCGACGGCTATCGGCAAACCCACGGGCGGCAGCCAGCCGGCCCGGCCCTTCACCGAGGAAGTCGGCGCCGAGTGAAACGACGATCTTGGCTTCATCGAAATGCGGCAGCACGGCGTAAGGACGCGGCGTGCCGGCCAATGGATCGGAGAGGTAAAAGCGCAGCGCCGGCATGGCCTGCTGCAATTGGCTGAAGAGGCGTTGCAGGGTCAGTGATGTATTGGGGCCTATGACCACACCGATACCGGCGCCGCCCTGCAACAAAGCCCGCTCGCGCAACTCCGCCACTTCCGCCTGGAACGCGCCCCAGGTCGCAACCTCATTGCCCTTCAGGACGGTGCGGGATCTGGTCGGTTCGTAAAGCGAAAATGCCGCCGCCTGCATTATCGGGTCGGTACCGCCTAGCGACGCCGGATGGTTCGGATTGCCCTCGATCTTGGTCGGTCGCCCCTCATGGGCCTCGACGATCACGCCCATGCCGTAGCCGCGCTCGTTGAGTGTCGAGGCGTAGAATTGCGGCTCGCCGGGCACGAGATTTTCGGGTTGCTCGACATAGGGCGCAATCCCTTCGGCAGCCTTGGCCGTGCCCATGCCGGCCATCAGCAGCGATGCGCCTAACAGCTTCAGTGCCGTCCGCCGGTCTGTCGCCGTGGCATAGCGCTCGGCGATCTCGGGGAATTCGGCATCGAGCATGCGGCGGAAAGCCGGCGTGCGTGCGCGTTCCTCAAGGCTGCGCCAGAAGCGCGCGGGCTCGGCTGCGGCCAGTTCCTCGCGCATATCCTTATCGGTGACAGGCATAGCAATCCGTCATCGTTCTGGTGTCGATATGGAAATGCGCCACGAGTTCGCTGGCGAGCTTCTTGCGGTCGCCGACCGGTTGCCAGTCCATCGAAAACTCGGCGCTTTCGGGCCTGAGGTTCGGTCCCGGATCGCGATGGCAGCCGAGGCACCACTCCATGGTGAGCGGCATTTCCTGCCACGTCAGCGGCATCTCATCGACCCGCCCGTGGCAACTAACGCACCCAACGCCGTTGTTCACATGCACGGCGTGGTTGAAGAAGACGAAATCGGGCAGGGAATTGACGCGGTTCCAGACGAGCGGCACGCCGCTGGCAAGGCTCTTGCGCACCGGCGCCAATATCGGTGCATCGGAGAAGATCTGCGAATGGCAGGTCATGCAGACTTCTGTAGCCGGCAGGCCGGCGCTCGCCGTTGTCTCGACGCCCTGGTGGCAATAGCGGCAGTCGAGCCCGACCTCGCCGACATGATGGGCGTGGCTGAATGGCGCCGGCTGCTCCAGCGCATAGAACTGTCCGGTGTGGTAAAAGGAACGGTCGAGAACTATCCAAATAGTCGGAGACAGGATGATCAGGACCAGCGCTCCGTAGAGGACGAAATAGACGATCTGGTTGGCGCGAGAACTAAAGACTTGCGCCACGGCGTTGCCCTTGCTGTACGGCCCAATCCGGCCCACTCCCTGCGGGTATCAAGACCGCGCTCCCCTCTGGAAACCATTGAGTTCCTCGATGGGCTCTAAACCTTGAACGAAACTCGAAGGTTCCGTTCCGGCCTTCCGCAGCCTGCGAATGAAGATCGTACCGATATCGCTCCCGGGCTATATCCGAAGCGTTCCGGAAAGAGGCAACGTTCTGCGGCCGGCGACGCAGCCCCGCATCAGGCTTGCACCATCGCTTCTCGAACCGATAGCGTCGGAAACCGAGTCCGACGGAGGGAGCCGAAATGCTTAGCGATCTGCTTGCCAACAACCGCAAATGGTCCGAGGGACGCAGGAATGAAGATCCTGGTTACTTCGAGCGGCTCGCCAGCATACAGAGGCCCCAATATCTATGGATAGGATGTTCGGACAGTCGAGTCCCGGCCAACATCATCACCGGCTTGGAGCCAGGGGAGGTGTTCGTTCACCGCAACGTGGCCAACTTGATTCACCCGAGCGATTTGAACCTTCTCTCCGTACTCGAATTCGCGGTGAATGTCCTGAAGGTTTCCCATATTATTGTCTGCGGTCACTACGGGTGCGGGGGGATTCAGGCTGCGATGGACGGCCAACCGCACGGCGTGATCGATCACTGGTTGCAACCGATCCGTGACACTGCCGAGCGATACCGAAGCGACCTTTCCTCCACCCCTGACGTTCCTTCAAAGCTCCATCTGCTCTGCGAATTGAGCGTACGTTCGCAGGTCGAGCGGTTGGCGCGGACGCCCATCATGCAATCGGCTTGGCAAGTGGGGCGGGAGGTTCACATCCACGGTTGGGTGTATGGTCTCGCGGACGGCCTGATAACGGATCTGAAGTGCACCGTATCCGGACATCCTCTTCCCCATCCGGAACAGGACGCAAGCTGACTTCTGAAGGTGGCAGCCTCAGGAAACGCCCGCGAGAATTCGCGGTAACACCGTTGATCCGTACCCCCGCAGATAGGCCACAAAGTGGCGCAGCAGTTTCGCGCATCCATGGCGACGGAGACGCTTGGCGTTTTGTGGCGGCGAAGTCGATGTCATGCTCGGGGACTTAAGCTGGAGGACGAAGATGAATGCAGGCGGTGTAGCGCAGAAGAAGCAGGTCATCCTGGCCATCGATATTGGGGGCTCGCATGTCAAGGTGCGCCTGAACTCGGGGGACGATGAGCGCCGTATCGCGTCCGGACCCGACCTCGTGCCCGCGGACATGATGACGCGCCTCCAGCCGGTGATCGCGGACTGGAGCTTCGATTGCGTCAGTGTCGGCTATCCGGGGCTCGTAGTGCATAATCGGGTGGTGCTCGATCCCTATAATCTCGGCCCGGGCTGGGAAGGTTTCGATTTCGGGCGGGCATTCGGCAAGCCGGTCAAGGTGATCAACGATGCGCTGATGCAGGCCATCGGCTCCTATGATGGCGGGCGCATGTTGTTCCTCGGGCTCGGCACGGGGCTGGGGGCGGCGATGATCGTGGATTCGGTGGCACAGCCGATGGAACTGGGACACCTGCCCTACAAGAAGGGCAAGACTTTTGAGGACTTTGTTGGCGAGCGGGCGCTGGAGAAAAACGGCAAGGCAGCATGGCGCAAGGCAGTAGCCGATGTGGTGCACAGGCTCGCGGCGGCGCTGGAGCCGGACTACATCGTGATCGGCGGCGGCAATGTCGACAAGCTTGATGAGATGCCGCCCAGCGCCCGGCGCGGTGACAACACGCTGGCCTTCAAGGGCGGGTTCCGATTGTGGAATGACTCGGCGATCATTGTCTAGGGCGGCAAGAACCGGGCGCGGCCGTCCGGTTCTTGTGACTCGACGCTAGCGGCCGTCGATATCGACCCGCTCGGGCTGGACCATGGGACGTTCGATGACGGCCTGGTCGGCAAGCGCATCGTGATCGCGAAGCCGATGCTCCGCCTCGAACCAGAATTCCTGATCTCGGCCGTCGGGCGAACCGCCTTCCTGCCAAAGTTGATAGGCCGTTACCCGGACCTCGTCTTCCGTATGCCTGTCCATGAGCGTCTCCTGCTGCGGCGCTCGATTTTCCCCCTCAATCGTGCGCTTGCTAGAACGCGCGCGCCGGGTGTGAAGTTGCTGTTGCGCGATGGTGCCGAACCGCAACCGGGATGGCCTAATTCGCGTTTTCAGAAAATCAGCCGGGAATGAGCATCGGGCAGGTTGTTCATGGATGAAGTGCAGGATGCTCCCGGTGGACCCGGAACGCCACCGACCTGGTCCTCGAGCGACAAGGACATGGTCACCACTGCCCTGGGACCGAGCCGGGTCTGGGCGACGCTAGGGCACGGTATCGTTAACGAGGTCTATTGGCCTTCGACAGGCCGGCCACAAATTCGCGATCTCGGCTTCATCGTCGCCGGTCCCAACGGCTGGACCGAGGTCAAGCGCACCGAGCGCTATCTGTTGTCGCTGCCAAGGCCCTACGTTCCGCTGCCCAGCGTCGTTCATGAGGGCGATGATTTCCGGCTGGAACTGGAATTCCTGCCCCATCCGCTACGCGATGTGCTGCTGATCAGGTTCGCGCTTTCGGGCGAGGGCATGAAGCTGCATGCGCTGGTGGCGCCGCATCTCAACGGCATGCCGACCAATTCCGGATTTGCCGGAGCCGATCTCATGGCCTCGGAGGGCGAGGCAGCGCTTTGTCTCTACGCGGACACGGGCTTCTCGCGGACGAGCGCGGGTTATGTCGGGACGTCTGACGGGTGGCAGGATTTTGCCCGCAACGGCAGGATGACCTGGCAATATCCGGCGGCGCGCAACGGCAATATCGCGCTGATGGGGGAACTGGCGGCATCCAACGGCATCCTGGCGCTGGGCTTCTCCCAAACCCCCGAGGGCGCGCGCACGCTGGCACGGTCGGCGTTGGCCGATGACTACAATGAAACGCGCACGCTCTTCGTTTCGGGCTGGGAGAATTGGGGACGCACGCTCAAGCTGCCGTACGCGTCACCGGAAACCCGGCATGCGGCCGAGCTTTCGGCCATGGTCATCAAGGTGCATGAGGACCGGACCTACGCGGGGGCGGTGGTGGCGAGCCTCAGCGTGCCGTGGGGGCGAGCCATGACGATGCCGGCGGCTATCATCTGGTGTGGACCCGCGACACGGTGGAGGCTGCGTTCGCGCTCATCACTGCGGGCCAGTATGAGGATGCCGGCCGCACGCTCGATTATCTCATCGGAACGCAGGCGCCGGAAGGCAATTGGGCACAGAACTATTACCCGGACGGACGCGGCTACTGGACCGGCAAGCAGCTCGATGAAGTGGCCCTGCCGGTGCTGCTGGCCTCCAAGCTGCGGGCCGTGGGGCATCTCACCAACTCGCCGCCCGAAATGGCCATGGTGCGCACAGCGATCGACTTCATCGTGCGTAATGGCCCGATGAGCGACCAGGACAGATGGGAGGAAAATGCCGGGGCGAGCCCCTTTACGCTGGCGGTGGTCGTGGCGGCGTTGGTGACCTCGGCCGACTATTACGCGGGCGCCGACCGCGACTATCTGCTGTCGCTGGCCGATTGCTGGAACGAGCGCATCGAGGACTGGACCTATGTGGTCGATGGGCGACTGGGGCGCGATCTCGGGCTGCCGGGCTATTATATCCGTCTTGCGCCGCGACCCGACGAAGGTGGGCCGGAAGGGATCGTCAGCCGGCGCAATGTCATGCATGGCGATGTGCCGGCGGGCGAGCTGATCGGGATGGAGTTTCTCTATCTGGTCCGCACCGGCCTGCGATCGGCCGATGATCCGCGGGTCGTGGCGACGGTGAAGCTGGTCGACAAGCTACTCGCCGCACAGACGCCGGCGGGCATCGGCTATTATCGCTATAATGGCGATGGTTATGGCGAGCACGAAGACGGCGCGCCGTTCGACGGGCAGGGCGTGGGACGCCTGTGGCCGTTGCTGACCGGTGAGCGCGGACATTTTGCTCTTTCCGAGGGGGCGGACGTGACGCCCTATCTCGAAGCGATGATGCGCATGGTGGGGCGTGGCGGGCTGATCCCCGAGCAGATATGGGATAGTGCCGACATCACGGATTTCGGGCTCGAGACCGGCAAGCCGACGGGCAGCGCCATGCCACTGGTCTGGGCTCATAGCGAATTCCTGAAGCTGCTGGCGGCGCACCAGACTGGTACGCCAGCCGAACAATTCGACGCGGTGGTGACGCGATATCGCGGGGCGCCGCCGGTGGCGGCGACATGGCACTGGCGCGAGACGAGCGCCTTTTCTCGGCTACCCGTCGGGCGAGGCCTCTCGATCGAGGCGACGCAGCCCTTGTCCCTTCATATCGGGTTTAACAATTGGCGACGGGTCAAGGACGTTCAACTGGTCGAGAACGGTTTGGGAATGTTCGTCTACCATCTCCATCCGGAGGCGCTGACGGGTATCAGCTCGGTGCAATTCACATTCTTCGACCCGGCCCGCGAACAATGGCGCGGGAGAGACTTCAAGATTGATATCGTCGGCAAATGATCGAGCTGCCGATGCCATCGATTGTGGTGCGATCGACAACGCCCAGGCACGATGGGAAAGGTTGTTCTGCGAGATGCACGTGAACGGTACTTGTCGGGACAACACCGCGCCGGCCATCGTTTCGGAGTGCTAACGGCCGGCGCAGCTTCGTCGTGAACGTTCTATGGATACTACGATCCCCAAGACCATTCCACCAACACGACAGTCCGAGCCTAAACTTCGCGCACCGCATAGTCCTCAGGTAACGGCCCCAGCCAATGAGTGGCCGTCGGATTGCCGAATTCGTCAAAGGACAATGCCCGGCGGACCTGCTCCCTGACTTCCTCGGCGCATCCGAGAATTCGCCGGGCCGCATCGGCCCCCTCGGCTCGCGTCACAAGATAGCGAGCCCGTACATAATCATTGTGCCATCCAATCTTGCGCGCAAACTTGCGCACCTTGGGCGAAGAAACCAAGCCCAGGGCTTCCGCTTGCCGAAGCATGCTTTCCAGATCATGACCGTGACCGCGCAGCGATGCTATGCTTTCGCCGCGGGATCGCAGATACGCCTTCAGAAACAACTCGACAGCGTGATAGCTGAGCAACCTTCCAGGCCCCTGGGCGGGCGATCCGGAGGCGGAGGTCACGAGGCGCGCCGCCTGGAGGAAGTCGTCCGCGAGAAGAAAGATTCCGAAGGGCGTTGCCCCGGAAGATTCCGGAATCATGCCGGATCTCCTGAACCGGGAGCAGACGAGTCTAGTGAAATGACAGCCTCCTGATGGGGCGGCGGGGCGATGGATCGGTTTGCTTCTCGATCAACTCGATCGTACAGGCGTCGATACGGTCGCAAACGACTGCCAACTCGTCCTGCAATTCCTTGCGTCTGAGCAATAGTCGCACGAGTTCGGCCGGGATCATCGGTTCATCGGTGCACATGGGTACCTCCCGACGTATCCTAGATTGCGCCCGGTTCCCCGCAAATCGGCAAAAATTACAATTGCCGGACCGGAATGCTGGCACGTCGCAGAGGGAACCTTCGGCCCGGATAGTGCGAGCGCAAAGGCCGAAGTCAAGGGTCGACACGTAGCTTGGAAGGCATCATGTGCGGGTCTGTCAGCCATACTCGGTCTTGTTCGAGTTAGAAGGTCGAGGCCCAGGAGACGCCGTTCTTCTGCGGATCACTCCGCCGGCCGTCGGCAGGCCGCTCGTATCACCATGCGGCTGTCATTGGAATGGAACGAGGAGCAAGTTGTCTATGAAGGATTGGTGCCCAGATCCAAAGAACACCCGCCTGAATTGGCGGGTGTTAAGTCAATAAGCACAGTACTGCCGCTTCGGAGAGTAGTGGTACGGCGGGCACTGCCGACCGGCTACACGGCACTTGTTGTGGTAACATGCCGACCTTTCGCCATCAAGGCAGCCCCTTCGCACTTCACGATTCGATGAAGCGCGTGGGCCGAGTGCTGTGCAACATCCCTTTGTTGGCGCGCGGCCTGCCGCCGATGTCCTTCATCGGGATCAATCGAGGTAACTATCTGTCCGGCCTCATATCCTTCTACGAGTTCGCGGATGCCTCTCTGCTGGCCGAGACGCTCGTGGATGCATACGAGATGTCAGCGCCCTCTTACGTCGCCGCGGTAGCGACGCAGCGCCGCCCTCGTAGCGTCGAACTGCGCGAACGAACACGTATTCAGAACCTGGTCGCACAGTTGATGGGCGAGCACGTCGCGCCCCACGAGGCTGAGGAACCAATTCGAGAGCACTTTGCGGACCTGTCGGAGGGCGACCGCGAGATACTGGTGGCGAGCATCACCGAGGTGCTCTCCAAGGTCACACCGGAGAATTCGGCAGCTTGGGGCATCGATGCCGATGCTGCCCAACAATATCGCGACGCCATCGGTAGTGCGCCATCGTTCGGGCTTGCCCGAAAATAGCTGCCGGCAATGTCTGTGGAGACGCGCCGAGCCAGCGCGTGCGCTTCGAGGGCATAATCTGGGCTTTGACGTGGCGGACAATGCCGCCGCCGGGGACCGTCATGCTGAATCTGGGCGGGAAGCTAGCCAGGACGAACGGACTTGATATTTTCGCGGCTAGCGTAGCGGCAGCCACGTGTAGCGAGGCGACGTCGTTTGTTCCCGCCATTGCCTCGACAATGAACGATTTAACGCCGGACTGCCTGGACGAAGTAGCCCATCGACCCCGAGACCGATGCGCGACTTCAAAGGTCAAAAAATACGCAGCTGACGTCCGGAGCGCGGGCGGCGCGGCGAATACGTCACGACTCCTTTAGGGAGGCGCCTTGAATGCGCGTTGGTGGTTTCGGTGACCGATGACGCTACCGGTCCGGCTGAATGTGCTTTAGGTGTATGCTCACTCGTGCGAGCCTACATTCCGAAGAATGCCACAAAAGAACTCTCCCTCCGAAGACCCGCAACGCCGTTATTTTATGGTCGAAGGCAAGCGCGTCGAGATCTTGCTCGACGCGATTTATCTTGCAGCTGTCGAGGAGCTAGCTTCGCAGCAGGGAAGGCCGGTGGAGGCGGTGATCGAAAGGATGATTGCCGGTCATTCGGAGCGAGGAGTTGCACTTCGGCTGCCTCTCCAAGCCGAGATCGTCAAAGCGTTGATCTCAACGGCACGCAGATTTCGGGCGTTCGGGGACAGTTCACTGATTGCGGCGGCGTATCTGTTGTCGGCACCCGTCGCCGCCGCTGTATTGAATGACAGCGGAGAGCTTATCAGCGCGAACGGGGAGTTTTTTCGCCAATTGAGTTTGGCGTGCGGCGAAGAGGCGGAGGGCAGGGACGACCTGGCGGTCGAATTCGAAGTGCCCTTGCAGAACTTCCGTCTGCGGGACACAGCCGACTGCGTCTACGCGGTCGCCCACCTTCGTCTGGGAGAAAGCAGGGTCGCAGCGAACCTGAAGTTGGTGGGAGTACCGCCATTTTGCGACGAACTGTTCGTCGGCTACGTTACCGATCTGGTTGAGCCCGATCAGGTCTCCTTGTTCCTCACGGCCCGGTACTAGACAATTCTGTAAAATATCGGAGGCAAGAAAAGGTCGGTGCATAGCCGGCTATAAAATCCGTTAGGGTTAATAAAGAAAGTAGGGTGACTGTATAACCGGCTATATCTCCCGCGAAAAACAGGTCTTCCAACTAAAAGGCTTCGATGTGAAACCCGTGATTAATCGAGTGTTAATCCGGCTTTCAGCCCCCAGGGGGACATCGTGGCTATCAATAACGAGTTCGACCGTTCGTCCAATCGTGAAGTCATTTCTGAGAACCTGACTTCCGAAGACCTGCGCACCGCTACTTTCAATGCGGGTACTCAGGAGTTCCACAATAACCCCCAAGTCGAGGCTGCAACACCGGAAGTCGTTCGGGTAGCCCAGGCCAACACGCCGGCAGCGCCCGAGCGCGTCGTCGTGGAAATCGGTGAGGGCGAAACTGCGCGTCTCCCGGCTGGAACCGACATCAGCCAGATGCGGCAGAACGGAGCCGATCTCGAATTCGTCCAGCCGGACGGTTCGATCGTCGTGATCCCCGGCGGCGCCGTGCAGGGACTGACGCTCTTCATCGGCACCGTTGAGATCCCGGCCCAGACCGTGGCCCAGCTCTTCACCGAAAACGGCATAGAGGCCGCAGCCGGCCCCGCCGGTGGCGCCGAGGGCTCGCACGGCAATTTCGGCTGGGTCGACCCCGCCGGCATCGGCCCCGGTATCGGCTACGGCGACCTGCTGCCGCCGACCGAACTCTTCCGCGGCATCCCGACCTTTGACCTGCCGGAAGGCGCGGTCAACGGCCGCCCCAGCTTCGGCGGCGCCCGCATGTTGCTGGGCAGCGTGTCCGATGAAGGCCTGGCCTTCGGCAACCTCGACGATTTCGGCTCGAACGACACCACCAATTCCTCGACGCTCCAGGGCCAGCTCCCGGTCAGCGATCCGGACAATGATGCCCTGCAGTTCGTCCTGAGTGCCCCGGCCGGTGCCCTCAAGTCGGGCGGCCTCGACATCGTCTGGGACGCCTCTGGCGAAAACGTGCTCATCGGCCGCGCCGGTGGCGTTGAAGTCATCCGCATCACCATCACCGAAGGCCGCACCTCGGAAGGCGGCGGCCACTACGTCGTCGAGCTCAAGGGCCCGATCGACCATCCCAATCCGAGCGCCGAAGACCAGGTGACGCTCAATATCCCCGTGACCGTCAGCGACGGCCGCGGCGGCAGCGCCAGCTCGATCCTCGTCCTCAACATCGAAGACGACAGCCCGATCCTCACCGAAGCCCCGCGCAGCGCCGTCGTTGATGAAGATGGTTTGCCGGGCGGTATCGGCGACGAAAACGAGGGTGACCATCCGACCAACTCGCCATCCGCAACGGGCGACCTTGGCATTGCCTGGGGCGCGGATCGCGGCGACCACGGCGACACCACCGGCGAGGATGGCTCCTTCCTCCAGGACACCGTCGACGGCAAGCTCTATGGCCGCGCGGTCTATTTCACCTCGACCGCCATCGACGTGGCCGGCGGCGCCACCGGCAGCGAAGGGCAGGTGCCCGGCGCTCTCTATTCCGGCGGCGAGCCGTCACGATGGAGCTGTCCAACGACGGCTCCGTGCTGAGCGGCTTCATCTATCGCTTTGGTGAAGGCGAGCAGATCGAGAAGGTGGAAGTCTTCCGCGTCTCGCTCTCGGACGATGGTTCGGGCAAGTTCAACTTCCAGCTCTTCGCCCCCCTCGACCACGCTCCGGGCGGCGCCGAAAACGACATCTCCCTGACCTTCGACTTCACCGCCCGCGATTTCGACGGCGACACGGTGAACGGCAGCTTTACGATCACCGTCGACGACGACATGCCGGTCCAGATCGGCGGAGAAGAGGCGCCGCGCGTCGAAGCCTCCGTCCAGGAAGACGGCATGGCTGGCGCCGCCACCGGCGACAACCAGGTCGGCAACAAGGAGCCGGGCGACACCAACAGCGACGACGAAACCTCCAGCACGCTTTCGGGCTCGCTGTCGAGCATGGTCAAGGTCGGCGCCGATGGCCCGGGCACCTTCACCGTCAGCATCGACACCGCCAACCTGCCGACGCTCTATTCGCATGGCGTGGCCGTGACCTATTCGGTCGTGGGCAACACGCTGACCGCTTCGACCGCCGCCGGCACGGTGTTCACCCTGACCGTGAACGCCAATGGCACCTGGTCGTTCGACCTCCAGGACCAGCTCGATCACGTCGCCGGCGACGGCGAGAACCACGCGCTGCGCACCTCGGCGGACGGCTCGACCTCCGTTTCCGCAATCGACTTCTCCTCGGCCATCGTCGTGACGGATGCCGATGGCGACGCCCTCAATGGGCTGCGTCCGGGCTCCTTCACCATCAGCGTGCAGGATGACGTGCCGGTGATCGGTGCCGGCTCCGGCGGGCAGAACTTCCTCGTCAATGGCGACTTCCGTGGCGAAGGGGATTTCCTCAACCATCAATCCTGGGGCGAGGGCAATTACGGCGGCATCGACAACGATGGCATCGCCGGCTGGCAGATGACCTCGAACGGTGCCGAGACGGCTCAACTCGAGCGCGTCGGTAGCGGTTATCTCAACATGGTCGCCTCCGGCGGCGCCCCGATGATCGACATGGCTGCCTCCCCGGGCAACATGCAGATCTCGCAGGAAGTGTCCGGCCTGACCCAAGGCACGACCTACGCCATCCAATTCGAAGCCGGCGCTCCGTTCCCGGAAACGGCGCGGCTCGAAGTCTATTGGGGCGACCAGTTGATCGCCACGATCGATCCCTCCAACGCGATGCAGGTCTATTCCTACGTCGTGACCGCGACTGGCAACGCGCAGCTCGACAAGCTGACCTTCAAGGAAGTCGGTACCTCCGGCACCAATCCGGTGGATGGCCCCGGCACTGAAGGGCACCACGGCACCTATCTCGCCAATATCTCGCTCAGCCAGTCCTTCATCCTCGATGAAGATGCGCTCCAGAACGGCAATCCGGGTGGCGTCGGCGACGATGCAGGGCTCGCCGTCGTCGGCGGCTCGCTCCACATCAGCTGGGGCTCCGATGGCGTCGATAGCGGCGCCGACGGCACGTCCGGCACGGGCGGCTATGTCCAGGACAAGCCCGATGGCGTGGGCGACCGCAGCGTCACCTTCGATCCTGCCAATCCCGTTACTCTCAACGCTACGCTGACCTCTGGCGGCGTCGCCGTCGTCTTCACCGCGAACGAGGATGGCACCGTGCTCATCGGCAAGGCCGGTGATCGGGTCGTCATGGAGGTCAGCCTTTCTGACGACGGGCAGGGCGCGTTCCGCGTGATCCTGCTCGACAAGCTGGATCACCCGCAGAGCGGCACGGAAGACAACATCTCGCTCAAGTTCAACTTCGTCGCGACCGATTCCGATGGCGACGCCGTCAACGGCTCGTTCACTGTCTCGGTGGACGACGACTCCCCGGTTGGCACCGGTGGTTCGACCTCGATCACCGTCGACGAAGGCGATATCGCGACGTTGTGGTCCGTGGGCAGCAGCCCGCTCGATGGTACAGGCGACGGTTCGAACACCGGCCCCTTCGAATGGCCCAATGGCATGCCGGCCACCGCGTCTGGCTCGGTTGCCGGCCTCGTCAGTTTCGGCGCCGATGGCCCCGCCGCTGGCGGTGGCTTCGGCTTCGCCGCCAATGCCGCCTCGACCATGGCGGCGCTGGGCTATACCTCGCACGGACTGACGCTGACCTATGCTCTTTCCGGCAACACCCTCACCGCCAGCGCCGGCGGTCACAAGGTGTTCACGCTCCAGCTGGATGCTGACGGCGATTTCACCTTCAAGCTCTACGACCAGCTCGATCACGCTGCGCCGGCCACCCCGGGCAGCGCCGACTACAACAATCTGGCGCTCGAGTTCGGTTCCATCATCACCGCCACCGATGGCGACGGCGACAGCGTGACCCTCGATGGCAAGGTTACCGTCAACGTAACCGACGACATCCCTGCATTCGTTGCAGGAGCCACCGGCCACAATGTCGTGCGCGACGAAAGCGCCGGCAACCAGGGCAATGATACCACCTCGCCGGCGGTTGCCGCGTTGTTCGCTGGCGTCGCGGGCGTGGTGCCTGACGCCGCGCTGGGTTATGCGCGCGGCGGCCAGCCGGTGGTCGCCTTTGCCGGTGTTGGTGCCGACGACAGCTTGACCTTCACGGTCGCGCTGGCCGTGGCAGGTGGCAACGGCGCTCTTTCCGGCCTTGAGACGACAGAGGGGCAGCCGATCCGCCTCTATGTCGAAAACGGCCTGATTGTCGGCCGCATCGACCTTAACAATGATGGTCATGCCGATCCGGGCGACCTGCCGGCCTTCGCCATCTCCATCGACGATGCCGGCCGCGTGAGCATTGCCCAATACCTCTCCATCAAGCATCCCAACTCGGCCAATCCGAACGATGCGGTGAATCTGGGCACGCACATCCAGGCCGTCGTCACCGCGACCGACTTTGATGGCGACGTCGTTTCCAAGACCGTCGATATCGGCACGGCGATCGTGTTCCGCGATGACGGTCCGGTGGCGGGCAGGGGTTCGGTCTCCATCACCGTCGATGAAGATGACATCTCGTCGGCTTATTCGGCCGGCACCAGCCCGAACGACGGCAATGCCGACGGCTCGGACACCGAACATCTCGATGACACGGTTGGCAATGTCGCCGTGGCACGTGGCTCGCTCGCTGGTCTGGTCAATTTCGGTGCCGATGGCCCGGGGGCCAATGGCGGGTTTGGCTTCACTGCCAATGCGGCGGCGACCCTGGCTGCGCTGGGGCTGACTTCGCATGGCGATGCGCTCAGCTTCAGCGTATCGGGCAATGTGCTCACCGCGACCGCTGCCAACCACACGATCTTCACGCTCGAACTGGGCGCCAATGGCGAATTCACGTTCCGGCTCTATGACCAGCTCGACCACCAGGCGCCGACGCCCGGCACGGCTGATGAGAACAACCTGGCCATCAATTTCGGCTCGGTCATCGTCGCCACCGATGGCGACGGGGACAGCGTGGTGCTGGATGGCAAGGTGACGGTCAACGTCACCGACGACATTCCGTATCTCCAGGCCGAGAAGAACGGCGAAACCTCCATCGTCATCGATGAAACCGCCGGGCTCCAGGGCAACGACACCACCGATGCGAACGTGGTGGCGCTCTTCAACGGCGTCGCCAATGCGTCCACTGCCATCGGCTACGCGACCAATGCCGCCGATGCTCCGCTCGTCACCATCGTGACCGGTTCGGGCGCGGACGATGCTGCCAAGCTCACCGTTGCGCTCGAGATCGTCGGCGGAAACGGCACGCCTTCGGGCCTCGAGACTACCGACGGCAAGGCCATCACGCTTTCCGTTGAGGATGGCCTGGTCGTTGGCCGCATCCCGGGCGGGCAGGCGGCTTTCGCCATCGCTATCGACAGCTCCGGCCATGTCAGCATTGCGCAATATCTCTCGCTCAAGCACCCGGATACCGGGAGCGACAACGAGTCGGTTTCGCTCAACGGCCTCATCCGCGCCGCCGTGTCGATCACGGACTTCGATGGCGACACTGTCAGCAAGCAGATCGATATCGGTTCTTCCATCGTCTTCAGGGATGACGGCCCGGTGGCCGGCGAAGGTTCGGTGTCCATCACGGTCGACGAAGACGACATCTCTTCGGCCTATTCGGCGGGCACCAGCCCGAACGACGGCAATGCCGATGGCTCGGATACCGAGCATATCGACGACACCGAAGGCAGCGTCGCCGTTGCCCGCGGCTCGCTCGCTGGCCTAGTCAATTTCGGTGCCGACGGTCCTGGCGCCAATGGCGGGTTCGGCTTCAGCGCCGATGCCGTTGCGACTCTGACGGCGCTCGGGCTCACGGCCCACGGCGATGACCTGATCTACTCGGTTTCGGGCAATACGCTCACCGCGATCTCCTCGACCGGTTCGCATCACCTGGTCTTCACGCTGGAAATCAGCGCCAACGGCGATTTCACCTTCAGGCTTTATGACCAGCTCGACCACCAGGCTCCCACCCCCGGCATGGCCGACGAGAACAACCTGGCCATCAATTTCGGCTCGGTCATCGTCGCTACTGACGGCGACGGCGACAGTGTCTCGCTGGATGGCAAGGTGACGGTCAACATCACCGACGACATTCCCTATCTCAAGGCGGAGCGGAACGGCGACACGACTATCGTGATCGACGAAAGCGCCGGCCAGCAGGGCAATGACACCACCGCCTCGGACGTCGCCGCGCTCTTCAGTGGCGTCGCGAACGCCCCGACGGCACTCGGCTACGCCACGAACGCCTCGGATGCACCGCTCGTCACCATCGCGACGGGCATGGGCGCCGACGACGACGGCAATGTCTCGCATACGGTCGTCGCGCTCGAAATCGTCGGCGGCAACGGCACGGCTTCGGGTCTTGAGACGACCAGCGGCCAGCCGATCACGCTCTACGTCGAAGGTGACCTCATCGTCGGTCGCATCGCAGGCGGGCAGGCGGCATTCGCCATCGCCATCGATGGCACCGGCCATGTGAGCATCGCGCAATATCTCTCGCTCAAGCACCCGGATACGACCAACAACGACGAGTCGGTTTCGCTCAACGGCCTCGTGCGCGTCGCTGTGTCGATCACCGACTTCGACGGCGATACCGTCAGCAAGCAGGTTGATATCGGTTCCGCTATTTCGTTCAAGGACGATGGCCCGGTTGCTGGTGAAGACTCGGTGTCGATCACGGTCGAGGAAGCCCTGATCCGGACGGAATGGTCCGCGGGTAGTGAGTCCGTCGCAGGTGCCGGCGCCGCTTCGGCGACCGGTTCGCTGGCAGGTCTCGTGGACTTCGGTGCGGATGGCCCGGCTGCCGGCGGTGGCTTCGGCTTTGCCGCCGATGCGCTTGCCACCTTGAATGGGCTTAACCTCACTTCGCACGCCGAGGTCGTGAGCTACAGCATCGTCGGGAATACCCTGACGGCGACCGCCGCTGGCCACACGCTCTTCACGCTCGAAATCGGCGCGAACGGCGACTTCACCTTCAAGCTCTCCGATCAGATCGATCACGCACAAAACTCGGATTCGCTGGCGATCGATTTCGGCGCCATCATCGAGGCCACCGACGGCGATGGCGACAAGGTGTCCCTGGCGGGCAAGGTGACGGTCAATGTCACCGACGACGTGCCGGCCTTCGATCTCCATGCGAGCGGCGCCGCAGTCGTCCGCGACGAGACCGCCGGGCTCCAGGAGAACGATACCTCCGCCCAGGCCGTTGCCGACCTCTTCGGCGGCGTCACCAACGCGTCAAGCGCGCTTGGTTATGCCACCAATGGCGGCAACCCCGTTGTCACCTACAACTCGGTGGGCGGAGCCGATGACGGCTTCACCTATTCGGTCTCGCTGACGATCAACGGGGGCAATGGCACGGACTCCGGCCTTTCCACCACTTCCGGCCAGCACATCTACCTCTTCCTTGAAGATGGCCTGATCGTCGGTCGTACCTTAGCGGATGGCAGCGGCCCCGCGGCTTTCGCGATTGCGATCGATGCCACCGGCCACGTGAGCGTGGCCCAGTACCTCGCGCTCAAGCACCCTGATGGCACCGACGCCAATGACGCCATCGACCTCCACGGGGTCGTGCGCGCCGAGGTGACGGCAACCGACTTCGACCATGACACGACCACCAAGTCGGTCGATATCGGCGCCTCCATCGTCTTCAAGGATGACGGCCCGACTGTCATTCAGGTTGTGCCGAATGCGGCCACGCTTGGTCCGGACCTGATCGTCAACGGCAGCTTCGAGCTCGGACATGGGCTCACGGGTTCCGCCTGGGAGATCTATGGCAGCATCGATGGCTGGACGAAGGGCGCCGATGGCATTCCGTTCGAAGTCCAGACCGGCGGCGCTGGCGGCCTTGCGCCCAATGACGGCAACGCGCTCATCGAGCTCGATGGCGACACCGAGGGCAACGGCAACCCGCACGACACGCCCGATCCGGTCCATACCAATGCCACGATCCAGCAGACGATCGCTGGCACCGAAGCCGGCCAGACCTACCAGCTCACCTTCTGGTATGCGCCGCGCGGCGATGGCTCGGATTCGAGCGGCATGGATGTCTATTTCGAAGGCCACAAGGTCTTCTCGATCCCGCCAGGATCGAGCGAGTATGCGAGCGGCACCTGGCATCAGATCACGCTGACTGTTACCGCCACCGGCCCCAATGCCGTGCTCGGCTTTGCCGGCACGGGCGCCGAGAACGAAAACGGCGCGCTGCTCGACAATGTCAGCCTCAAGGCCGTCTATGGCTCGACGCTCGATGACGAGGACGTCGTTTCGACTGTCGTCGGCATCCAGGGTGGCCCCGGCGATGACGGCTCGGGCACGGTCGCCTCCGGCAAGATCGTGTTCGATGCCGGCGCTGATGGCCTGCAGTCGATCGTGGCGAGCGGCATTGCTGGCCTCAAGGCTATCTACGTCGACCCGACCACCCATGTCGGCACGCAGTACGACGTGACCCAGACCTGGAGCGCTTCGGGCGCCGGCGGTACGCTGACGGGCACCATCATGGTCGGTGGCGTCAGCCACAACGCCTATACGCTCACCATCGACGCAGACGGCAACTATACCTTCAACCTGCTCCAGCCGCTGGTGCATCCGCTGACGGACAATCCGGCGACCTCGGAGACCGAGACCGAATTCGAAGACAACCTGCTGCTGGACTTCGGCTTCACCATCACCGATGGCGATGGCGACAAGGCCACCGGCACGATCTCGATCAACGTCGATGACGACACCCCGGATGCCATCACCCAGGCTCCGGCCGCGACCGAGATGGACGAGCCGGGCATGCCGACGACTTCGACCGTCGAAGTCCTCTACGACTTCAATGGCGTTAACGGCCAGGCTCCTGATCTTGGGCCTAATCTGTCAGTTAACGATGGCTCCGTCGTCGCCAACTTTGTCAACGACTACACGCTTCAGGGACCGCCCGCTAACAGCGGCTCCAATGCCATCGTCTTCACCGCTAAGCCCGGCACGACGTTCACCTTCGACACAGCCGCCATCGGCATGAACGGCGCGTATACCGGTGTTAAGGAAGTGACCCTGATCGGCTACGATGCCAACGGGACCCAGATTGCCCTTGGTACGTTCAAGGTCGAAACGGTCCATCCCGTGACCACGACCCCAGTGTCAGTTTTTGATGCGACAGGCACGGTTTTCGATGGTCTTGCCCTCGCACGACTGGAAATCGTGCCGCCGAGCAACTTTGCCGGCTACGTCGTAGTTGACAACATGGGCGTGAGCCAGGTCGTCACGGCGCCTGCCGAAACGACCTCTGCCCAGGTTGACCTGATGCCGCTGGTCAATTTCGGCGCCGACGGGGCCCTTGCCGATGGTGCCTTCTCGTTCCAGACCTTCGCCGATCGCGATTTCGGTTCGATCAATTCCGAAGGCAAGGAAGTCCACATCTCCTCGAACGGCACCACGGTGACCGGCTTCACGGACGACAACGCCAAGGTGTTCGAGCTGACGATCGTCAACGGCAAGGCCGTGCTGACGCTCTATGCGCCGCTCGACCACAACGGCGCCAGCAGCCTCAACCTCGACTTCGGCTCCCTCATCGTTGCCCGTGACGGCGACGGGGACGGGATTTCGCTGGGCGATGGGCTGGTGGTGTTCTCGGTCAAGGAGTCCAACTTCGCCCCGACTGCCGGCGAAGCCTTCGCCGCGGTCGATGACGACGGTCTGGCCGGCGGCAACGCCAATGCCGGTGCCGGCGACATCGCCGTTACGCCTGATCCGGACAACAACGAGTCCACCTTCTCCGGCACGCTGCCTGGCAGCGGTGGCAACGGCGCGCTGGTCTATAGCTTCGCCGGCATGGACGGCCAGACCGACACTGTCGGCCAGGAGACGGTTCAGTATCATTGGGCGGCTGGCGTCTTGACCGCGACCATCGTCAGCGGCGCCCGTGCGGGCTCGAATCTCTTCGAGATCAAGATCACCGACGCCGCGACTGGCGCTTATGACCTCAAGCTGTTTCTGCCGGTAGCGCATACCGCGGGCGACAACACCGAAGCCAGCGTCAACGTCTCGATCGACTACACCGTTGGTGACTCTGACGCCGACACGTCGGCCGCCGATACGGCGACCGGCACCCTGAAGATCGAGTTCAACGACGACGTGCCCACAGTCACAACCAGCAATGTCGAAATCGCCGGCTTGTCGGTGAGTGATGCTACGCTTGGGAGCGATGACTCCAAGAGCTTTGCCTCGGCCTTCACTTTCGACTTCGGCGCGGATGGCGGCTCGGCCTCCTATGCGCTCGAAGTTAGCGCGCAGGGGACCGACAGCGGTCTCGTCGATGGCGCAACGGGCCAGCACGTCCTGCTCTATACGACCTCCGGTGGTGCCGTTGAGGGCCGCATCGGCGACAGTAACGGCGCGGTGGTATTCCGCCTCACCGTTGACGCCAACGGTACCGTGACGCTCGACCAGCAGCGCGTTCTCCAGCATGGCAGCAATGGCGCCGATCAGGTTGTCAGCATTGCCGGCGGCAAGATCATCCTGACGGCGACAGCTACGGATGGTGACGGCGACAAGGCTTCCGGCCATATCGATTTGGGCAGCCAGCTCTCCTTCCAGGACTCCGATCCAACAGCCGGCAATGCCACGGCTTCGATCATCCTCGATGATGAAGGCCAGTCGGGCGGGATCACAGTCAACGGCGCCAATGGCGACGTCGACGATCCGGAAAAGGCCTCGATGGTTTCCGGTACGCTCCCGATCACGGCGGGTGCCGATGGCCTCAAGTCCATCGTCGTCTCAGGTCTGACGGCTGCCGGTGAAACCGGGCCGGCCGGTGTGCTCTCGGCGATCTTTGTGGATGGCCAGGGCATAGCTTCCACCCATGCCGTGTCGTCCGCCTGGACGGTGAACGGGCAGGGCGGCACCTTGACCGGCACGATCATGGTCGGTGGCATCAGCCACACCGTCTACACCCTCGTGGTGGACGCGACGGGTGCCTATACGCTCACCATGAACTTGCCGCTGGCGCACCCGCTGACCAACGATCCGAACACCGGCGCGACGGAAATCGAATACGAGGACAATCTCAACCTCGTCTTCAATTACACCGTTACCGACAATGATGGCGACGAGGCCTCCGGCACGCTCTCGGTCAAGGTCAACGACGATACCCCGGATCTCGGCCCGGTCGAGGCGATCAACGTCGGCAACGGCGTTGCCTCTCACACCGGCTCGTTCGAATTCCATCCTGGCGCCGACGGCATCGGCGGGGCAAGCCTTGCTGGCAGCGTCCCGCCCCAGGGGCTCACGTCGGGCGGTGAAGCCGTCCATTACTGGACCAGCAATGATGGTTCGCGCCTCGTGGCCTATACCGGCACGTATAATGGCGAGCCGCCGGCCGACGCGCAGATCTTCACCGTTACGCTCAATGCCGCCACCGGCCAGTATGTCTTCAACATGCTCGGCTCGATTGACTTCGGCGACCAGCAGCAACTGCTGGTGTCGGCATCCACCGCACACGGCGCCGGCCCCACAAACTATCAGGTCCTGACCACCGGCGGCGTAAACGGCACGGAAGTAGCGGTGCTTAGCGGCTGGAAGTGGCAGGCGTCACCCGAAAACCTGACGAACTGGCTCGGCGGAGGAGCACCTAGCGTCAGTGCCGCCGATATCAGCGGATCGACCAACGGCTGGGGCGTCAACAACGCCAATTTCGACTCCAACGAACTTACGCGTTTTGATTTCGGCACGATTGCCGATGTCAACGGCCAAACGCCATCGACCACATCCGTCGTCTCGCCCTCCAGCATCGAGTTCAACCTCGGTGCTGGCACGGGTGACAAGATCGCCTATGTCGTTCGCTTCAGTGATGGCACGTTCGCCTCGGTTTCAGAGATTGGCGACCCAACTGCGAACCTGATCATTACGGCCCCGGCCGGCAAGACCATCGACTATGTCGAGTTCCTGATGATCGACGGCAAGGCCAAGATCGACCTGGAAGGCGTAACTGTTGGCACCTCCGGCCCCACCCAGATCGACCTCGGCTTCAAGCTGACGGTGACCGATGGCGATGGCGATGCGGAGAGCGGCCTGATCAACGTGCACGTTTCCAATCAGCTGCCGACCCTGACGCTGCCGCAGACGGGGTCGACCGGCACGGTTGTCGACGAAGCCGGGCTGCCAAACGGCAGTGCCGAGTTGGCCGATAATGTTCCCAATAACAATAACGGCGAACGTACGACCGGCGCGTTCGCCTACACCGACGGTGAAGGCGCCACGACCATCAAGATCAATGGCGTGGCCATCGCGGTGGGTACCAATATCGATGGCGCCTACGGCAAGCTGCACATCGACAGCATCGATACCGTCAATAAGGTCGTGCACTACACCTACACCCTCACTGCCGCCACGAGCGACCACGGCGACATCATCGTGGGCACCGATGGCGACAGCGATCGCGGCATTGCCGACCAGGTCAACGACGACTTCGCCGTGACAGTGTCGGACGCCAACGGTGGCACCGCCGCAGGCGTGCTCCAGGTGAGCATCAACGACGACGGCCCGACGGCTATGGCGGACCTGGTCACGCAACTGGTCGAAAATGCGCCGGTGGTGGTTGATGTGCTGGCCAATGATGTCCAGGGTGCCGACGGCGTTGCATTCGGGCAGGTGACCCTGGTTGCCAACTCGCTCGTTGGTCTCGGTTCGCTGGTCTACAACAACGACGGCACCTTCACCTACACGCCGGCCGCTGGCGAGGAAGGGCAGGTGACATTCCAGTATCAGATCGTCGATGGCGATGGTGACGTCTCCGTTGCGACGGCGGCCATCATGCTTAAGGCCGACTCGGAGCCGACCATAACGATCCCCGCCGCTGGCGAAGATGGAACGGAAGTGTCAGAAGCAGGCCTCGAGGTTCGCTCCGGCGAAGCCGCCGGTTCGGCTGCGGTGACCGACTCTGAGAAGACCTCTGGCACGATCGGGTTCAACTCGATCGATGGTGTCGGTTCTGTTTCGTTGGGTGGGCACGCACTCACCACGGTGGCGCAGACCTTCACCGATAACCTGGGCGCTCTGACTGCGTACTACGTGTTCAACTCGAGCACCGGCGTGGGTACGATCCACTATAGCTACGAGCTGTTGGATAACACTTCGGGCGACGACACCTCGGTGACGTTCCCTGTCGTCGTCACCGATACGGATGGAGACGCGGCCCCTGCTGGCAACCTAGTGATCGCGATCGCCGACGATGCTCCGACGGCAGTTGACGACGCTAAGACGCAGTCGGTTGAGAACCAGGCGGTTGTGGTCAATGTGCTCGGCAACGACGTGCAGGGTGCGGATAGCGTGGCACTGGATCAGATCAGCCTGGTGGCCGATTCGCTGACCGGCGCTGGCTCGGTGATCTATAACGACGATGGCACCTTCACTTACACGCCGGCTCCCGGTGAAGAAGGTGAAATTACGTTCCAATATCAGATCGTTGATGGCGACGGTGACCCGTCGGTAGCTACCGTCACGATCACTCTGCAGGCGGACTCTGCCCCGACTGTAACGATCCCAGCTGCTGGCGAAGCCGGCACGCAGGTGTCGGAATCCGGCCTGGAAGCTCGCTCTGGCGAAGCCGCCGGTTCGGCCGCGGCGACGGACTCCGAGAAGACCTCTGGCACGATCGGCTTCAATTCGGTCGATGGCGTTGGCTCGATCTCACTGGGTGGGCACGCACTCACTTCGGTCGCCCAGACGTTCACCGATAGCCTGGGTGCTCTGACCGCCTACTACGTGTTCAACTCGAACACCGGCGTCGGCACGATCCACTATAGCTACGAGCTACTGGACAATACCTCGGGCGACGACACCTCGGTGACGTTCCCGGTTGTGGTGACTGACACCGATGGTGATGCGGCCCCGGCTGGCAACTTGGTGATCTCGATCGTTGACGACGTACCAACGGCAGTCAATGACATTGCGCAGGAGGTGCTTGAGAACAGTGTAGCCGGCATCAGCGGCAATGTGCTGGCTAATGACGCGCAGGGTGCAGACAGTGCTACCCTGACCCATGTCTCGTTCGACAATGGCAGCACGTGGGTTGCCATAGCCGGTTCACACGTCGTTGCCGGCAAGGGCACCTATACGTTCGATGCCGACGGCAACTGGACCTTCAAGCCGGTGAGCACCGCGGGCCATTCCGATGTGAATGCTAGCTTCCAGTACCGGATCGTGGACGGTGACGGCGATCCGTCGCAGGCTACCCAGTCGATCACCGTCAAGGACGCCAACACGCCCTTCCAGCAGGTCGGCACGTTTGCCGGCGTTGTCGAAGAGGAGCAGCTTGCGGGGGGGCTAGACGATACCAACTCGGCGAACGGCAACGACAAGGACACGGCGGGCAATCTCGGCGTGACCACCAACATCGTCACCGGTGAGCTACATGACATGCTCACGGGCGGCGACGGCACCGTTACCTACGGCTTCAATACCGTGAGCGGCCAGGTCTCGCTGGTAGGCGGGGCCAATCTGACGTCGGAAGGCCAGCCGGTGTTGTTCGCCATGAATGGCGGCGTGCTCTATGGTTACGTCAATGTTGCGGGGGCGGGCTTCGACCCGGCTGTCGACCGCAGCGTGTTCAAGGTGGAGCTCAACTCGAGCACCGGTGAGTTCAAGTTCACCCTGCTCGACAATATAGACCACCACGCGATCAACGCCGCTGACGACGTTGAAGGGACTGTCTCGATCAACCTCGACGGTGTGTTCAAGGCGACTGACAGCGACAATGACACCCACACGTTCAACAATGTGAGCGTGGCCGTGATCGACGACGTACCGGTGGCGAACGCGGCGGAATCGACGCTGACTATCAACGTTGATGAGTTGGGCGTCTCCAACGTTGTTGCCAAGTGGACCAATGTCGATATGAGTGGTTCGTCCAACCCGGTCAGCTATGACCGCGATGGCGACGGCTCGACCGATGAGATTCGCTGGCCGAACGGAAGCGGTTCAGGCTATGGGTTCGTGGACGCTCCGGCGGCGAACCTGAACAGCCTGGTTACCAACGACGCCTTCACGCTGGGCACGTTCACTCACTTCAACTTCCCGGTCTCGGGCGACACGCTGGAAAGCGTTAAGCTGCAGGTGACGTTCACGGCCATCATCAACGGCGTCTCGACTGTCGTTGGTCCGGTAACAATCAACTTCAATCACAACGAGACTCCGAACAATTGGGGCGACAGCCGCGATAACGACATCATCACCATCTCCAACTCCACGGCGACGGTGAACATCGCGGGCCAGCCCTATACGCTCAACATCCTGGGCTTTGTCCCGGCTAACAATCCGGATGGCACACCGGTCACGCAGATCAGCACGACCGAGAATGCTTCCAACGCGTTCCTCCTCCGTGCCAGCTTTGTTTCGGCTGTGGGCGACCTGAAGACGACGGGTGACGTCACCACCGGCAATACCGGTGCCGATGGGGTTGAAGTCGTAGGCATCGCCTTCGGCAACCAGAGTGACACGACTGCCAATGGCTCAGGCAATTTCGAGATCGAAGGTCAGTACGGCAAGCTCGTCATTAACAAGGACGGCAGCTACACCTATACGCTGACGGCCGACGGCGCTGACGTTCCGACCGGGGCCGCGGAAACCTTCAAGTACACCATCCGCGATGGTGACGGCGACAAGGCGACCGCCGACCTCAAGATCACGCTCAGTGTGGTCGATCACGTTGCCCCGAATGTCCTCGACGTCAGCGTCAACGACACTCTGCTTACGGGTACCGATATCGGCCCGGGCGAGTTTGTGGTCACGGTCAAGTTCAGTGAGGCCATGGACACCTCGGCCAATCCGAACCTGACATTTGGCCAGGATCTCGCGGGTGCTCTGGTGCTGACGGGTGGTGTCTGGAGTAATGGCAACACGATTTACACGGCCACCTATACGGTCGTGGATACCAACGCCACGCTCTCCAACATCACTATCGATGTGACGGGCGCCAAGGATACGGCCGGGAACGCGCAGAACGACTATGTCGCTCAGCCCGAATTCGGTATCGCCACCTTCGATCCAACCGTGGCCGGTGCCGACCGGATCGTTACAAATGCCGGCAACGGCACGGCGTTCGTGGTGCCGGAATGGGCACTCCTCGCCAACGATACCGGCGAGGCTGGCCTGCACATCACCAGCTTGAGCAATCAGAGCAGCCTGTCTGCATCGCTGGTTGGTGATGGGGTTTCGATCACCGACTCCGGCAGCTCTTCGGGTGGCTCGTTCAAGTACAATGTCACCAACGGCGTCTCAGCAGCCACCGGCTCGGTTGATGTCGTGAGGGACAGCTCGGGCAGCATCGATGGCGGTAACGGCAACGACATCGTGGTCGCCGCCGGCTCGAACGCAACGGCGCAATCAACGAAGATTACCTTCGCCAAGCAATACGATGCTGGCGACAAGGTTTCCCTCACTATTGACGGAACGAGCTACACCCACACCGTGGCGTCCAATGCTCGATCAGGCGAAAACGTCTATGACGCTCTCAGAGCTCTGGTCGGAAATGCCTTGGCTGCCAAGGGAGGCTCCTGGAGCAGTAACAATCTTGACAGCGGCGGCAGCGTGACCTTGTCCGGCAACCCGGGAGTCACGTTCGCCGTGGCAGCCGGGATCGTGAATGCTGCTGGCGACCCATGGAAGTATACGATCGACTTCTATGACAGCATCGACGACTTTGGCACGGGAAGTGGAGAGAACATCAAGATCAGCATTTCCGGATGGCCGGACTTCGTCGGACATGCCACAGGCGGCAGCGGAGACGAGGGACGCTTCGATAGCGCCGCTGCGGACCTAGTCACCCAGCTGACTGCGGCCCATTTCACGGCTAGCTACGACTCCAGCTCGAACAAGTTCACGATTATCTCGCCGTCCGAGTTGAGCATTTCTGCCACCTCGACGGGTACCGAGGATCGGTGGCTGTCGCCCACGGCAAACGGAACGGTGACGAATACAGTAGGCGCGACGAACCATGAGGCGCCCGCTGTCGACACGACTCCCGCAACGGTGGGCGGCTATACGCTCAACGGCAATGGTGGCGATGACATCCTCATCGGTGGCTCGGGTAACGACTTCCTCGTGGGTGGGGATGGCAACGACATCCTCTTCGGCGGTGCGGGGTTCGACACGCTTACTGGCGGCGCTGGCGCGGACACGTTCAAGTTGTCGGATGCGAGCGTGGCTGACTTGATCGTCGACTACCATGGGAGCGAAGGAGACAAGATCGATCTCACCGAACTCTTCTCGGTGGCCCCGGGCGGTCACGTCAATGACTACGTCAAATATGACGCCACGACCGGCGTGTTGAGCGTCGACACCGATGGCACGGGCGCAGGAAAGGACTTCGTGGCAGTCGCAACTCTCGGTACCGACAATCACCCGGCACCGGACACCGTGAAGATCATTTTCGACGACGCCGATGGCACAATACACCAGGTGGTTCTAGCGAACCAAATCTAGCCGTGCTCGAAAGAATGGCCCGCTCTCGCGGGCCATTCTGCAACTGTGGACACTGATCAAGCTTCGCGCTCGATGAACGCGCCTTCGTCCCCGGGAGTTAACTATCTCTCCCGCAAGAGAAGCGGGGAGCGGATCATGCCGGCGTAAAAAGCCTGGCCATGTGCTCCGCGGGTCCGAGCGCACATGGTAGAGGCGCTTCCTCTTCGCTAGGGGGGCCGGTCGGTTCGTTGATTGGTCGGCCCTTTTGCACGAAATGATCGATCAGTCTGCCCGACTGACGGCCACCCTCGGTTCGGTGACCGTTCGCATCATCGGAAACCACCGAATTTTCAGGCGTCTACCATGCGCATTCGAAGATCATCCACAGTGTCTTAGCCAGTGCAATACGCCGAGTGTCGGTGCGTCGGTGCCTAGATGCGGCGAGAGAGTTTGCGCATTAACGCCAGTTTCCCAGCAGCTCGAATATCTGCGGGCGGAAGTCCTGCTGAAAGCGGCCGATCGGCTCGATACCGACGAAGTCGTACTCCGTCGGAATTGACTTTATTCGTTTTGCTCAGGATGAGGCGGCATTCCTCGTCCCGCCGGGCGCGGCTGTGCCGCTTAGGAATTCTCACAGGATGGGTGGGTGTCGGCACCGTTCAAGTGACGCCGGCACCGCGATGGCATTGGATGGACACAGAGGCGCTATTGTTGAGCCTCTTTCAGGTTCCAGACGCTTTCCATGCCGCGACCTGTGGACCACTGGGTCACGAGGCTCTGGTCCGCACAATCCGCCTCTACCGGGTCGCGATTGATCCGGAACTCCGGATCGACCAAATACCCCAATACGACGCAATCGCTCGCGTGAAGACCAAGCAGGGCATTCTCGCGCTCGGTAACTATTCGAACCAACACTGCCTCGACCTTGCGGCCTTGCCACTTTGCCGTGCCGTAGTCAGCCAGCGTGTCTTTAGTATCCGTGATCACCCACTTGTCGGCAACGACACCGCGCAGGTGTTCCTGAAGTGCGGGGAAAAGCGTGAGCGCCCCGAGATTTTCCGTTCGCACGGCCTCCCGGACGAGGTCGGCAATGTCCTTTTGCGCTCCTGTCGCACGGCTCTTGTATTCGGCTCGCAGTTCCTCCTGACGCGTCTGGAGAGCGGAGCGTTGGTCCGCGGTCTTTGCCGCTAGAAGCGCAGCCGCGGCCTGAGCTTCTTGCTGCTGGCGAGTACTCTCTTGTGCCAGGCGCGAGATCTCGTCATCCACCTCGCTCGCTTCTACCCATATCGGAGCGAAAGTGAACGCAATGTCCGCTCGCTGGAGTGCGCCTGACAGAGACCGCAGATCTGCAGCGGCGGCGTAGAGGCCCGAACATTGGCCGCGCTGCGCGGCGACAAAGGCCTGATTGGTCGACATCGGCGATGTGAAACGAGGATCGGCGAACAAGAACGCGAAACTGTCGGCACGCTTGGAGAGACTGCTGCCGTGCGGCTGCATGTCGGCAACCGCAGCACAAATGCCACCCTTGCCGTTCGGCAGTCGCAGCACACCAAAACCACGTGCGGTTTCGGTGTTGACCCGAGCGGCGATCGACGCGGCGTCGGCCGTTAGCCTTTCGGTTTCTCGCGAAGCGTCGCTGCCGGCGATACTGACGATCAGTTTGAGCCGCCCGTCCTCGAACGCAGCAACCAACGGCTGCGCCGCGCTTGGGGTCAGGGCTAGAAAGTCGCCGCGGCGCAATACCGCAAGATCGGCTTCGAGCAGCGGGTGCTCACATTGCGCCAGATCCGTTCGCGCGATGCCCTGAGCTCCAAGCTGCTGGCGTGCCAAGAGCAAGGCCACGCTGTTGCCGGGTGCAGCGTGAAGCCAACAGAGTTTTGCGACCCCGCCGTCCACGCGAAGCTTGCCCAAAAGATCATAGGCCAGGTGAGGTGCGGCGCTGTTGCGCAGAACAATCAGATCGTCAGGGCTACCCTCGAGAAGACTTGCATTGGCGGGTGTAATGGCCAGCCCGTTGGTCGAAGTATCGGCCTCCGCGACCAACGTGCGAGCCGCCTTCCGGCCGACGAAGTCAGCATGTGCTGCCTCCAGATTTAGCGCCACAAGCTCATCCTCTGCGGCCTTTAGGCTTCGTACGGTTTCTGCCGAAGCCGGGCCGGCCAATGCCTTCTCGACCGTCATTTGCAACTCGACAGCGGCCAAAATGTCATCGGCGGTTACGTTGGCCGCAATATGAGCCAGGAGGAATTCATTGATCGCCGTTAGTTTCTCGGTCGCCAGGGCAACGGAATTGGCAAGAGCGGTATCGTTGGTCTTGGCGCGCCGTTCATTGGCGCTCGCATAGGCGGGGTCTTGTTCCACAACCGACGCCAGTGCCTCCCGCAAGACTTGCAGATCCGGAAGCGCAGGTTCGGCCAAGGCAGCCTTCAATCGCGCCAGGGCACGCGCCACACCGATCGGATCCGCGAACGCTCCACCTGCCTCCGAGAAGCTGTCGATGCTGTCGATCAACTCTCGGGATGCGGCAACAACTGTTTCCAGGGCGAGATCGGCATTGGCGATTTCCGCGTCGGCGGTTTGGAGCTGCTGCGCAGAGACCTGCGGGGCCTTATAGGCATCGGCGAAACTCGCAAGTTCATTCTCTAAGCCCATTTTGTTAAGGGCCTGGCGTGCTTTCGCTTGTGCCTCGGTGAGGCGCTGTGCGTTGCCATCCTCCAACGCCGCGGCAAGCGCTTCGCTCAACGGAAGCAGGGCAGGGACATGAGCGGAAGTGACATTCCGGCTGACGAATGCGAGGACAAAGTCGTTCAATAATTCGGCTTGCCGACGCGCCTCGAGCACTGCACGTTGCTCGGCCTCCTTGCGTGCGTCAATCCAGGCTTGTCGCGCCGATATATAGGCCCCATCGGCGTCAAGAAGCGCCTGCAGTGCAGCGGCATGTTGCGTGATGGTGGCTACGTCCTTGCCATCAACGGCACCGCGCAGGGCGACTACCTCCCGGGCTACATCGAGCCCGCGCTCGAAGCGGCTGCCTTGTTCGCCATAGGCCTCGACATCCGCAAGCAATCTCGACGCTGCGGTCTTGGCGTCTGCCAATGCCAGCCGTTCGGCTTCAGCTGCGACCGCTGCCTGAGCGGTTTTGAGGCCTGCATTTGCGGCATCGCGATGGGCATCGATATCGGCTAGCAGCGCCTTGGCTTCGACACGCCTGGCGCCGACCAGATGATCGATCGTTGCATCGCTGGCACACGCCGTCACCGCGTCTTCCCAATGTTCGCGAGAGACCAGGTCGCCACAACGACCGGCTTGCAGATGCAGTTCGATAAACAGGATTTCGTCAGCCAGGGTATTAACCTCAGCCCGCAGGTTGTCGGCCTGGGCAGCCGATGGCTTGGCCGACCCTTCGAGCAGCTTGGCGAGTTGCGCACGCTTTTCGGCGAGCTGTTTCTTGCCCACAGCCAGGTCCTCCCGGGCACCGGCTAGAGCCGCGTCGAGAGCGAGTTTAACGCTCGCCTCGGCCGGCTTGGCGATCGACGCAGCGTAGCAGGATGACAGCGCCTCGCCCCATTTCCGGGACTGGGTGTTGCTGAAGCAAGCGCTAACCGCCGCCTCTGCCGCTGCCAGCCGCGCTCGATTGGCATCGAAAGTTGCCTTGTCGGGCGCACCGGAACTGAGGAAAGCCTCGTAGTCCGAGGCCTTGGCAAAGCCCTTCTCGCGTGCAACCTGATAACTCCGGGCGTTGGTGAAACCGCCCTCTCGCGCCTTAGCGAAATCGGCTCGGCTCTCGAAGCCGCCGGTCTCGGCCATTTCCAGTTCGTCGAGGCTGCGCCAACCCTCGGAGGCGCGCATTTCGAGGTCATAGAGTTGGTCTTCTCCGAAGACTCCCGGGAGACGGAATGCCGCTTGATACGCGACGATAGCGGCTCGTGTTCCCGGGCCAGGCTTGCCGTCTACGGTCATCGCGTAGAACCCGAGCGCCTTCAGAGCGGTTTGGGCTCGTGTATAAAACTCTAGCTCGTAGGCTTGTTGAGCGGCTCGCGCGGCTTGCTCGGCGGCTTGTTGCTGCTGCACCTGTCGAGACTGTTCACGCCGAATTTGGTCGTTCTGTACGCCTTGGCGCACGATTTCTTTGGCAATCCCGAAGAACAAATCGGCCTGCGCCTGCGCTTGTATCGGCTGCATGCCAGCGCCAAACAAAAGGATAATAGCGGTCGTGCGCCGCCAATTCTTCGAAATCATCAACCGAGCCCCACAGCTACTTTTGTTGATAGAAACAACAGGCATGGGGAAAACGCAATGGGCAGTACCTACATCGAAGTATCGATCGAGGAATGCTGCAGTTTCCTTTTCCATTCGGCCGAAACGATTCTAAACCGACGACGTGGTATCACGAGCATGCGTCTTCTTTCCGGTTGTGCAGAATTGTCTCGCTGTGTCGCGAATTGACCCCGGATTTCGGGTATCCCGAGAACTCGGTCGGCCTCAGGGCTCCGCCGCCGCTCCGATTTGTCCGTCAGTGGGCAAAACCCGGCGGCGCCCTAACAGGTCCGCCGAGCGACTAGTTCGGGGCTTGTCCGGGGCGGGGCTCCAAGAGATTCGCGGAGAGGGCCGTCAGCGCTTCCTCGAACCGGAGGCAGTCGGCGATGAGGGCTTCAAGAGCTTCAGCCTGATCCGCAAGATCGCGCCTCACGATCATTAGGGCGTCTGTGCCGGAAGGGTTGGTTTCGAGTCGAGGTCCGATGATCGCAAGCTGCAGGCGCTCGAACATATCAACAATCGTGGTCCAGGGGAGTTGGCGTTCCACCAAAGGGGTGATGATCGCGATTATGCTTCCCTTCAAAAGCTCGAGGGCTGCACGACGTGCCACGGACGTCGGCTGATGCTCAAAACGCGTCATAATTCTTTCCAACGTTTCTTTCGGGCTGAGAGGAAGGTTGGTCAATTTGAACGTATGTAGGTACTCGATCCGCAGGTCGACGATGTCGCCCAGCATCTCGATATTGGCCGCGACGTTGACACCAGCATCGTTGACGCTCTCCAGGACATGATAGAGCGCCCTTTGCGCCTCGGTAATCTGACGCACGGTCGTGACGTTCGGCGCGGGGCCGGGATCTCGCCCAGTCTGTAGCGCGTCAAGCCAGTTGAAGAGCGCCGGGAGTTCCCTAAGAGCGGTCGAGCCGATGTTTGCTTCTTCAGCAGCCGATCGCGCGTGTGCGGACGTTACCATCAGATCCTTCAGAATCAGGATACGTGACACCAACTGGACGACATCGGACCGGCGTTTGAAGAAGCGGGCAAGCTCAGAGGAAACTTCGCTCGCCATGCCGGGCGCCTCCGAAGCCCGGAGCGGATTTCCGTCATGGAATTTGTCCAAGAACGCAGCTTCGATATCGCGTATGTCGGTTTTGGCGGAGCTCTCCAACGCAGAAATCCGCTCCTCAAACCTGGCGAGTGCCAGTTTGATGCGAGCATCAAGCGCCACGCCTCCGATGCCGTCCTCTTCGCTCATTCGGTCGTTCTTTCTGAAGGCCGGTCATAGCCGAAGCAAAAGGAGTTATCACCTCATACCTAATCCTCCAGAGTGCCGCCCGTTTCGATAGCTCTTCGGTTGTATTCGCGGTCCCCGAGGGCCAGACGCTCGAGCCGGACTGGTCGAGGCTCGCGAAGTGAGCCCGGATCTCCGCGCTAGTGGGGAGACTCAAATCCGCGACTTATCTGCTCGGTTCCTGAGAATGCCCGGCCTCGCCCACGCTTCAGATTGAGTCCGACTAAGCGGCTTTTAAGCAATCCCCTTGCCACCGGTAACGCCGTACACTTCTCCATTGATGAAGCTGGCCTCTTGGCTGGCGAGCAAGACATAGATTGGGGCGATTTCCACTGGTTGCCCCGGACGGCCGAAATCACTGTCTTTTCCGAACTCTCGAACCTTGTTGTCTGGTTGCCCTCCGCTGGGCTGCAGCACTGTCCAGAACGGGCCTGGGGCGACAACGTTGGCGCGGACGCCCTTGTCAATCAGCTGCTTGGACAATGCCTTGGTATAGGCCACGATGGCAGCCTTCGTCGTGGCATAGTCAAGCAGGATGGGCGAAGGCTCATAGGCTTGGATGGATGCAGTGGTTATGACGGCCGCTCCGGGCGGCAAGTGCCGAGCGGCCGCTTGGCAAATCCAGTGAAGCGCATAGATATTGGTCTTGAAGGTAGCGTCGAAATCGCTGGTGGTCAGCTCGGCGATGGATTTTCGAAATTGCTGCCGCGCCGCATTGACAACCAGTATGTCCAGGCCCTCCAATAGCTCGGCGGCGCGATCCACCATCGCTCGGCTCCATGCTTCATCCTTGACATCACCGGGCAAGCCAACCGCCTTGCGGCCTTCAGCCTCGATAAGCGCAAGGACCTCTTGGGCGTCCCTCTCTTCTTCTGAAAGGTATCCAATTGCCACGTCAGCCCCTTCGCGTGCGTAGGCAATGGCGACCGCTCGCCCGATGCCGGAGTCGCCTCCCGTAATCAGAGCGCGTCTACCCTTCAGCCTTCCGGCACCGACATAGCTATTTTCGCCATGATCAGGTGCTGGCTCCATCCTCCCGACGATACCCGGCGCCGGCTGGGGTTGGCTGGGAAACGGAGGTTTCGGATATTGCTCTCGGGGATCCTGCATCGTCATTCTATCAGCCATGGTGTCGCCTCTCGTTCGAACAGCCAACCAACCATCTCCTTTGGAGGTTCCATAGGCTTCTGCTGGTACCACTTGCGGTCAAAGGGGAGCCATTGGTGACGACGTCGGCCCAAGCCGACATCGTCTGCAGCGCATTAAGGTCTTTGTCCCGTCATCACGGGATTTCGGTGGTTTCGCTCTTCGTCATCAGGTTAACGGCGGCGCAACAAATTCTGCGATATCCGCCGGCTGCTTTCTTGGTTGGAGAGTGGCTACCTCACGCCCTCGCGCGTCAAATGGCAATGCAGCAGGGGGCGTCGTAAGGTCAGGCCGGCACGCATCGGAGCCGGCCCTACCATATTGGCTAGTCGTGATGCTCGGGCATAGCTTTCAGTTCGTCCTTCGTCCACGACGTCAGGGCGTGAACGTCGCCGTCTTCATCGCGCATGAACTCGAGTTCGTTAAGCGGGACGGCAACGGGCTTTGCTCCGATACCAAGAAATCCCCCAACATCGATTACCGCCATGCCGCCGACGTTGCCGCCATGGATGTGATCGACCTTGCCGACCTTTTCGTCATCGGCACCGTAAATGATAGCGCCTTCCAAAACCGCAGGGGTGAGTTCAATAGTGGAAAGGCGAATGTGGTTCGTGTGATCCATGATGTGGTCCTCCTATCGTACGAAAGACCAACCAATCAGTAGGGCTGTCGTTCCACTTAACCCGTCGCTAGACTTCAGTCAGGGTAGGAAATTGCGCGTCCCGTACTGCACGAAGAGGTGTGCCGATCCCTGATCTGGGCGTCGGCGGCCCTTTGAGAAAGCCGAACCTTCATCAAGCGGAATTTCCGCGTACGATCTGATCTGCGTGGGCAATAACGTCGTCCATATCCTCGGACTCGCCGTTGTCGAGCTGCCTCAGGCCATCAGCGACGTTCAGAATCTCCGCCCCTTCGCCCGCCAGATAAAGACGCAGAGCTCGGACCATCACCCAGCTTCGCGTGCGATCCGAAGTTTCAGCAATCATTTCGATCGCGGCCAGAACATCCAGCGGAAACCGAAGCGTGATGGGATCGGACAGCTCTTGTCCCGCCATGAATAGTACTCCTGATGTCCGCTAACGACGGCAGGCAATGCCTACGTGTTGTTCATACCTAATGCCGGAAAATTCCTGGGAATCATCGTCTAGCTCCAAAGGTCGGCGAACGACGACCTTCCATCGGTCGTCCAGCGCCTCAGAGCCACCCTGAGGGGTAGCGACGAAAGTATCCAGCTCGACGCGACGGCTATCGCCGGCGATGACCTTATCGACCTCATTCGCCAACTCGGCAGCACCCACTTGTTCGAGGATATACCCCAGCCTCTGAAGCGTCGGCGTGGGAATGACACCCCTCAGGCCGATGATCGCCGAGCCCTCGATCTGCTCCGCCAGGTCTCCGATCACCGAGGCCGCGGCGTCTATAGACCCCGACGCCCGTGGGTAGCGCAGCAGGTCTGCCGCCGTCAGCGCCGCAGAAGACATATTGAAGAAGCCGGCCTCCGTTTGTTTGCGCTCGATCAACTCGTCCGGCGGCATGACGCCATTGTAGAAGAAGTCGATAACCCCGCGACCATAGGGAATGGACGGCATCCGCTTTGACGAAACGACCTGGAAAGTCATCACCGCTTGATGGGCGGCGCCGTGCAGCTCGGCCGCTTTCAGCAGACCCACATAGTACGGGGCGCCCTCGTGCGCCATGAGGTCATCTATCACCTGCGTTGCCGGTGGCGCTCCGTAGGCCATTTCCTGCGGGGGAACGATGACGTAGAATCCTCGCCGGGGGCGAAGCAGGCGCCCCCTGTTAATGGCACGGAGCGACGCATCCTCGAAGGCGGAAGGGCTCATCCCCAGCAGGGAAGGAACCTCGTCCTTCGAGAACGTCAAGCGCCCGACGGAAAGGAGGCGCAGCAGCTTATCTGGTAGTTGCTCGTTCATTGCATGTTCATAAGTACGCGATATGTGCGGAATTAGCAACATGAAATGACAAAGGCCCCCAACGCGAGGAGCGCTGACCAACTGCGCAACAAGCTGCTGCACAATTGAAATTTCCCGCTTTGGTCTTGCGCCCGACCGAAATCCGACAGACCTTTTGGCGTGGCTTTGAGCTTGCGCAGAACGGGAGTCGATCAATGGGTGCAGTCAATCTTTCCGAAACGGAGAAGAGCGCGATCGCATCGATAGACGAACGGGAGCTGGGCGCGCTGATTGACCAGGCCATCCGGGACGAGCAACTCGGCGACCTGCCCAAGCTCCCACTCTCAAATTGTGGGCGCTATGTCTCCAGCAAACTCCACCGTTTTGGGGAGGCCCTCTCCAGGTATGGCCAGGCCAAGGCGGCAAAAAAGCGTTCCGAGACCAAGTACAGTGTCGAGAAAGCGGGCAGGGACCTGTCATTCGCTGTCGGTCAAATGAAAAGTCGGCTGGAGGAAGAGACCAAGAACGGAGAGCTGTTCTACGTCTATGACCAGATCCATTGGCCTTCCCGATTCAGCGCCGACTTAACCGTTCGCGTAAGCTATCGCTGGCGGCGTTCGGTCGACGAGGATTGGAAGCACGGAAGCATCACCTTTGCCCACAAAGTCGTATCGCGCCCGGATTTCAGCCGACCGACGCCGAAGCGGAAGCCCAGCGCCGCCAAGCAGGCGCAGGATCTGCAGGACCACCTCGCCGGTACCTGGGAGAGTTTTATGCAAAGCTCGCTTTGGGCGGTGCGGGACTATTTTAAGGACGGCGGCGATGGAGCGCTGATTCCGGAGAAGTTCCAGGCTATCCCAGACTCCCACACCGGCGGGCTCAACAATTTCAGCACGCAGTTCTGGCCGAGGAAGGCGTAAGGGCCATGGCGTAACTGCTCGGCGGATACGCGGACCTGGCCGATCAGAGCGCCGCCAAGGTGGCTGACTTCACCGATCCGGCGCTTCGGCAGGCTTCCTCGAAGGTGCCGTCTCGACCTGCCTCGAAATCCTGCCGTCCACGGAGCTAGTGGAGAGGGCTCGAGTTGTAACCCCATGCACGATTGGCGTTGTTTGGCTCGCATCTATTAAAGGCGTGGTGATGTCTCTCCCGAGCCCCAAGACAACCGGCGACGCACCACTTCTCAACACGGCAAAATGCGTCAGTTCCTACGCCTGGGGATGATACTGATCTTGCCATCAACCTCCAGGATGGCGAACTCGATCTCATCAAGTGCGCTAAGACCTTGCGTGCTGCGGGCCGCCTCCAGAATTTCCTCCAGTTCTACGCGCGAGCGTCTTAGGGCATGTTCGTTAGCCTTACCTTCGCGTACTAATATGGTTGGGACGCCATCTAGCACTCTGCTCGCATTAGGGAGGTGGCGCTTCAAATACGATAAACCGATGTCTAGCGAGAAAAGCGTAGTGATCGCCAACATTGCGCCGGTTATCGAAGGCCTGCTGCGTTGTCTCGGCAACTATGAGGACCATGACCAGATCGAACGAGGTCATTTGGGCCATTGTTCGCCGCCCCGACATGCGGAAGATGAGCAAAAGCAGCAGATAGACGACGATTGCGCGAAGCACGACCTCCATCCGTTCCCTCCTACGGCATGACCAAGGTGGAGATTGATAGCTCATCCGGTCCTAGGCGAATTCCCCAGCGAGCCGGTCCTGGCCTATTCGCGCGGACAGCCATGGTCACGTGGCCACCGGATGCCGTTCCGAAAACCAGCACTATTCCGTCAGGGCCTAGATTTTCTTCATCGGGTTGCGGGAGAATGTGTTCGATGTCGAAAACATCGGTGAGACTCGGTAGCAGGGTGATAGTAGTTACCCCCGGCGCCAGATCGAGCTCCAGCGTGACATCGGACTGCCAGCGTGCGACCGTCGGATAGTCCAACGCGCTGGTTCCTGCCCGTGCAGTGGAACGGGAAAATAAACCGCCTCCGCCGAGAAGACCCAGCAAGCCAGCCAGCACTACCAGTGCAAAGCCGGCCCAGAACCACCTTTCCAGCGTCCAGAAGCGCTCTTGGAATGCGGGATGCTCGTCAAGTTCCAGCGGTTTTCTAGCCAAGCCGACCTCCTAACCTCGGATCAGCAACGCGCGAGGTCTCGACAGGCTCCGCTGGCGTTTAGGTCCGTCTCTATACGCGCATGACGGTGTTCGGGCCGGTGATCGCATTGAGGCCCGGACTGATTTACGCATCGGATGTCTGCGGCGCCCTGGGCCTGACAGGTATCGAGATCAGCGTTTGGGCGGCGTGATTATGGCGGTGCTGGGGGCACCGCCATTTCTGCTTGGGTACGCTTGGTGTCTTTACAGGGCGATCAGACCTGTGCCCCGGGAAGGCTGAGACCTGCCTTACTTGCTCAGAACCAGACGCTGCGCGTCCCGATTGCTGGCATAGTCGTCCTTATTGTAAGGCGGTTGGGCGTCTAACTGCTCCTTCGTGATCGCTGCCATAAGATAACGTTTCCCGTCCTGATCGCTCACGAAGTTCAGGCCATCGAAGGCTACGGCGACAGGCTTCGTGCCGATACCGAGAAAGCCACCGAAATCGACGATCACGGCATCCAGTGAACCCTCCTGAGTCAGGACGAAGTCGCTGATTGAGGCAATCTTGTTGCCATTCGGGTCGAGCACCTCGACGCCCTTGAGGTCGTCGCCCTTGATGCCGCCAACGTCGACTGGCGTCAGGGTCTTTACGTCGATGGCTCCAAGGGCAGGGGCGGCGGCATTCTGGTCCGCCGGCGCCGCTCCAGGGGCCGCGTTCTGTGCGGCGGCGGGAGCCGGGGGGGCAGCTGCCGGCGCGTTGGCTGCGGGACTAGTGGCCATCGCATTCTGATCCACGGGGGCGGTCAGCGTCGTGTTCTGCGCAGGATTGTCCCCTTCCGCGGCACCGCCGGCCTGCGCAGTTTGCGATAAGGCTTCAACGGCCTTTTCGTGCTCCTGCAGTGTGGCCAGGGTCTTTGCCGCAAAATCCTTCACCTGGCCGGCCTCGCCGCCCTTTGAGAATTGGTCGAAAAGCGCCACCGCCTCGTGATGGGCGTCGGTCTGCATCTGAATATAGGCCGCATCAAAATCCGCGCCGGACGCTGCGTTCAACTGATCAAGCATCTGCTTGTGCTTATCGTCGAGGTCGGTCGGCACTTTGATGCTCTGGGCATCAGCGGCGGCCTTGAGTTCATCCCCTGCCTTCGTGTGGTCATCGATCATCCGCTGGGCGAATTCCTTGACTTGGGGAGATGTAGCCTTCTGCAAAGCAATCTTGCTGCTCTCGATCTCGAAGAGATTGGAGACAGCGGCAATATCCGTGAATTGCTGCGCCGATGTCACCGCGGCAGCTTCTGTCTGCGCAGCCGCTGGAACTGCATTGTTTTGGGCGATTGCAGGAGATACGGACAAAGCGGCCAGCGCCGCTACGAGCATATAGCGTTTCATTTGGTCCTCAGTGATTTGTGGCTGTCAGAACGGGAACTTGCCGGTGAGGGCACGGTTCCCAGGATCTCGACGTGCGTTGATCACAATCCGGAATTGTCGGTCGCTGGAGCGATCTTCCGGGGAAGGGCTGACAAGCCGGGACCGGAGCATGCCCTTCTGCTGCGAGATGCCGTGAACCGGTTGCTAAGAGCTCGGAGAACCAGGCTTTTGGAAGAGCTTTCTCTGGGGCCTGGCTTGAGCATTTGGGATCGCTACGCCGATAATGGGGGCGGAGGACCACCGATGAATTCATTTAGACAATTTGAGATTCAGCCCTATCTTTTAGGATTTCCCGTAGGGCCGGCAATCCGGATGAATGGGACCGACGTCATCTCGACGGCGGAAAGGTTATTCCGAGCCCGGCTCGTTCGATCCGGACGTCTCGGGCAGCTTAAGGCCTACGTGACCTATCTCGACGACGAGTGTCGCTCTGTTCGGGTGAGATTGTATAGGCACTAGGCTGGCATCAATCCTACCCCGCATTTCGTGCGGGGTAGGCGATAAGGAGATCTAGGCGGCTTCCTTGTTGGAAATCCCTTCGGCCACCTTGGTCAGTTCCTGGTCGGTGGCGACTTCTTCCCGCAGCGTGGCATCGAAGAGCTTTTCGGCTTCCGGCATTCCGAGGTCGGCCGCCCAGGCTTTCAATGTGCCGTAGCGGGTGATCTCATAGTGTTCGACAGCCTGCGCGGCCGAGATCAGGCCGGCATCTAGAGCCGGAGAGTCCTTGAATTCGTCCATGATGCTCTTTCCTTCCTCGATGATCCCCAGGATCGCATCGCAGGTTTTGCCGCGTGGTGCCTTCCCGAGCAATTCGAACACTTGCTCAAGCCGGTCAATATGTCCCTCGGTCTGCGCCAGGTGCTTCTCGAACCCTGCACGCAGTTCCGGTGAATGGGCCGCCTTCGCCATCTTCGGAAGCGCCTTCGTGATCTGGCGCTCAGCGTAATAGATGTCCTTGACGGTATCGAGAAACAGATCGTCCAGCGTTCTTGCCTCTGGCATGATTTCATCTCCATTTGCTTGCAAAATGCGGCCGCTCGTTCTGCGGTGGGCCGCGGTTGCCTCGCCTGAGCGGCGATAGGGACAATTTTGCAGAAGCTGGATTGTTCCCCTGGCACCCACACTCCAGCTCAAGACTATTAGAGGTGGCGCCGTGCGGCCGAACATGACACGATGGGACTAGATCGGTCGTGCAGATGCTGCGCGCACACACCCGTAGCGGCCGAGCGCTCCAATCCTTCGCACTCTTAAGGATTTCGACAACGCGAAAGCGTTGGGCATGGAGAATTTGCTTATGGGACGCCAGCTAAAAATCACCGTTCTCCTGGCGGAGGACGACGCCTTGGTAGCTTTGGACCTGGAATATATGCTTGGCGAAGCCGGTATAGATGTGACGCCGGTTCACTCCATTGAGCGTGCACTCGAAGTCGGCCTTGCCGGGGTCGACTGCATTCTGGCTGATATCACCCTAGGGGGGGAAAGCATCGAACCACTCTGGGACTCTAGTAGGGAAGCCGGCGTACCGATGGTCATTTACACTGGAGTTAGCAAACGAGCGATCATGGCCGAGTTTCCGGGCGCGCCGTTTGTTCCGAAACCCGCTGCCCGACGCGATCTCCTTTGGGAGATCGTAAAGGCCACAACACGCGATCAGTCCGGAAAACCAAAAACAAGGGCTTTGTCGCGGTCTCGGTGGATCGCTCGCGAAGTCGGGGCCGCAATGCATACGCTTTCAGTGCCTATGCTCGAATGGCAATCGGAAGCACGCAAGCTTAGAGCGATCGTAGACAGCGGGCGGGCGCCGAACGAGGCCTACATTGCTGCAACCGAACTCCTGGCGAAGGTGGAGGACGCACAACTGGCCTTGGAAAGGATAAGCAAAGACCTCGCTTTAGAGGTTCGCTCGGATAGCCGCTTTGTCGATCGAACGAAAAGCCTAGTCAACCTGTTCAAAGACTTGGAGGCGGTTGCGGCCCGGGCTAAAGGGGACGACTAGGAACAGAGCCGTATTCGACACGGAATCGAGCGGGTTGGAACAGTCGGTCGCGCGCCGCGTTCTCGAAGGAGTACCTTTGGAGAGCAGCATGGCCGCGCGTGCGATATGGAAAGGCGCCATCAAGATCGAAGAGCTCGTTTGTCCGGTTGCGATGTATACGGCAACCACGACTTCCGAGCGCATCGCTTTGCACCTGGTCAACCGGCGTACCGGCCATCGTCTTAGACGTGTCTATGTTGATGAAAAAACCGACACGCCCGTGGATCGGGACGACCAAGTCAAGGGATACGAAGCCAGTTCCGGCAAATACGTTGTCCTGGAGCCGGACGAGATCGCATCGGCCGTGCCGGGAAGCGACAAAATCCTAAGGGTTGAAAACTTCGTCACTTGCGGCAAGTTCGAAACCACCTATTTCGACCGCCCCTATTATTTACTGCCGGCATCGGATACGGCGGAAGAAGCTTTTGTGCTCATCCGAGAAGCTCTTCGCAAGGACAAGGCAGCTGCTATTGCGCACACCGTCCTGTTTCGACGTCTTCGACCGGTCCTAATAAGAGCCCACCGCAAAGGTCTCATCGCCACAACCCTCAATTTCGACTACGAGGTGCGTTCGTCAAGGGACGCGTTCAAGGGGATTCCGAAAAAGAAGATCGACCCGGAAATGCTCGAGTTGGCCGCGCACATTCTCAAGACAAAAGCCGGGGATTTTGATCCCTCCAAGTTTGACGACCGCTATGAAGAGGCGTTGGCGGAATTGGTGCGCGCCAAAATTGAGGGACGGAAGGTCGTACCCTTGAAGCGGCCTGAACCGACAAAACCCAACAACCTGCTGGAAGCTCTGCGGCTGAGTGCCAACGGGGAGGCAAAATCCGGAAGGGCCTCAAATGACAGAAAGAGAGCCGAGCCGCGAAGGAGGGCGGGCTAGTTTGACTTCTTCGAAGAGCCGGTCTTGCTTTCCAAGCTCTTCTTGAGGGCGGCCATGAGGTCGATGACATTGCTTGTGCCATCATCTTCCTGATGCGCTGTCGACGATGGAGGCGATGGCTTCTTGCTACGTCCCCGCTTGGATTTGATGATTTTGAGCAATTGAGACTGGACCGGATCTGCAACCATATCGTCTGACCATAACGTGGTTCGGTCCTCGATTAGCTTAACCACCATGTCGAGCATCTTTTTATCGACAGGTTCATCATCAACTTTGGCCCAGTACTCATTCTCGTCGCGAACTTCATCGCCGAACCGCAGGGTCCAGAGGAGGATGCCATTGCCCCATGGCTGGAGCATCACAGCGCGCTCGCGGCTGCCGATAACCAGGCGTGCAATACCGACGACATCGCTGTTGGCCATGGCTTCACGGATGACGATGAACGCTTCTTCGCCGACTTCGTCGGCCGGAACCAGGAAGTATGGACTATCGTAATAGACCCATTCGATGCTGTCCGCTGGAGCGAACTCGTCAATATCGATCGTTCTGGCGCTTTTGAGTTGAACGGACTCCAGTTCCTTGTCCTCAAGGATTACGTAGTCGTCCTCGCCTTTTTCGTATGCTTTGACCTGATCCTTCCTCTCTACGGTCTTACCCGAAATGGCATCGACGTAGCTGGTGTAGATACGATCGCCGGTTTTTCGATTGATCGTATGAAAACGCACCTTCTCCCCCTCGGTCGTCGCGGGGGTGAGGGTGACGGAGCACGTCACGAGGGAGAGCTTCAGATATCCCTTCCAGAATGGTCGAACAGCCACGGACCTCTCCTGCGGTTGAGAGCGAAACGCATTGTAAAGGTGTGCGTTCCTCAATTCGCGATGGTGTCCAAGCGTTTCGGCAACCGTTTGTCATGGAAGTGGCAGAAACGCGCACCTTACTCGTTTGAAATGGTTTCCCAACTCGACAAGCGACCTCGACGTAGCGGGAGTCACTTGCCCATCCGCTTCCGGCCCCGAACATGTCGCCGTCTTCACGTGAATTGCTGGAGGCGTAGCCCTCACCTTAGAAGTGAACCGCAACCTTTTCGCGATTGCGAAAATCGCGGCGAATGGATTGGTGCCTTCCAAGGCCCGACGGGCGAGCACAGGAAGGCAACGAAGCGGCCCACAAACGTTCCGGATCGGTTAGAGATAGGGAACCCACCGCGCTCCGTCAGATTGAGCTTAGGACCCGTATCGCGAGTATCCATGAAACCTCAGCTCTTTTCCGCAGCAGTGCATCTTTGCGTCGACATGCAAAGGCTCTTTTGCGAGTCCACCGAATGGTATACCCCATGGATGGAGCGTATGCTCCCCAACGTGGTGAGGTTGGTAGAGCCGCGGCCGGAGCGAACGGTTTTCACACGTTTCATTCCCGCTTCGTCTCCAGACGAAGCCAACGGTGCGTGGCGCGACTATTACCGCCGCTACCGATCGATGACGTTGTCGGAGATGGACCCGGGCTGGGTGGCTCTCCATCCGGAACTGGAACGATATGTCCCGCCCGCGGCGGTCTTCGATAAACCCGCCTACAGTCCGTGGTGGTCGGGACAATTGCATCGCCTGCTTCGACGAAGCGGAGTCTCGGTCCTGATCCTCAGCGGAGGCGAGTCTGACATTTGCGTGCTGGCGACATTGCTCGGCGCCATTGACCTCGGATACCGCGTCATATTGGTGCGGGACGCTCTCTACGGTTCGGCCGATCCTACCCACGACGCCATTATGGAGGTCTACACAAATCGGTTCGGCATGCAACTGGACCTGGTCGAACTCGACGAAGTCCTCGAGTTCTGGAGGGCGGTGGGATGAAACCGCTTTTCGGAACTATCCCTGCCGCGCTTGGTTCGCCTCTGAGCACGAGGCATAGGAGGTTTAGATACCAAGAGGCGACAAATCCAAATACACCGACAAGCAAGAGCGCAAAGCTGATCACATAGCTGAGGGATACGAGGATCGCGGCGTCTCCGAAAAGGAGGCGGAACGCAGAGCTTGGGCCACGGTAAACAAAGAAAGTGGCGGCGGAAACAAGTCCGGTTCGGGACGAGGCAAGCCTGATACTCACTCTTCAGCCAAGCGCGGCGGAAAAATTGGTGGGGCGGCCTCAGCAAGCCGGTCCGCAGCAGCCAAATCGGCGTCGGCCAAGAAGGCGGCGGAAACGCGTAAGCGTAACGCCGCTCATCACGTGAGCCACTAACGGGTTATTTCGACAGCGCCATAACCTGCTCCGGATGTGGGAGGCGAGGCCTCCCACGTCTAATTGGCGGCCCTACCCGCAGTCATTGTTGATCGAGGTCGGCGTGTCGATCGGGCGTGCGCAAACCCGAGGAGGGCTCACTGACAGGGAGGTCAGGAGGCCCGGCACGGGATGCATGGGAGGAATTCGGTTCCCCGGTGCCGTAACTCATTGTCGTTGACAACGACCAAGTGACAGGGGAGCATTTCGGTTATGGAACGCGTCAGGCGATAGCGGCTGACAGGATTTCTCAACAATGCAACTTCGATCGGATGGCACAGCCCGCCGAACCGGCAAGTTAATCCGTTCGATCCTGAAGTGATCGCAAGGTAAAGACGGCACTCCAGGCGGCCAAGCTATCTCCGGAGGCGACCCCTTCGAGCCAAAGGTGATCGCCGGACCAGACGTTGACGTCATCGAGAGGCCCATCCGATAGGTTGGCAAAAAGCGACAGGGTCGATTTGTCCCCGAGTATCCACGACACCTTCACGCCATGGCTGCCAAGGAGCTCGTAGCTTCCGCTGTTGCCTCGCATACCGCCGAGCCGAGGGGCGATTTGCTCTGCTCTGATGCCAATGAGACGGCGGTAAAGGGACAGATACCTGCGGTGTCCGTCTTTTGAAAGCGCCCCCCAGTCCAGCTTCGACTTGGCGAACGCCTGCTGGCTCATAGGGTCGGTCATGCGATCGTAGTTGGGAAGGGACCGCAATTGCTCGCGACGTTGCTGCCGAATTTCCTCTGCCAGATCCGCCATGTCACTGAAAAAGAGGAAGGGCTGGTCGGCTGCCCATTCCTCACCCATGAACAATAAGGGGATTTGCGGAGATAAAAGGACGATCGCCGTCATCGTGCGGCATGCCTGTTCGTTGGCCAGCAGATGAATGCGCTCACCGCCTGGCCTGTTGCCGATCTCGTCGTGGTCCTGAAGGAATGAGACGAACGCGGTCGCAGGTAGGAAGGAACTGGATTCTCCCTTCGTCTCCTGCTCGTGTTTCATATACTCACCCTGCCACGCTAACCCCTCGGCGAGTGAGCGGGCCAGCAAATCTCGACGACCGACATAGTCTGCGTAGTACAGAAACGACTCCCCGGTGGCGGCCGTGTGGAGGCAATGATGGATGTCATTGGCCCATTGCGCGGTGTAAAGCCACGGCGTCCCGTCTTCCTTCCGCTTAAGCCAGCCCGCCTGATTGGCCGAATTCTCGGCCACCAAATGGATATGTCGTCCGTCTGTTGATGCTCTGATCTGTTCAGCCAAGTCCTGGAGTACATGCTTCGGTCCATCATCCTTGATTTCGTGGATGGCATCGAATCTAAGTCCGTCGAAGCGGTATTCGTTCAGCCAGTACCTGGCGTTGGCATAGATGAATTCGCGGACCATGCTCGCACCGTCGTCGTCGAAATTCACGGCCGATCCCCACGGTGTTTCGTGTTTCGGACTAAAGGCAGGGGCATAGATGCCCAGATAGTTTCCTTGGGGGCCGAAATGGTTGTAAACTACGTCCAATATCACAGAGATACCGCGGATATGTGCGGCGTTGATCAAGGCCTTGAGGTCTTCCGGACGCCCATAACTCGAATCGGGTGCGAAAAGCAGGGAACCATCGTATCCCCAGTTCCAGCGCCCCTTAAAGTCGGCAATAGGCATCAGCTCGATCATCGTGACGCCTAGCTCGATCAGATGATCGAGCTTGTCGATTGCCGCTCGGAAGGTGCCTTCTTCCGTAAAGCAGCCGATGTGGATTTCATAAATGATGGCCTCTTCCCACGGGCGGCCCGGCCATCCTCGATCGGTCCATTCGAACGTGCGCGGGTCGATCACCTGGCTCGCGCCATCCACGTCCTGGGGCTGGAAACGAGAAGCGGGGTCTGGGACCATGCTGCGGTCTTCCATGACGAATAGATACTTCGCTCCATCCCCTATGCCCACGATTGAGACTTCGAACCATCCGCGGGGTAGGGCGGTCATCCGCGTTGTTTTCTGACTTTCGATCAATCTCAATGAGACGCTTTCGCATTGGGGGGCCCATAACCGGAACCGTACGCCATCCCGGGTGATCTGCGTTCCGAATTTCATCGTCTGTTCATAGGTGAGAGGAGGGGGCGTTAGGGAAGCGGACATGACTGAACGATCGCCGGTTTGGTGGGCTAGTTAAGGAAAGTGCTGTGATGCGAGCGGCGCGAGCTTGGCGGCCCGTCATGCGCCTAGTGCATTTTTCAGCGGATCTCCGTCGTGATGTCGAGGGTGAACTTCACTAGGCGGCGACCGGTTGCTCACCATCGAAGTTATCGCAGCTCGGGAAGCACTTGATGCCCGAAGGCCTCAATGAAGGACCTCTGATTGCGACCGACGGGGTGGATGTGGATTTCCGCCGGTTCGAGTGCAGCCACGGCTCTTAAATGGTCCGTGTGCTCGGAGAGATCGTGGGACACGACGACTGCCCTGGCTACCTGCTCGACGGAGACGGAGGCCGCAATCCTATCGAAGTCTGCCGGCCGGCGCAGATCCTGCAATATGCCACCTCCGATGGCGCAGGCACCCCATTGATGGACCGCCTCGTTAGTTGCTTCGGTAAGGGTAGGCGCCCAGCAGTGCGCACTTTGAATGATGACCGGCTTGCCGGCTCCGCCGGCATCGCGGAAGGCTCGGATCGTATCTGCAATGCTCTCCACGGACCGACCGGCTGTCAATAAGCCATCGCAATTGGGAGCGAGGAATGCAGCCGTTTCTGCCGTTAGCGCGGCGCCGTAGAGGGCGGGCAAGGAAGATGGGCGACTATATAGCTTCGCTTCGACCACAGTCACGCGACCGTAAAAGCTTATGGTTTCGCCTTGGAGGAGGGCGCGAATAATGGTGAAACACTCAAGAAGGCGAGCGTTGCGCTCGGTCTTTTCCGGCCATGCCTCGCCGGTGATTGCTTCGTTCAGGGCCTCGCCGCTTCCCAGGGCAACCCAGAGACGGCTCTCGAAGAGGCTCGTCAACGTGGCGATGAATTGGGCAATAATGGCGGGATGGTATCTATAGCCAGGTGCTGTTACCACACCGAAAGGCAATACGGTGGCCTGTAACGCCGCACCGAGCCACGGCCACGCCGCCCCGGACTGTCCCTGCCGCTCACTCCAGGGATGGAAATGGTCGGAGCATTTGGCACAGTCGAAACCTGCCGATTGCGCGAGTTGTACTAGCTTGAGCAGGTCTTGGGGGGAGAACTGCTCGTGCGATGCGTGGTAGCCGATTTTCAACTTCGACATTCGACGGGGCGGACCTCATCATATTCGTCTTGCAAACCCGCGTCGGCGTGCTTGGTTCCAGGTCGCAATGATGCCGCGGGACTTTGCGAGAAGCGATGGGGCGCTGCGCTTTGCAGGCTTGAACAACGCATCGCGACCCGTGCCTCCCTAGCGTGACGTCGGTTCTACAGGGAGGAGTTGCATCTGGCTCATTGCCTCATTTCAGATCAATGACCGCCTTGAAAGGCCATCGTTTGCTCCCTAGCTCACCTATGCCGGACTTTCGCCGGCGCTGATCCCTTAGCGTTTGACGTTTCGTGAATCGGTGAACTCAATGAACTTACAGCAAAGCAAATCTGTTACGGCGGCCGACCAGTTTGTCCCATTGTTCGATTGGAGGCCGGACATCGCGCGATTTGAGCGCGACGTAGACCATGCCACCAAATCAGGACGAGGCGATCCTCTCACGCTGGGCGAAATGCAATGCTCGCTCGACTTGATCGACGCCGAGTTGCTCGCTCTCCGGGGCGACGAGCATGCGGACGCCCGCAAACGTGCCATTATCCAGGAATGGATTGCGTTGCGCGGACGCTTGGCCCGGCTGATCGCCGTGATGGAGCCTCTTGTCGCCGAATAACAAGAACGGCCCCTTCAGGGGCCGTTCCCTTAAGCAGTGTCTCGCGTTTCTTCGGGCTGTGGTATCGACCGGAAGACAACATTGCTATTGCCCCGGGACGTCCGTTTGCCCGCCATCAGGAGCCCGGCTCTGCGAGCTGCATCAACCAGCGCTTCTCGCGCCTTGTCGGCAGAGACCCAACCATCGATAGCGTTCTGGCACAATTTCCGCGCACGCCGATAGTGCTTCGCCTTGGGCCTATCCCAGTAGCGTTCCAGATACTCGAGCGCTTCCCATGCGCTCCAGGCCACGTAGTTCCCGGTTTCATGGAGCCGAAGGTAGACCGGTTTGGAAAAGGGTCGATGTCCCATCACTTCCTCCGATAGTCTGAACAAGCGATGCGGCATAGCCGCTCCAATTACATGTTTCAGGGGAGAGATCGATTCAAGGGGGCGGTCCCGCGCTATCAGGTTCTCGACCACCAGTTCACGCGCCGTCTTCATAGACACGACCTCGACTAACCTGACGTGGGCTTGCAGGTCCTTTAAGCTTCACCGCTCCTCGCGACGCCAATCCGAGCAGAGACGCATTTGGGGTAGCTCGGTCGAATTGGAGGCGTTAGGCTTCCTGCTGAAGCCGCCGACGCCATGAGGTGCTGTCATGACTGATCCAGGCGCTCCTAACGGGCCCCTCACCATCGCTGATATTACGGTGGTCGATCAGTCGAAGCTGAAGAAGGCTGTTACCGCTGCCGCTCTTGGCAACACCATGGAGTGGTTCGACTTTGGCGTTTATGGCTTCGTCGCCTTCGCGCTGGGCAAGGTCTTTTTTCCGGATGCCTCGCCTGCCACCCAGACAATTGCGGCGCTGGCGACATTTTCGGTGCCGTTTCTGGTGCGCCCGGTGGGTGGGTTGTTTTTCGGCGTAATGGGGGACCGTTTCGGTCGCCAGAAAGTGCTCTCGCTCACCATCGTCATCATGGCAGCCAGCACATTCTGCATTGGTTTGATCCCTGGCTATGACACCATCGGCGTGCTCGCTCCCATCCTGTTGCTGGTCTGCAAACTTGCGCAGGGCTTCTCGGTGGGCGGGGAATACACCGGCGCGGCGATCTTCGTGGCCGAGTATGCTCCTGATCGTCGGCGAGGGATGCTCGGAAGCTGGCTCGATTTCGGCTCCATAGCCGGCTTCGTTCTCGGCGCCGGTTTCGTGGTGTTGCTACAGACCGTGTTGACCGAGGCGGATTTTCTGAGCTGGGGTTGGCGCCTGCCATTTCTCGTTGCCGCGCCGCTCGGTCTGATCGGGCTCTATCTTCGCCATGCGGCCGAGGAAACACCGGCTTTCACGCAACAACTGGAGCGTCTGGAACAGGAAGACAAGTCAGCGCTGCAAGATCGTCCGGCAGTGCCGTTCGCCGAGATATTCACGAAATACCGCAAGGCGCTACTGGTCTGCATTGGCTTAGTACTGGTGACGAACATCACCTACTACATGCTCCTCACTTATATGCCCACCTACCTGTCGAGCAGCCTTGGCTACGAAGAGAGCCATGGCGTGATGATCATCATCGCAGTGATGATCGGTATGCTTTTCGTTCAACCGTTGATTGGCCTGACCAGCGATCGGATTGGTCGCCGACCCTTCATTCTGGTTGGCAGCGTCGGCCTCTTCGTGGTCGCCGTGCCTGCCTTCCTGATGATCATCAGCGATCGTCCAGCGCTGATCTTTCTTGGGTTGTTGTTCCTGGCAGTGGCGCTCAATTGCATGATCGGGGTGATGGCAGCCACTTTGCCGGCGCTCTTCCCGGCCCGCATCCGCTACAGCGCTCTGGCGAGCTCATTCAACATTGCCATTATCGTAGCCGGTCTCACCCCAACCCTTGCCGCGTGGCTGGTCGCAAGCACAGGTAATCTGTTGATGCCGGCCTATTATCTGATGGTCGCAGCGATTATCGGAGTCGCTACAAGCTTGTTTCTGCCCGAGACCGCCAACCGGCCGTTGCGGGGCGACACGCCGAATGCGTCGAGCGAGGCGGAGGCGAAAGTGCTGCTGCAGGAAGCCTACGATACGATCGAGGAGCGTGTCGAAGATATCGATACAGAAATCCTCGCACTCGAGCAAAAGATAGCCGAACTCTCAGAGCGCCGACAGAAACTGGCTGACCGGCATCCCCACATCGACTGAGCTTCATAGTTAGCCGGCTTGCACGGAACAAGCCCGTCCGGTGCATGGTCTTCGTGACACTGCCGTCTTCCATTCGCGGGCTGTACGACGGACTTCCTACCGGGGCCAGCTTTCTTCAGGGCGTGAGCCAATTCCGCAGCTGCCATAAATCCGAAACCCGCTCTACTCGTTGACAAGCCCTAGGAAGCTTGGGACCCACCATCGCGGGCAAGAGCTCAGAAATCGCAGACATATTTGAAGGTGACCGGGGAGGGCACTCTCCCCGGTCGAGTTCGGCAGCTATTGGCGGTCATTCTTGTGGCTCTGCTGCCCCGCCTTCACATGCTGCTCATGCGTGCCGCCGCGCGTGCTGTCATTGTCGCGGCCGGCAGCCTGCCTGGTATCGTCGTTCTTGCGGCTCTGCTGGCCGGCGCGAACGTGCTGTTCGTGGCTCCCGCCACGGTTGCTATCGTTAGGCATCGTACTTTCCTTGGTTATCACTGACAGGATAACGTCAGCGACCCACCAACCAAGGCCGCGGACCATCGTTCCGAGCTTTTCGATCACGAATGAGGTGCTTGACGGAAAGGTGAGACCACCGTGAAAAAGCGCCGCGCAAACTCCGGTGTGGCGCAGTCCAGTAGGACCTCAGGGAGAAATCGGCGACGCACGCTGTTCAACCAGGCCAGGGCTTGGACCGGTGGACCTGAAACGTGCGCCGCCCGCCTGCTTTCAAAGTAGGCGGCACGTCAACTTACAAGCCGAGTGAAGGTTGCGCCCGGCCACGATCCCGCGTCAGACGCGATCCAGGAACTCAAGCACCCGGATGGTAAGTAGTGCGGTTGCATCCGCGTCAAAGGACGGGAGCGAGCTGTCGGCGAAGTAGTGTTGATCGCCGGAGTAGAGGAAAAGCTCTGCGTCCTCGACCTTCTCCACGATCTCGCGGGCCGCGTCGATGTCGCTCTCACCGACGAAGATCGGGTCGTTGTCCATACCATGAATCTGAACCGCGACGCCGTCTGGCCAAGGTCCGAAGGCCCACTCGCCACCAATCGGCAGACAAGAGTAGAAGAATAGGGCTCCGCGGGCTCCGGGCCGTGTCTGTGCCAGCTTCTGCGCCGGCAGCACACCGAACGAGAACCCGGCATAGAGGAGCCCGGCAGGCAGGTCGTCGGCAACGCGGACGCCGCGCTCCCGCATGTCGTCAAATCCGATCTCACCGATATAGGCGAGCCCCTCATCAATGCTCTGGAACGTGCGTCCGTCGAACAGATCCGGCGTGTGCACGAGGTGACCGGCGGTCCGCAAGTCGTCGGCAAACGCGCGCACACCCGGGGTCAGCCCCTGCGCGTGATGGAACAACAAGACCTCGGCCATATAGAGCCTCCGGGTGGTTGGTCGGGCGCACGCTCGGGCAACCTACAGCGTCATCGCCTCACCGGGAAGAGTGTGGACACGTTACAGAAGAGCGTCGGCGACCTCGGTGACGATCGTCAATATTTGACTTCGAATGGCAGCGCTCTCAGGCCATCGACGATGCGTTCGATTGCCTTGTAGGTTTGGGACTGGAAATTGCCACCGGAAGATCGGACCAGAACAGTGCTTACAGTACGTTCTCTGAAAGTCATTTTTGGTGTGAGCGCCAAGGACATAAAAACGCCCCCGGACACGACCGAGATCCCCGGATAAACACAAATCTTTATAGGCGGAAGTTTACACCCGCCTTGAGGGTACGGAATTTGAAGCTCTCATCCAAGGCGACGGGAAGACGTCGGGCCCCGCGGATCGTCTTACTCGCAAGGTCTATATACGCGTGTTCCGTCTGCTGCGTGATCTGGTCGATGATGGTAGCTGCCGGCAATCAACTAGACTCCTGCCCAGCGTACGCACACCGACGCTTTTCTCTTCTGGATGTAACCGAGAGCTAGATTGGAGGCCCTGCCTTGGGATCGAACCAAGGGTGCCGGGATTTGCAATCCCGTGCGTAACTCTCCGCCACAGGGCCATAGCCTCTTTAAGAGCACCTGCGGGTAAATCGTCGATTAATCGAAAGCCGAGCTTCGCCCCGTCGAAGGAAGCGGCAAAGGCCACAGGGTTGCACGAGAGGGCCTTCGCCGCTACTGGCGCTCGTTTGAGCGATAGGAAATCTACGGCGCCGCAAAGGGGAGTGCTACCGTCCATCCGGGCTACCTAAGAAAACAGCCGCGACGGAGATGAGCGGCTGCAAGTATGTGATGCTTAGGGAGGTTATACATCTCGCCTGCCGTTGCGCAAAGAAAATGCCGCGACCAACGCCGGTCGCGGCCCAGGGAAATCAGGAGGAGTTGGTGTGACGCGCCCCCTATTCAGCGTCTTCGAAACAAAGAGCGCGTCACGGCCACGCGCGCACGTGGCTCTCTCGAAACTTACTTACGAGCCGGCGGTTGCCCCAGCCGGGAGAAAAGGCGGCACGCGGTTCGACCAGGCCAGGGGCTTTGAGGGCAGAGACCTGTGCGCGTGCCGCCCGCCTGTTGAGGTAGGCGCATCTTAACGCACGCAGAGTTCGAAAGTTGCCGCGCTTAATGGTGCCGAGTAGCCAAATAGAGTGCAACCAGAATTGCTGCGGCGATAGTCGCGCGGCGGGCTGTCGTTTCGAACCATCGGCAACTTCCTCCTTCGGTGAAGTCGAGCCCGCGGGAGGAGGGACGCTCGAAACCTCGCACGGGCAGTACCAAGCAGATGTACACAATAACGACAGGGAGAATTCATTATGCCGAGGCACAAGGGATGGCGCCCCAAAATGTCCGTTAGGGCCTAGTGTTGGGAGGGCCCCGACTCGGACTTGAACCAGCCGCCGTTGACCGGTTTGATCAAACCTTCGACCTGCGCCACCCCGCGGCCCTGGCTTCCGCCTCTGAACAGAACCACCGTTCGCCATGTGACGACTGAATAACCGTGTCGTCGTAGTATTTCTGCCCCGGCATGTGGTAGATGCGCTCACCCTTCGTGCTGACATTGCCCTTGATGTTGCATTCGCGAGCGGCGGCCAAGTCGACGGAGCCGATAGCAATAGCCGCAACGGCTGCGACCCGAAGTAAATTGTTCATGTTGAGCCTCCCGGCGCCAAGGCAGCATTAATCTGAGGCTTTGGCAAATCCCATTCCGCTCCAGCTGATGACCCGGGTGATGCCTATTGCCTGCGTGGAGATGAAGGTATTGGCTGCATGACATACGACTGGAGGATGCCATGGGACGCTCTTTGTTCTGCACGATTGTCGCGATGGGCTTGGCATTGGCGACAAGTGCGACATCAACTTCCATGGCCGCTGACGCTGCGGTTGCCGTTTGCACCATCTCGGCTTGGGTAAACGATCCTGATCCCAATGGGCTTAATGTGCGGGCAGGGCCCAGCCGCGATGCGGCGGTCATCGGCCGCCTCCCTCTGGACGACGATCATTTTCCGGCCAAGGTCTCGATCATTGGGGCGCAGGATGGCTGGTTCCGCATCGATAAGGCCGTGCTGGACGACTACACGGACACACAGCCCAAGGTCGTGTTTGAGGGCGAAGGTTGGGTTTCCGGGCGGTTGCTCAGCCTGCTCGTCAATGATCCGGATTTGCACGCCGCCCCTTGGGCGGAGAGCCCTGTAGTGGCTCATCTGTTCTACCAGGATGCGTATGGCAGCGTTGCGGGGGCGGATTCGTTTGGGGTCACCCGTCTTATCACCTGTCAGGGAGATTGGGTGCAGGTCGAGGGAACTTTCATAGACACGCAACTGACCGGTTGGGCGACACGAACATGCTCAAATCAGGTCACGACCTGTCCTTGAAAGCCATTTTGGCGAGAGCGCTCATTGCATAAAAAAAGAGGCCTCGGGCACAGCCGAGGCCCCATCTAGATAGAGCGCAGATCCTTAGAAGCGGAAGTTCACACCCGCCTTGAGAGTGTGGAACTTGAAGCTCTCATCCAGGGCAACGGGGAAGACGGCGGGATCGCTTATCGTCTTGCTCCCGAGGTCAGTGTAGGCGTACTCGGTCTGAAGGGTGATCTGATCGGTGACGGCATATTCAGCGCCTACACCAACAGAATAGCCCCAGCGGTCGACGCTATGAACGCCCGGCTGCGGTACGCCGGCGACCGAGAAGGTGGGGGTGGTGCGGCCGTAGGCAAGGCCGCCATGTAGGTAAATGAGTAGGTTGTCAGTGGCGAGATAGCCGGCGCGAGCGCGAAGAGTTCCGAGATAGTCTAGCTTGCTCGAAAGCTCAGGAACGCCACCCATACTGAAGCGCCCCTCGATATTGGTCACGGCGATATCGGCGACTGCACCCACGACGAACTTGTCGAACTGGTAGTCGGCACCGACCTGGATGCCGGCAAGCCCGCCGCGGGAGTTCGCCTCGATAGTCGGCGGTACCGGCGCGGTCAAGACGACATCGCCACCGCCTACGCCAGCGAAGACGCCGGCATAAAAACCGGTCCATTCGGTCGGCGCCTGATATGCGATCGGTGTCGCGCTGTACGGTGCGCTGAAATCAGCGGCGAGAGCAGAAGAAGACGCCAAAGCGGCCACCGCAGTGGCTGCAACGAAGTAACGTTTGTTCATGACTAAGCCCCATCAGAATATATTGAAAACACTCTCACGATCTAAAGCAAGAGTCTATCTATTCTTGAATAACTACTTGTAAACCATGCTGCTGGCGCCAGAGCCAGCATCGACACCTCAACGATACGAGATTTTTGCCTCCGGTCACTCGAGCCGCGCATCTTTCAACACTCAAAGGAGGCCGAATTGGCCAGCCTACTTTCAATGGAAGGAAGTGCTTCGCCACGCAGGGAGCGCTGCCCGATCCGACGCAGGATGTCTTCGCTAAGCCCCTCGATTAGCTGCGTCGGCGAGCGTCAGGATCTTCCGCCCGAACCTGAATGAGCTCAAGATCCGGAGGTAGCGCTTTGTAGAAGACGTAGCGCCTCCTGAACTCGGCCATCGCTTCGTGCGTGGACGGTAGAATATCATCGCCCGACCGAACGGACATCCAATCCTGCCAACCCACGATCTGATCCACAATCGACCTGACCTCGTAAGTTTGGCAAAACAAGTAGCCAATTCCGATCCCAGTAGGGAGGTGAAGGACATAGAAGAAACGGACTTCGTTCTCACCTCCCAAATGCTCGATGACGGCAATGCCATCCTTGACTTCCGCAAAGCACTGGTGGCTCTGCTCCGCCAGATTCGCCGAAATTATTTGCCCTTGCCATCCCATTGTCGCTACCTCTAGTTCCGGCCTTCGATATCGATCTCGAATCGAATGAAGACGCCCATGTGCTAAAAGTGTCCGGCCGATTCTGGCACGGCACAACAGGAAAGGGTGCAAGCCTAGGTCGGCTGGGATTCTGGCGCTCATGATGGTTAACGCGCTGACCGGCTACGGCGAACAAGCGCGAGCACTACGATCCGAGGCGTCGGCTCCGCAGCCGCCAAACTAGGTTCTTGCCCGAGCCGAGCGCGACGATCGGGATGCTATGTCTTGTCGTGCCGAAGCAGCGGCAGCAAAATTGAGGATGCCCGCCCACCCACGGCGGGGCTGCTTCCTACGCCGGAAATAGCCCCTGTCGACCCTCGCCAGACTCCCCGGAAAACTGAATGACCCTGACATCCGGCGGAAGGCCTTGTGGCGGATCATTGTTCTCGATGACGTAGATCTGGCCCAGTTCTCCCAAACCCGCAAGGTGCCTGTAGAACGCGCGGTCCAACGACGTCTGCGCTACCGCACGCTCGTCGGCGGCGAGCTCGCCGTGCTTCTTGTAGTGGATCGGTTTTCGATAGGTGACGAGTGGCGAGTCCAGGATCACGAAACCGGGATGCGGCAGTCGATTGGTTCGGCAATAGATGAGAGTAGCGATGGCAAAGGCCGAATGGAAAACCGCCTTCACGCCCTTGCCATTCTGTCCCCGCGGGCGACCGTTGATCGCGATGTCCTGGCGCTGCTGGTCCCATGTCACAGCCTCGACGCCGGGATACTCCCAGGCGATCAGAACTTCTTGGACCACCTGAGCGAATTTGTGTCCGGTGGATCCGTCGATCCCGATCATCAACCCGTCCGCCTTCTGTCTCCCCACCCTGGCGTCCGCTATGGCGTCACGACGGACCTGCAGTGCGGCCCGCCTCGTTCTCACATCCGACAGATTTTCCAGCTGCGACAGTCGTTCCGCAACGGTTTGATAGGCTGTCCGACCCGCTGCTTCCTCGGGCCTCAAATGGGTGATGACGACGTCTTTTTCGCGTATTTGACCGCTTGTGAACTCGATCCTCAGCTCAAGGGCTTCGTGTTCGGTCTCGATGCCGGCCAAGGCGGCATCGAGACCCCGCATGTCCTTGCGGATTTTTCCGATCTCGGCCTGCGCGGCGGCGTGCTGTCGGTCGAGGTCGCCCAGTTCGTGCGGGAGGTGTTGGTCGCCGGGCTTCGCGCCGCACATCGGGCAGGGCTGATCCTCGAAGCGCTGCAAGAGAAACCCGCCCTCTTCGATTGCTTCGAGACGTCGGATGTCCGTTTGGTACGTGTCTCTGAGTTCCAGGAAGCGGGCCTTCATCGCCAAAAGCTGTCCAACCTTGGAACGGTCGCCGTCAAGCGTGTCGAGAAGCGCCCGACGTTCCTGGGCGGCGGTATCTAGCCGTTGTTGGATGGCCGCCAGCGCAGTGCCGAAATCGTCCCGCCTTTCGCTGTGCCGCTCGATCGCGGCATCCAATGCTTCCAAGTCGGCGACCGCCAACGACGCATCGAGTTCGCCGATCATCTCGTCAAGCAGTTCCAACTTGCCGTTGTTGCTTGCCTTCAACGCAGCTTCGTTCGGGACCTGGATCACGTCCGAATCGTCCTGGCCGGTCAGGACGAAGCGAAACACGTTCTTGTTCAGGGTAGGGCCGTTTTTGGGGCTGACAACCGTGGGGCTTTCGGCGGAGAACATCCGCGTTTCGTCGATGGCGATGTAAGGCATGAAATGCCGTAGCGAAAACGGGACCAGCAGGGCCGCCTCGGTGGAAGCCACCCGGGCGCCGTCGATGCCCACATAGTTGAGGATCAACTCCGATACACTGCCGTTTTTGCCGCTGCCATGTTTGGGCGAAATGACAGTGCCGGTGCGACCGGCCAGATTTCCGTCGGGGGCCACGCCCTCGTAAAGCTTGATCTCGCCGCCCTTGCGGGCTCTCTCCAGGGTCACGGCTCGGCCGTTGTCGAACGCGAGCCCCAGAAGAATGCGTGTGTACTCGGAACCCTGATCCAGGATGGCGGGTCGGTCACCACCCAACATGAAGTCGATCACCGCCAGCGAGTAGGATTTGCCCGCATTGGACCCGCCATAGAGTATGGTCAATCCGCCGCCGAACTCGATACCCACGGGTTTGGCATCGTCGCCGGTGAAAGTCAGATGTTCGAGACGCACGATCGGAAGGAGTTGTTCAGACATCCGATCGTGCGCCTTCCTCGCGGAACTCTAGGGTCCAGCGTTCGATACTGGCGCGAAGCCGATCGAGGAAGTTCTCGCCGGCCTCGCGCCATTGGTCCGCGACCCATTTGGATCGCGCGAACAAATCCAGGTTGTAGTCCGTTCCCATCAGCTTGATGAAGGCGGGCGCATCGTCGGCAGAGACGAATCGGATGCCGTCGGGCGCCTCCACGACTTCGACAAGACTGGCTCGGCGCATGAGCTTCAATCCGTCCTGTATCACGCGTCGCCGGACATGGTACTCGCCCACGCGGGAGCCGGTCGGCGGGTGTACGGGAACCAACGATAAGCCGGTTTCGCCGTGAGTGACGAGTTATGCGAGGTGCGCCCACCGGCTGAAGATCCATCTCCCCGCTAACAAATGAGTGGCAGAACGCTCGGCGCGATCAGGCAACGCCGAACGCAGTGCTCGTTCCGTGGCTTGGGATTGAGCTGCCTCAAAGATCGTATCGGCGAGCCTGCCGCTAAGGCCAGGCAAAGTTCAATCTGGGCCAAACTATTCGAGAGGTCTGCAAACACCTGTAATTTCGGTAAAAATCTCGTCTAACTGGCTGTTAGAATGGTGGTTTGGGCAAAACCAATGGCAATTCAACACCGAGTGTTTGGCGATCCCGGGAGGACTCGAACCTCCGACCAACAGCTTAGAAGGCTGCTGCTCTATCCAGCTGAGCTACGGGACCGCTGGCGCACCCGTTTAGCGCAAGCGGCGCGTATGCAAAAGACAAAGTTACAGGCCAACGGCCTGGCGAGTAGCGGGCAGGGGAGCGGTGCTGCCGCGGACGATGAGTTCGGAGGGGAGGACGATGCGCAGGCCTTCGCCCGAAGGCGCCGTTCCCTCGAGAATGTCGATGAGCGTGGCGGTGGCGACGCGGCCGAGTTCGTTGCGGGGCTGGCGCATGGTGGTGAGCGGCGGCCAGTAGTTTTCGGCGATGTTGATGTCATCGAAGCCCACAAGCGAAATGTCGCGCGGGCATTCGATGCCATGAGCCCTGGTGCGCGAGAGGAAGCCGATCATCGACTCGTCGTTGGCGCAGAAGAGGGCGGTTGGGCGATCCGACAGGGCGAGGAACCGATCGCCGGCATCGACGCCTGCGACCATGCTGTGATCGCCGGGAAAGAGCCAATCCTGACGGATCGGCAGGCCCGCCTTGCGCATCGCGTCCTGAAAGCCGAGCAGGCGCTCATTGGGAAACTGGTGGACGAGGCGGCCGCAGATGTGGCCGATTCGCGTATGGCCCTGGTCGATGAGGTGCCGCGTAGCGCGCTCGGCGCCGGCGCGATTGTCGGTCATCACCAGGTTGAAGCCACCGTCGATGATCTCGTCGCAGGAGAGCACGAGCGGGAGCAGGCCCTTCTGACGCGGCGGTTCGGGCAGGTGACCCAGTTCAAGCGATGCATCGAAGAGCAGCAGGCCGTCGGCGCGGTTGGAGGAAAAATAGTCCCGCAGCCATTGGGTGGGATCGTTACCAACACGATTGGCGACAAGGACGCCGTAGCCGCGCAACGTGGCCTCCCGGACGACCGAATCCATGATCGTCGAGTAGAACGGGTTGCCCATATTGGGGATGGCGACAAGGATCGTGCGGGCTTCGCGCATACGCAGGGAGCGGGCTGCCTGGTTGATGGCGTAGCCGGTTGCTTCGACGGCTTCGGTAACCTTGGCGCGCGTACTGTCGGAGACCTTTTCAGGGGCGCTCAGTGCCCGACTTACAGTTGCGGCAGAGACTCCGGCCCTGCGGGCAACATCTTGAATTGTCGGGGTTTTCGATGCTGGGGACGGGCTCAACAGCGCCTCCGTCGCCATTGCGAATAGGTCCTGTCTAAATCGATCTTGACAGCTGCGCAAGAAGTGTCTGAATGTAATGCAATCGATTGCACTGGCGCACGAGGATGTGCTGTGTAATCGATTACATGCGATCGGCGATGCCAGGAGGATGGCGTCGGCCGGTGGCCTCGTGGAGCGATTTGCTCCGGGACCGTTGGGAGGAAACATTATGAAGAATATTTCGGCGGTGGCCTTCATGGCCGCTGCGATGCTCGGTGGCGTTTCGATCGCGCAGGCGGCGGACGTCGAAGTCATCCATTGGTGGACATCCGGTGGCGAGCAGGCGGCCGTCTCGGTCTTTGCGAAGGAATTCGACAAGACCGGCGACAAGTGGGTGGATAATGCCATCGCCCTGGGTGAAACCGCTCGTGCCGCGATCATGCAGCGTGCACTCGGTGGTGATCCGCCGGATGCGGCGCAGTTCAACCCCGGCCGTCAGTATGAAGAACTGATCTCCGCCGGCCTGCTGCTCGACCTGACCCCGCTCGCCGAGAAAGAGGGCTGGGACAAATTCATCCGCCCCGCCGAGACCGTTGCCCCGTGCAAGATCGACGGCAAGTGGTGGTGCGTGCCCGTCAATATCCACATGAACAACTGGGCCTGGGCCTCGATCCCCGCTTTCAAGAAGGCCGGCCTCGAAGTTCCCTCGACCTGGGACGAGTACATTGCCGACCTGCCCAAGCTGAAGGATGCCGGCGTCATTCCGTTCGCCATCGGCGGTGACGGTGGCGGCTGGCAGGTGAGCCTGATGGCCAACCAGCTCATCCTCGCCCAGCTCGGCGCTGCCAATGTCGAGAAGATCTGGAAAGACAAGGATCTCGACCTTGCCGGTGGCCCGGAAGTGCTCAAGGCCTTCCAGACGCTCAAGGCTCTCGGCGGCTATGCCGATCCGGGTTCGCCGAACCGCAGCTGGTCCGATACCACCTCGCTGGTGATCTCGGGCGAAGCCGCTCTCCAGGTCATGGGCGACTGGGCCCAGGGCGAATTCCAGGTTGCCGGCCAGAAGCCGGGCGTGGACTATGCGTGCCTCCTCGGGCCGCTGCTGCCTGATGCCAAGAACGTCCGCATCGGCGGCGACATCTTCGTGTTCTTTAAGCAGAAGGATCCGGATGTCGAGCGCGCCCAGCTGTCGCTGGCCTCGATGATGGTCAATCCGCAGGTTCAGGCCATGTTCAACACGGCCAAGGGTTCCGCTCCGATCCGTGACGACGTTGACCTGTCGCTGGCCAATGATTGCATGAAGAAGGCAATCGAAGTCCTCAAGCAGCCGGGTGCCGTTGTTCCCGACCAGAACGTGTGGCGTAACGAGGCCTTCGCTACGGCCCAGAACGCCATCTTCTCGGACCTGATCTACAACGCGAACACCACTCCGGAAGCCGCTCAGGCGCAGTTCGTCGAACTGCTCAAGAACGCCGAGTGATTTGATGCGGCGGTCCGGTTGATCCGGGCCGCCGTCCTTCTTCTGTCTTTTCATGCGGGGATCAGCGCGTGACCACGACTGTTGCGACAGAGCAGGCGCTCACACAGCGTCAGCTCAAAGCGAGAGCCGGTCGCCGGCGACTAGCTGGCAAGCTTTCGGCCATCATCGGGACACTACCCATGATGATCGTGGCGATTGGCGTCTTCGTCATCGGTATCACCTTTACGGTGGTGCTTTCCTTCACCAACTCCAAACTCTTTCCCAGCTTCAACTTCGTTGGCTGGCGCCAGTACGAGATCCTGTGGGCGACGCCCCGCTGGCAGCAATCGGTCATCAACATCTGGTTCTACGGCTTCGGGCACATTGCCCTGTGCCTGGGGCTGGGTTTTGCGCTGGCGGTGGCGATCGACCAGCGTATCCGCGGGGAAGACGCATTCCGGACGGTGTTCCTTTATCCGTTCGCGCTGTCGGCGGTGATCACGGGTCTGGTCTGGCAGCTGATGCTCGACCCGAACTGGGGTTTCCAGGCATTCGTGCGCAGCCTCGGCTACACCGACTTCACCTTCGCTCCGCTGGCCAATTCCAATACGGCTCTCCTGGGCATGGTCGTTGCCAGCGTGTGGAACGGGGTGGGCGTGACAATGGCGATCCTGCTTTCCGGCCTGCGCGGCGTGGATGAGGAAATCTGGAAGGCGGCCCGTATCGACGGCATTCCGACCTGGCGGACCTATATCAGCATCGTCGTGCCTATGATGCGCGGCGCCGTGGCCACGGCGCTGGTGCTGCTGGTCGTCAACGTCGTCCGCACCTTCGATATCGTCATCGCCATGACCGGCGGCGGCCCGGGCATCTCGACCCAGATGCCGGCGACCTACGTCATCGACAACATCAATTCGCGAAATGTCGGCCACGGCATGGCGGCGGCCACCTGCATGCTGCTGCCGATCGCCGTGCTGATCATCGTCCAGGCGGTCTACCGTTGGCGCGCCTCGCGCCGGGGGAGGACCACATGAGCGCCATTTCAGCATCGGCCGGCATCGAGCCGTCTGGCCCGAGGCCCAAGCAGGTTACGGCAGCGCGGGTCGGCATCTATGCCTTCCTTCTCATCGCCGCGCTGTTCTTCCTCATTCCGCTCATCGTCATGATCATGACGTCGATGAAGTCGATGAACGAGATCCGCGGAGGCAATATCTTCGCGCTGCCGACCCAGCCGACCTTCGACTACTGGGTCAAGGCGTGGAGTTCGGCCTGTACGGGTGTCGCCTGTACCGGCCTGGCGCCGGGTTTCTTCAACTCGGTCAAGATCACGCTGCTCTCTGTGCCGATCTCGATCGTCATCGCGATGATCAATGGCTATGCGCTGAGCTTCTGGCGTTTCCGAGGCGCGGAACTGATGTTCGCTATCCTGGTGTTCGGGGCGTTCGTGCCGTTCCAGGTGCTGGTCTATCCCATCATCTTCGGGTTGAGCCGCGTAGGGCTCTTCGGGACTCTGCCGGGCATCGTGATCGTGCATACCATCTTCGGCATGCCGATCCTGACCCTGCTGTTCCGCAATTTCTTCTCCTCGCTGCCGGTAGAACTCTTCAAGGCGGCGCGCGTAGACGGGGCAGGGTTCTGGCGCATCTTCTTTTCGGTGATGCTGCCGATGTCGGTACCGATCGCCATCGTCGCGGTGATCCTGCAGGTCACCGGCATCTGGAATGACTTCATCTTCGGACTTGTCTTCGCCGGGCGCGAGAACATGCCGATGACGGTCCAGCTCAACAACATCGTGCGCACCTCGACCGGCACGGTCGAATACAGCACCAACATGGCGGCCACCGTGCTCACGGGCGCTGTTCCGCTGATCGTTTACTTCGTCTCCGGCAAGTGGTTCGTCCGCGGCATCGCTGCCGGCGCCGTGAAAGGCTGACAATTGGCTACCAGCGTAGATATCAGGGACCTGTCGCTCAACTACGGCGCCGTCACGGTGCTGGACAAGTTGAACCTCGAAGTCGGGCGGGGCGAGTTCATCGTGCTGCTCGGGCCCTCGGGTTGCGGCAAGTCGACCCTTCTGAACTGTATCGCCGGACTGCTGGACATCTCGGCGGGACAGATCTTCATCTCGGGCAAGAACGTGACCTGGGACGAACCCAAGGACCGGGGTATCGGCATGGTGTTCCAGTCCTATGCGCTCTATCCGCAGATGAGCGTGGAGAAGAACCTCTCCTTCGGCCTGCGCGTGGCGGGGTTCAAGAAGGAGGAGATCGATGCGCGCGTGAAGCACGCCTCGGAAATCCTCCAGATCCAGCCGCTGCTCAAGCGGCGGCCGGTCGAGCTCTCGGGCGGACAGCGGCAGCGCGTGGCGATCGGCCGTGCGCTGGTGCGCGATGTGGACGTGTTCCTGTTCGACGAGCCGCTATCGAACCTCGATGCGAAGCTGCGTTCGGACCTGCGCGTCGAGATCAAGCGCCTGCATCAGCGCCTCAAGAACACGATGATCTATGTGACACACGACCAGATCGAGGCCATGACGCTGGCCGATCGGATCGCGATCATGCGCAACGGCGTCATCCAGCAATTCGATACGCCGCACACGATCTACAACAAGCCGGTAAATCTCTTCGTCGCCGGCTTCATCGGCAGCCCGTCGATGAACTTCCTCAATGGCCAGGTCGGCAATGACGGCACGTTCGAGACAGGTGGCGTCAGGATCCCGCTCAACGACTATGGCTGGGAAGATGGGGCGGTGAAGACCGGCGCGGCCGTGCTGGGCATTCGACCTGAGCATGTGACTGTCGGGGCGGGCGCAAAGGCGCTGCCGTTCAGCGCCGACGTCGATATCGAACTCGTCGAGCCCATGGGGGCAGACACGATTGCCTGGACCAGGCTCGGCGGCCATTCGGTGACCTTCCGCGCAGCGGCCGAAATCGAGCTTCACGCCGGGCAGAAGGTGACGATCGGGTTCGATCCGGCACGCGGCTCGGTGTTCGACGCGCAGAGCGGGGATCGCATCTAGTTTGGGGGCGCGGGCACAGGCGCTCCGCCGCCGCGGGCGTCTGTGCTTGTCCCACAATTTCGCGCCATGGCGGCGCGTTCTTACCATACGAGCGCTTCTCCTGCCCGCCGGGCAAGACGGTGCTCGCTCCATAGGCTACGTCGCGTGCATTCCCTCCGGTCACGCGGTTTTCGCAAGAGGCAGTTATGAAGGACTTCTCGTTCCAGCTTTTCAGCGCACGGAATTATCCGCCGCTCGACGATATCCTCGCCATGCTCAAGCGGCTTGGCTACACGCAGGTCGAAGGCTTCGGCGGGCTCTATGCCGATGTCGACGGCCTGGCGGCGAGCCTCAAGAAACATGGGCTGGCGCACCCCACCGGCCATTTCGGGCTCGACCAGGTGCAGGATATCGCCAGTGCGCTGCGGATTGCCGAAAAGCTCGGCATCAAGAAGATCTTCTGTCCGTGGATTCACCCCGACCAGCGCAGCGCCAATGATGCCGGCTGGCTCAAGCTGGCCGAGACGCTGGCCAAGGCCGGCGAGGCCTTCAACAAGGAGGGCTATGCCTTCGGCTGGCACAACCACGATTTCGAGTTCGTCAAAACCACCGACGGCCACCTGCCGATCGACCTGATCCTCGAGAACGCGCCCAATATCGAATGGGAGGCGGACGTCGCCTGGATCGTGCGCGGCAAGGCCGACCCGCTGGCCTGGTTCGACAAGTACGGGAAGCGGATCACGGCCGTGCACGTCAAGGACATCGCGCCGGCAGGCGAGAACACCAATGAAGACGGCTGGGCCGATGTGGGCTTCGGCACGCTGGGCTGGAACAATCTCATCAAGGACGTGAAGGCGCGTACGGCGGCGCAATATTTCGTGGCCGAGCACGACAACCCGTCCGACATCGAACGCTTCGCCTCGCGCTCGATCGCAACCGCAAGCAAGTGGGCCTGACGAGATGAGCAAGGTTTACGGCGTCGGCATCATGGGTGCCGGCAACATCTCGACGGCCTATCTCAAGCTCGCGCCGCTGTTCCGTAATCTCGACGTCCGCGCGATCGCCGACATCGTGCCGGAAGCGGCCAAGAAGCAGGCGGATGCCTTCCATGTGAAGGCGCAGACGCCTGAGGAGCTGCTCAAGAACAGCGAGATCGACGTCATCGTGAACCTCACGGTGCCGGCGGCGCATTATGCGGTATCCAAGGATATCGTCTCGGCGGGCAAGCACGCCTATTCGGAAAAGCCCTTCGTGCTGTCGGTGGCCGACGGCAAGGCACTCAAGAAGCTGGCGGACGAGAAAGGCCTCAAGGTCGGCTCGGCGCCCGACACGTTCCTGGGCGGGGTGCACCAGCAGGCGCGCCAGATCATCGACAGCGGCAAGGTGGGACGCATCGCCTCGGGCACGATGCACGTGCTGAGCCGGGGCATGGAACACTGGCACCCCAATCCGGACTTCTTCTTCCAGCCGGGCGGTGGGCCGATCCTTGACCTCGGGCCGTATTACATCACCGACCTTATCAGCCTGGTCGGGCCGATCCGGCGGGTGACGGCCTTTACCGGTTCGGCCAATGCCGAGCGGACGATCACGACGCCGGATTCGCCGCTGCGCGGCACGAAGATCAAGGTGGGTACGCCGACGACGATCCATGCGGTGCTGGAGTTCCACAGCGGAGCCATCATCACGCTGGGCGCGAGCTGGGACGTGTTCAGCCACGGGCACCACAATATCGAGCTCTATGGCACCGAAGGCTCGCTCTACGTGCCGGACCCGAACTTCTTCTCGGGCGACCTGGTGGTCGCCGACAAGGAAGGGGTCAAGGAGACCGTGGCGTCCTGGGACCATCCGCTCGGCCAGGCGAACTGGGAGCGTCCGAACGGACCGGCTTTCGCCAATTACCGCGCGGCGGGCCTGGCGGACATGATGGACACGATCGAGACCGGCAAGTCGGCCCGGTGCGGGTTGGACGTGGCGCTGCATGCGGTGGACGTGATGCTCTCGATCCTCGAGGCCGGCGAAACCGGCAAGGTGGTGACGTTGTCCACGACCTGCGAGCGTCCGGCCGCGTTGGGACCGGACGAGGCCCGGCTGCTGCTCAAGGCCTGAGCGATCCATTGACTCGCCTTGGGGCTCGACCCAAGACTGGTGCAAGCACAACGGGCTGGCGGGCATCTTCGCCGGCTCTTCTTTGTCAGAGAGGGCGCGCAGCAGCCTAGGCGCGGAGCGGGCCCCGAGGGGGAGAACCATCATGCGGACCATCAAGGGACCGGCCATCTTCCTGGCGCAGTTCGCGGGAGACGCGGCGCCGTTCAATTCGCTCGACGGCATTTGCGGCTGGGCAGCGGAGCTCGGCTACAAGGGCGTGCAGATACCGACCTGGGTATCGAGCTTCATCGATCTCGAGAAGGCAGCCAATTCAAAGACCTATGCCGACGAAGTTCGTGGGACGGTCGAGAAGCACGGGCTCAAGATCACGGAGCTGTCGACGCACCTGCAGGGGCAGCTCGTGGCGGTGCATCCGGCCTATGACACGCTATTCGACGGCTTTGCGCCGCCGGCAGTGCACAACAATCCCAAGGCGCGGCAGGAATGGGCGGTGCAGACGCTGCTCAATGCCGCCAAGGCATCGCGCAATCTCGGGCTGACCGAGCACGCGACGTTTTCCGGGGCGCTGGCCTGGCCCTATCTCTATCCGTTCCCGCAGCGGCCGGCAGGGCTGGTCGAGGAGGCGTTCGACGAACTGGCGCGGCGGTGGACGCCGATCCTCAATGCGTTCGACGAGGTGGGCGTGGACGTGTGCTACGAAATCCACCCCAGCGAGGACCTGCATGACGGGGTGACCTACGAGATGTTCCTGGAGCGGGTGAACAACCATCCGCGCGCGAACCTGCTCTACGATCCGAGCCACTTCATCCTGCAGCAGCTCAACTATCTGGACTACATCGACATCTACCACGAGCGGATCAAGATGTTCCACGTCAAGGACGCCGAGTTCAACCCGACGGGGCGCCAGGGCGTCTATGGCGGGTTCCAGAGCTGGGTGAACCGGGCCGGGCGGTTCCGCTCGCTGGGCGATGGGCAGGTGGATTTCGGGGCGGTGTTCTCCAAGCTCTCGCAATATGACTTCGCCGGCTGGGCGGTGCTCGAATGGGAGTGCGCCATCAAGAGCCCGGAGCAGGGCGCGGCCGAGGGGGCGCCGTTCATCGCGGCGCACATCATCAACGTGACGGAGAAGGCGTTCGACGATTTCGCGGGCGCCGGTACCGACAGGGCTGCGAACAGGAAGCTGCTGGGGCTATCGTAGCGCCCTGGCCAATGGCTGATACGGAACGAGGAGGAGAGGTCCGATGGCAGAGAACGGCGCGCCGCGCATTCGTTTGGGGATGGTCGGCGGTGGTACGGGGGCGTTCATCGGCTACGTGCACCGCATTGCGGCCCGGCTGGACGACGACTACGAGCTGGTGGCCGGCGCACTGTCGTCACGGTCGGACGTGGCCGTCGAATCCGGCAAGAACCTGAGGCTGGCGGACGACCGCATCTATACGAGCTACGAGGAGATGGCGGCGCGGGAGTCGGCACGCAAGGACGGCATCGAGGCCGTGGCCATCGTGACGCCGAACCACATGCACTACGGGCCAGCCAAGGCGTTCCTCGAGGCGGGCATCCATGTGATCTGCGACAAGCCGCTGACCTCGACGCTGGAGGATGCGCGGGCGCTGGCGGCGATCAAGCCGAAGAAGGGCGCCAAGTTCCTGCTGACGCACAACTACACCGGCTACCCGCTGGTGCGGCAGGCGCGTGAGCTGGTGAAGTCGGGCGCGCTGGGCAAGATCCGCATCGTGCAGGTGGAATATCCGCAGGACTGGCTGACGGAGCCGGTTTCAAGCAAGCAGGCCGACTGGCGGACGGACCCGAAGCGCTCGGGCGCGGGCGGGGCGATCGGCGATATCGGCACCCATGCCTACAACCTGGCGCGGTTCGTCACCGGGCTCAAGCTCGATGCGCTGTCGGCGGACCTGACGAGTTTCGTCAAGGGGCGCAAGCTGGACGACAACGTCCAGATTTCGCTGCGCTTCCAGGGCGGTGCACGCGGTGCGCTTTGGGCGAGCCAGGTGGCGGTGGGGCACGAGAACGGGCTCAAGCTGCGCGTCTATGGCGAGAAGGGCAGCATCGAGTGGGTGCAGGCCAACCCCAACGAGATGTGGTTCGCCGAGTTCGGCAAGCCGCGGCAGTTGCTGACGCGCGGCGGCTCGATTGCGGGGAACGTGGCGCCGGCGATGAACGTGCGCATTCCGAGCGGGCATCCCGAAGGATATCTCGAGGCGTTCGCGACGCTCTACAGCCAGTTCGCCGAGGTAATCCGGGGGAACGGCAAGGCTTATGCCGGGCTGCTGCCATCGCTGGCCGATGGCGTGGAGGGGATGGAATTCATTACAGCCGCCGTGCAATCGAGCAAGAACGATGGGAAGTGGACCAAGCTGACCGACGTTTGAGTGGTCGGGACGGTTCGGGAAGTGGAGCGCGCTGAGCTGGGCTTGGCGCGTTTTTTTGTGCCGGTGGCGTGGTTTTGCGAAAGAGCGGTTTTTCTTCGCAATCTGTCTCAAGACTATCTTGTAACTATTTGATATTGCTATGTATGTCTTCTTGTGCGTTCCGATGAATCGTTAAATTTTGACTCAATTTCGGGCAATTTTGACGAATGTTTCCCGGGTTTTGCGCGGGTTTGGGAGCAATTTCGGGAATGTTTTTTGAGGGGGCCCGGCTGGCGCAGCGGGGCTGCGAGGGTTTTCGTAGTGTGAGGTCGCGCGTAGAGGCGGGGATAACTTCGTCCGGTGGGCGTTGAGGCACCCCTGAGCCCCGGCTTTCGCCGGGGAAGATGGGGCGAGGGCGAGGCGCTGCTGCCAGCCGTCCGGCCTATTGCACGCGCTCGACCTTGAGGCCCGTGGCTTCCAGCATGGTGGGGACGCTGTCTTTGCCGATGAGGTGGGCGGCGCCGACGACGACGAGGAAGTTGCCGGGTTCTTCGGCAAGCAGGCTTTTGATCTCGGCCACCCAGCGTTCGTTGCGCTCCTTGAGCAGGGTGTCGTTCCAGCTCGGGTCAGCGGCTTCCATGCTTTCGAGGAAGGTGGATTCGAGCTCGGCGATGTCGCCCTTTTCCCAGGCGGAGACCATGAGGTTGAGGGAGTCGGGGTTGCGGTCGAGGTCGCGGGCGGTGGTGAGGAGGAGGTCGATCTGCTTGTCGGCGGGCATATCGGCCAGGAAATGGAGCTGCTCGTCGATGGTCTCGAAGTAGCGCTGCTGGTCGAGCGGAATTTCGTTCTGCAGGGTCATGTCGACGCCGGCCATGAAATCGTAGCCCTGCTTGGCGGCGTATTGGGTGGTGAGAAGGTTGGCGGCCATCCAGGGTTTCCAGATGTTGAGCCCGGACATGGGGACGCCGGCTAGTTTGGCGGCGCGCTCGACGATGGCGGCTTCTTCGGGGGCGAGGCTATCGAGGAGGCGCGTGCCGCTGTCGACGAGACCGAGCTTGAGGGTTTCGGCGCCGAGCCGCTCCTGGTCGGAGAGCTGGAGGGGGGCCTCGAAATAGACGGCATCGGCGGCGGCCAGCACGGTTTCCAACTCGTCGGAGCGCCATTGCGTGTCTTCGGGGAGAATGTGGACGGAGCCGAAGAACCAGATCCTGGTATCGTCGTCGGCTACCGACCATAGCGGCGGCAAGGCCTGAGCGGCGGCGGCGCAGCCGATCCAGATGCAGCAGGTGGCGAAAGCCTTCGCCAATCCGAGCCGTAGAGTCACTCGCGAGCCCCCGTCCGTTATCAATGCCGGCAGACTACAAGGTGAGGCCGGACGAGCAAGCGATAATGGCCGGCAAAGCAAAAGCGCCGCACGAGGGCGGCGCTTGACAGGGGTGGAGCTTCTATAAAGCTCAGTGGGTCCAGGGCGTCTTGCGATCGGAGCGGAAATTGTCCGTGTAGCTGTTGCGCTTGGGGGTGGCGTCGTGCGCCGGCTGGACCGCATAGGGAATGCCGTTGCGGTGGGCATAGGCCTCGGCGAGTTCGAGCGTATCGAATTCGAGCCGGACCTGGGCGCGGGTATCGCTGGAAGAGGTGTAGCCCATCAGGGGCTCGATCTCGCGCGGGCTCGATTGCTCGAACACCAGAATCCATTGCCTGGAATTGCCGCGGCCCGACTGCATGGCATTGGGGGCAGGGCGGAAAATGCGTGCCGTCATCTGTTCCTCGACAAATGCAACGCGATGGTCGGGGCAGAGTGATTCGAACACTCGACCCCCGGTTCCCAAAACCGGTGCTCTACCAGGCTGAGCTATACCCCGAACAATCGTGACCCTCGGTTACAAGGTCTTTGCGGAAAGGGCAAGGGCAGTTGACGCGCGATCCAAAATCGCATTGATCCTTCGCCATGACAGCATTGAGCAAGCCGCTTCCCTTCGGCATCAAAAGCCGCAACTGGCCGTACTTCCTGCTTGGCCTGGTGGTCGTGCTGGCGCTGCTGGCGCCGATCGACCATGTGGTGTCAGTGACGGCCCATGCCTGGCCGGAACCCTTTGCCGGGTTCTTCGCAACCATCACGGAACTGGGGCTTTCGGACTGGATCCTGATCCCGTCGCTGGCGCTGTTCGTCGTCTGCATGGCGCTGGCGCTGATTTCGCGGCGGGAGCAGTCCAAGGCGGCGCTTTTCCATGCGGCGGGGATGTGGGCGTTCGTCTTCATCGGCGTGGGGCTGCCGGGGCTCGTCGCCAATATCGCCAAGCGGTTGATCGGGCGGGCGCGGCCGGTGGTCTATGACGGCAACGGGACGCTGGCGTTCCAGAGCATCTTCAACGACTGGCAGTTCCAGAGCTTTCCATCGGGGCATTCGACCACGATCTTTGCCTTTGCGATGGTGGTGAGCTTTCTCTGGCCGAAGCTCTTCTGGCCGGCCATCGTGGTGGCGGTGCTAGTGGGCGTGTCGCGACTGGCGGTGGGGATGCATTACCCCACCGACGTCGTGGCGGGCGCGGTGCTGGGGACGATGGGCGCCTATTTCGTGCGGCTCTATTTCGCCCGGCGCGGATGGGTGTTTGCCCGCGCCGCCGACGGGAGCGTCGAGCGGCGCAAGTTCGCGTTGCAGGCGGGCTGACTACTTGCCCAGGTAGCGGTCGAGGCCGGCTTCGAGGTCGCGCTTGAGATCGCCCATGCCTTCAAAACCGATATGCAGGCGGATGAGCGTACCGTCTTCCGCCCACGGCACGGCCGTGCGGATGCGCGTGGGATTGCTGGGGATGCAGAGGCTTTCGTAGCCGCCCCACGAATAGCCCATGCCGAAGAGCTGCATGTTGTCGAGAAAAGCCGCCAGGTTGTCGTGCGACTGCGGATGCAGGATGGCGGCGAAGAGGCTGCCGGAGCCCGAGAAATCGCGCTTGAAGATGGCGTGATCCGGGTGGCTGGGCAGGGCCGGGTGGATGACGCGCTTCACGGCGGGGTGGCCTTCGAGCCACTTGGCCATTTCGAGCGCGCGCTGCTCATGCTCCTTCATGCGCACAGCAAGGGTGCGCAGGCCGCGGGCGATGAGGAAGGCTTCATCGCCACCGGTGAAGAAGCCGAGAAGGGCGCGGGTCCTGGCGACATCGGGCCAGGATTCGGCATTGGCCGAGATGGTGCCGCCGAAGGCGTCGGAATGGCCGACGAACATCTTGGTGGCCGTGTGGATGACGATATCGGCGCCGAGCTTGAGCGGGGAATGGAAGAGGGGCGTGGCCCAGGTGTTGTCGATGAGCACCTTGATGCCGCGCGGCCGGGCGACGGCGGCAATGGCGGGGAGGTCCTGGATCTCGAAGGTCACCGAGCCCGGGCTTTCGGTGAAGATGGCCCTGGTGTTCTCGCCGATGATGTCGGCGATGCCGGCGCCGATGCGCGGATCGTAGAAGCGATGGGTGATGCCCATGCGCGTGAGGAATTGCAGGGCGAAATTGCGTGTCGGGTTGTAGGCGCTGTCGGTGATGAGGACTTCATCGCCCGTCGACAGGCAGCTCAGCAGCGCGACGGTGATGGCGGCGAGACCGGAGGGCACGAGCTGGGTGTCGTGCGCGCCTTCGAGCTCGGTAACGATCTCCTCGACCTGGCGCGTGGTGGGGTTGCCGGCGCGGCCATAGACATAGGGCTGCTGCTCGGATTCGAGCGCCGCCAGATTTTTGAAGAGGACCGTGGAGCCGCGGTAGACGGGCGTGTTGACGAAGCCGAAATGCTCGTCTGGGGTTCGTCCGGTGTGAGTGAGAGTAGTTTCAACGGCTTCCGGGTGAGAGGAGGCGATATCAGTCTTCCGGGGCACCGGCAAAACTCCTGCACAAAAAAAAGTCACGCGCACATTGTGAGTGTTGTTTGCTCACTTTGTGTGTCCAAAACGGGCCATTCCGCTTGACGTGGTGTCGAAATGCCTTTTCGATACTTATCAGCATCCGAACCAACCTCAAAGGTGGCGGTACGCTACGAGTGGACGGGGCAAAACGTCCATCCAATCGGTAAAGACAGGGTCAGGAAACAAAGGCAATAAAGATGCATAAACACATCCTATCGGCCGTAGTTGCGGCCGTACTAGGTGCTACGGCAGTAACCGCCGCCAGCGCAGATACTCTTTCCGACGTAAAGGCTAAGGGCTATATCCAGTGTGGCGTTACCGGTGGCGTTGCCGGCTTTTCAGCACCGGATGCCAATAATAACTGGAGCGGACTGGAAGTCGATTTCTGCCGCGCCGTAGCCTCTGCGATCTTCAACGACCCCTCCAAGGTCCGCTATACGCCGCTGACCTCGCAGGAACGCTTCACCGCGCTCTCGTCCGGTGAAATCGACATTCTCTCACGTACGACCACCTGGACGATGAGCCGCGATACCCAATTGGGCATCAAGTTCATCGGCACTGTGTTCTATGACGGCCAGGGCTTCATGGTGCGCAAGTCGGACGGTATCGCGTCCGCGCTCGATCTCTCCGGCGCCAATATCTGCATCGAGTCGGGCACGACGACGGAACTGAATGCCGCCGACTATTTCGCGGCCAACAACCTCGAATACAAGCCGATCGTCTTCGTCGACCAGGACGAAGTGGTGAAGGCGTTCGAAGACGGGCGTTGCGACGTCTATACGACGGACTCCTCGGCGCTTGCGGCGGAACGCTCCAAGTTCGCCAATCCGGACGACTACATCATCCTGCCGGAAATCATCTCGAAGGAACCCCTCGGGCCGGTGGTCCGCCAGGGCGACGACCTGTGGTTCAACATCAACCGCTGGACGTATTTCGCACTGCTCGAAGCCGAAGAGCTCGGCGTGACGCAGGCCAATGTCGATGAAATGCTGGGATCGGACAACCCGTCGATCAAGCGCCTCCTGGGCGTGGAAGGCGACTTCGGTACGCCGATCGGGCTCACCAAGGACTGGGCCTACCAGATCATCAAGAACATCGGCAATTACGGAGAATCGTTCAACCGGAACGTCGGCCCCGATACGCCGATCGGGCTTGCCCGCGGCTTGAACGCCCTCTGGAAAGACGGCGGCATCCAATACGCCGCTCCAATCCGCTAAGTCGGCAACCGGGCCCGGCCCCTCGAAAAGAGGCGCCGGGCCTTTGCGTCTGATGGGGCCCGTTTCCCCATCGCTTTCGCACCCCGACGAGAGGGAAAATCGCCTATGGCAGTAATCGAGCCCCTGCGGAGCGATCCGCCTCGTACATCCATCGTAAACGACCCGCGCTTCCGCGGTTACTTCTACCAGATCGTGGTCGTGGTGGCCGTGATCCTGTTCTTCGCCTGGATCATCCAGAACACGGTTGCCAACCTCACGGCCCAGAACAAGACGATGGGCTTCGACTTCCTCTGGAAGACGTCAGGCTTCAACGTCAGCTTCTCGCTGTTTCCGTTCGACCGCGCGTCCTATTACTGGGAAGCGTTCCTGGTCGGCATCACCAACACGCTGCTGGTTTCGATCATCGGCATCTTCTTCGCCACGATCGTCGGCTTCATTCTGGGCATAGCGCGGCTGTCCTCGAACTGGATCATCGCGCGGCTCGCGACGCTCTACGTCGAGGTCGTGCGCAACATCCCGCTGCTGCTCCAGCTCTTCTTCTGGTATTTCGCCGTGCTCAAGACCATGCCGGCGGTCAAGCAGAGCCATGTGTTCTTCGAGACGTTCGTGCTCAACCAGCGCGGGCTCTGGGTGCCGCAGCCGTTGCCGGATGCGCGGTTCTGGTGGGTGATCATCGCCGCCGGCATTGCCGTCGTCTTCGGGCTGACGCTGCGGGCCTGGGCGCGCAAGCGGCAGGAGGCGACGGGCGATCGTTTCCCGGTGTTCCTGAGTTTCCTGGCGGTGCTGATCGTGCTGCCGGGCATCGTATGGATGGTGAGCGGGGCGCATCTGGACTGGAACCCGCCGGTACTCAAGGGCTTCAACTATGTGGGCGGCATCGAGCTGCCGCCGGAATTCGTGGCGCTGGTCTTCGGCCTCTCGATCTATACGGCGGCGTTCATCGCAGAGATCGTGCGGGCGGGGATTCTGGCGGTCAACCGCGGGCAGACGGAGGCGGCCGAAGCGCTCGGGCTGCGCGACAACGACCGGCTGCGGCTGGTGGTCATTCCGCAGGCCATGCGGGTGATCATTCCGCCGCTCACCAGCCAGTATCTCAACCTCACCAAAAACTCCTCGCTCGGCGCAGCCATCGGTTTTCCCGAACTGGTCAACGTCTTTACGGGCACGACGCTCAACCAGACGGGGCGGGCGGTGGAGGTGATCGCGCTCACCATGGTGGTCTATCTCACGCTCTCGCTCACCACCTCGGCGATCATGAACTGGTACAATGCGCGCGTAGCGCTGGTGGAGAGGTGAGGCCATGAGCGACGCCATTTTCGTTCGTTCCGAAATCCTTACCCCGCAACGACCGCCGGCCCGCGGGCTGGGCGCATGGGCCTGGGCGCGCAAGCACCTGTTCTCCTCGCCCAGCGACGTGGCGCTGACAGTGGTGGCGGTGGCCTTTGTGCTCTGGGTGATCCCCGGGCTCTACAACTTCTTCATCGGCAATGCGGTGTTCTCGGACCCGGAAGGGCTCAAGGGCGCGGCGTGCCGGTTCGAGAATGTGGGGGCCTGCTGGATCTATATCGCCGACCGCTTCGACTTCTTCATGTTCGGGTTCTACCCGGCCGAAGAATACTGGCGGCCGACGCTGGTCTTCGCGCTGACGGCGATATTGCTGATACCGCTGCTCTGGCCGGGACTGCCGTTCAAGCGCACCAACGCGTTGCTGTTCTTCATCGTGCTGCCGGTGGTGAGCTTTTACCTCCTCATGGGCGGCGCGTTCGGGCTGCCGATCGTGACCACCGAGAAGTGGGGCGGTCTCATGATCACGCTCATCATCTCGATCGTGGGCATTACCTGCTCGATCCCGATCGGCATCCTGCTGGCTTTGGGACGGCAATCGAAGCTGCCGATCATCAAGACGCTCTGCGTGTGCTTCATCGAACTCTGGCGGGCGGTGCCGCTCATCACGGTGCTGTTCATGGCCTCGGTGATGCTGCCGCTCTTCCTGCCGGTGGGGATGACCTTCGACAAGCTGCTGCGTGCGCTGGTCGGCGTGACGCTCTTCGCCTCGGCCTATCTCGCCGAGACGGTGCGCGGCGGGCTTCAGGCGATACCGCGCGGGCAGACCGAGGCGGCTTCGGCGCTCGGGCTCAGCTACTGGAAGCGGATGGGGCTCATCATCCTGCCGCAGGCGCTCAAGCACGTGATCCCGGGGATCGTGAACAACTTCATCGCACTCTTCAAGGATACGTCACTGGTGTACATCGTCGGGCTCTTCGACCTGCTGCGCGCGGTCCAGTCCTCGACGTCGCTGACGGAATGGGCGTCCCCGACACAGGCGGTCACCGGCTATGTCTTTGCCGCGTTCGTCTTCTGGATGTTCTGTTTCTCGATCTCCCGCTATTCCCAATATATGGAACGGCGGCTCGACACCGGCCACAAGAGGTAAGGCTCATGTCTCTTTCAGATACGACTGTCGATCACGAGATCGATCGCAGCCACATGAATGTGTCGGATACCGACGTGGCCGTCGAAATCATCGGCATGAACAAGTGGTTCGGCGATTTCCACGTGCTGCGCGACATCAACCTCAAGGTGATGCGCGGGGAGCGAATCGTCATCGCCGGGCCCTCGGGCTCGGGTAAATCCACGCTGATCCGCTGCATCAACCGGCTCGAGGAACACCAGACGGGGCAGGTGATCGTCAACGGGGTGGAACTCACCTCGGACCTCAAGCGGGTCGACGAGGTGCGGCGCGAGGTGGGGATGGTGTTCCAGCACTTCAATCTCTTCCCGCACCTGACGATCCTGCAGAACCTGACGCTGGCGCCGATCTGGGTGCGCGGCATTCCCAAGGCCCAGGCCGAGGAAACCGCGATGCATTACCTGGAGCGGGTCAAGATTCCCGAGCAGGCGCGGAAGTTTCCGGGCCAACTCTCGGGCGGCCAGCAGCAGCGCGTGGCGATTGCCCGGTCACTGTGCATGAACCCCAAGATCATGCTGTTCGACGAGCCGACATCGGCGCTCGACCCGGAAATGATCAAGGAAGTGCTGGAGGTGATGGTGGGCCTCGCCGAGGATGGGATGACCATGCTCTGCGTGACGCACGAAATGGGTTTCGCGCGGCAGGTGGCCAATCGCGTGATCTTCATGGACCAGGGGCAGATCATCGAGCAGAACGAGCCGGAGGCGTTCTTCTCGAGCCCGCAGCATGAGCGGACGAAGCTGTTCCTGAGCCAGATTCTGCACTAGCGACGCCGGAAATGCCGGTGGGCAACAGGGCGCTTACGCCTTGACCCACCGGTCTTCCATGCCAATATGGCCGACAAGTTAGGAGCGGCCGCCGGCCGGCTTTGTTTGGTTCCTGTCGAGTCATTGCTGAAATCGGCTGCGGCGCGCCTGGTCGGCGCGCTGTTCGCTTTGGGGTGTCTGGTCCTGCCGGCGCTGGCCGCCGATCCGGGGCCGACGCTCAAGACGGTGCGCGAGCGCGGACATCTGATCTGCGCGGCCAGCCGGGCGCTGCCGGGCTTCGCACAGATGGCGGACGGGGCCTGGTCGGGCTTCGACGTCGATCTCTGCCGCGCGGTGGCGGCGGCGGTGCTCAACGATCCCAACAAGGTGGAATTTCGTGCGCTGGGCGGAGACAGCCGGTTTGCGCTGCTGCAGACAGGCCAGGTCGACATGCTTTCGCGCAATGCACCCTGGACGCTCAAGCGCGATACCGGGTTCGGCGCGAGCTATGTGACGACCATGTTCTTCGATGGCGAAGCCTTCATGGTGCCGCAGAGCCTGGGCGCGGTTTCGGCCTACGAGCTCGACAACGTATCGGTGTGCCTGATCGACGGCAGCGACGAGCAGATCGCGGTGCGCGACTTCTTCTTTGAAAATCAGGCGAGCTATACCGAGGTGCTGTACCAGGACCTCGAAGACCTGGGCGTGGCCTATCGCTCGGGGCTGTGCGACGCGGTGGCGGCGCCGGCGCGCTGGCTCAACGCCATCCGCCGCAGCCTGCCGGAACCCGCAACGCATCGCATCCTGCCCGAACGCATCACCAAGGAGATGATCGGGCCGGTGGTGCGCGAGGGCGACGAGCAATGGTTCGAGATCGTGCGCTGGACGATGTTCGCGATCATCGAGGCGGAGGAGTTGGGGATCACGTCGCGGAATATCGAATCCATGTCGACGGTGAACAATCCGGCGATCAAGCGGCTCCTGGGCCTCGAAGGGGATTTCGGGACGGCGCTGGGGCTGGACCCCAAGTTCATGTCGCGGGTGATCGGGGCGGTCGGGAACTATGCCGAGCTCTATGAGCGCAATTTCGGGCCACAGACGGGGGCTTCGCTCTCGCGCGGGCAGAACTCGCTTTGGACGAATGGCGGCCTGCTGTATGCGCCGCCGGTAAGGTGAGCGCGAGGGCGTTTCTCACCTAAGAGCAATTCAGGGTTGAACCGTTCTCCTGGCCCCGGCGTTTGCCGGGGAGGAGAGTTGGGTTGCGGCCTTGAGGTTTCCTCTATCGCTCTGCGCCGGGCGAGTTGCCTATTCCGCGAACAGCAGGCTCACGCGGCGGTTCATCGAGCCCTTCTTTTCAATCTTGCCCAGCTTGAGGGGACCGATTTCGGCGGTGGTGGCGACGTGGGTGCCGCCGCAGGGCTGGAGGTCGACCGAGCCAATGCGGACGAGGCGGACGCGGCCCTGACCCATGGGGGGCTTCACGTTCATCGTCTTGATGAGGTCGGGGTTGGCGGCCATTTCCTCATCGGTGATCCATTCGGTGGTCACGGCGTGGTTGGCGGAGACGAAGTCGTTGAGGCGAGCTTCGAGGGCGTCGAGGTCGGAGGGGACTTCGGGCATGTCGAAATCGAGACGGCCCTTGTCGGCCCCGACCGAGCCGCCGGTGACCGGGAAGGGGAAGGCGACCGAGAGCAGGTGCAGGGCGGTGTGCATGCGCATCAGCCGGTAGCGGCGATCCCAATCGAGGTTGAGGCGGAGCGTGTTGCCGATGCGAAGCTGCGGCTGGTCGGCGGCGGGGACGTGGACGATGGCGGTCTTGTCGCCATCGGGGTGAACGGCGGTGGCGATGCTGAGCGTCGTGCCGTCGTCGCCTTCGATGGTGCCGCTGTCGCCGGGCTGCCCGCCGGACGTGGCGTAGAAGATGGTGCGGTCGAGCACGATGCCGCCTTCGGGCGTGAGGGCGGTGACCGTCGCCTCGGCGGATTTGAGATAGGCATCGTCGCGGAACAGGAACTGCGTCATCGAAAGAAAACGTCCAGTTTATAGAATCGGCGAGAAGAGACGCGCGGCGTGCCCGATGAAGCGTTGCAGCCAGGGCTGGGCGCGTACATCCTCCAGCCTGGTTTCGTGGGACGCGGCGAAGTCTGCGTCAAGCATTCTATCCACCGCGGCGATCATATCGGGGTGGGTGAACCAGAGGGTGCACTCGAAATTGATGGTGAAGGAGCGGTTGTCGAAGTTGACCGTGCCGACCCCGGCAATGGTGTCGTCGACGAGGATGATCTTCTCGTGCAGGAAGCCCGCCAGGTAACGGTAGACCGAGATGCCGTGTCCGATCATCTGGTCGGCGTGGGAATTGCTGGCGAGCCAGACGAGGATGTGATCGGGCTTCTTGGGCAGCAGGAGACGCACTTCGACGCCGCGCAGGGCGGCGGCGTAGAGGGCGGTCTGCACGTCGAGGCCGGGCACGAAATAGGGGCTGACGATCCAGAGACGCTTGCGGGCGCGGGCGATGACTTCGGTAAAGGCGATGGCGCAGCCTTCGAGCTTGTCGGCGGGGCCGGTGGGCATGACGAGGACCGGCTGGTCGCCGGGCATTTCGACATCGTCGGGCATGGTGGCGACGAGGCGTTCGCCGGTGGCCCATTCCCAATCCTCGCGGAACACAAGGCTGACGGCGAGCGCGGCAGGGCCGGTGACGTGGACCTGGGTATCGCGCCAATGGCCGAAGCGCGGGTCTTCGCCAAGATATTCGACGCCGACATTGTGGCCGCCGACCCAGGCCTCCTTGCCATCCACGCTCACCACCTTGCGGTGGCTGCGGTAGTTGATGCGGGTGGGGCCGTAGATCCTGAGGAACGGGTGGCGCTGGTTGAAGGAGGCGACCTGGACGCCGGCATCGCGCAGGCGCTGGAGATAGGCGAGGGGCAGGCCGTTGCTGCCGACATCGTCATAGAGGATACGGACGGTGACGCCGGCGCGGGCGCGCTCGATGAGGAGTTCGGCCAGCTGCTGGCCGAGGCGGTCGTCGCGGATGATGTAGAACTGGATGAGGATATAGTCCTGCGCCCGGCGGATGCCGGCGAAGATCGAGGCGAAGGTGGCTTCGCCATCGATGAGGAGTTCGGTGTCGTTGCCGCGCAGGAAGGGCATCTGCGCGACATTGGCGAGGACCGGCCACTGACTGGTCGTTTCGGGATCGGTGAGCTTGAGCGCCGCGGCCTGCTCTGCGCGCGCCCGGCGGCCGCTATGGGTCTGGACGGTGTCGTAGTCGTCGAAGAGCTTCCAGCCGAAGATCAGGTAGAGGAAGGCCGTGGGGAACGGCAGCATGATCAGAGAGAGCAGCCAGGCGATGGAGCCCTGCGAGGTGCGCGAGTTCATCACCTCGCGGATGGCGCAGGCGGCGGCCAGCAGGAAGTTGGCAGCCAGGAACCAGGCGACGATGTCCAGATGCTCGAAGAAGACGGCCAGCGGCGCGCCGCTCATGCTTCGGCCGGTTCGAACACTGTGGCGATGTCGATACTGGGTTCGCGTTCGAGCCAGGCGGGCACGGGAAGGTCCTTGGCGCGCAGGAAGGCCGGGTTGAAGAGCTTGGACTGGTAGCGGTTGCCGTAGTCGGCGAGGATGGTGACGATGGTCTTGCCCGGGCCGAGTTCGCGCGCCATGCGGACGGCGCCGGCGATGTTGATGGCGCTGGAGCCGCCGAGGCAGAGGCCTTCATGCTCGAGGAGATCGAAGACGTAGGGCAGGGCCTCCGCGTCCGGAATCTGGAAGGGCATGTCGACCTTGAGGTCCCTGATATTGGCGGTGATGCGGCCCTGGCCGATGCCCTCGGTGATCGAGTTGCCGGAGGATTTGAGTTCACCGGTCGTGTAGTAGCTGTAGAGCGCGGCGCCCTCGGGGTCGGCGAGGCCGATCTTGATGTCGGGATCGCGCTCGTTGAGCGCTATGGCGATGCCGCCCAGCGTGCCGCCAGAGCCGACCGCGCAGATGAAGCCATCGAGCTTGCCGTCGAAGGCGTCGTAGATTTCGGGGCCGGTGGTTTCGACATGGGCCTGGCGGTTGGCGACATTGTCGAACTGGTTGGCCCAGATGGCGCCGCCCGCGAGCTCCTTGTCGAGCTGTTCGGCGAGGCGGCCGGACACCTTGATGTAGTTGTTGGCGTTCTTGTAGGGCTTGGCCGGGACCTCGATCAGCTCGGCACCGTAGAGGCGGAGGGCGTCCTTCTTCTCCTGGCTCTGCGTGTCGGGGATGACGATGACGGACTTGTAGCCGAGCGCGTTGGCAACGAGGGTGAGGCCGATGCCGGTATTGCCGGCGGTGCCTTCCACGATCGTGCCGCCCGGGCGCAGGGCGCCGCGCCTGACGGCGTCCTGGATGATATAGAGCGCAGCCCTGTCCTTGACCGATTGACCGGGGTTGAGGAACTCCGCCTTGCCCCAGATTTCGCAGCCCGTCATGTCGGACACGCGGTTGAGGCGGATGAGAGGCGTGTTGCCAATGGCGGAGATCAGGTCTTTGTGCTTGGTCATATGGCTTGCCGTGTTTGGATCGATGGGATGGTAAGGACGGTGGACGAGCCAAACAAGGCCCAAGTCCTCTAAAAGCCATGGCTTTTCCGTTCGTTCCATCGGGCCGGGAAAGATCGGCTCCAATCGCGCGATTTGGCGCAAAAGCTACCCGCGGCTGCTGAGCGATCAGCGCCGCCGGGGCTTGGATGGGCTGAAAAACTTTTCTGCCAAAGCGTGCCGCGCGCATGGCTACATTTTGATGACAGCACGATCGGCAAGATAGGCGCCCAAGAGGGGCGCATGGCGCGCAAACGCCCGCGAATGCTGAGGTTTCGGGCCTCCAGCTTGTCTTGTTCCGCTTGTTCGATGGGGCATATTTGCTCGCGCTCCACAACCGGAATGTCGCCAGATGACCATCGTGAACGCCAGGCTTTCGCACCTGCAGGCGCTTGAGGCGGAAAGCATCGAGATCTTCCGCGAGGTGGCGGCCAGCTTCGAGCGGCCGGTGATGATGTATTCGATCGGCAAGGATTCCTCGGTGCTGCTGCACCTGGCGCGCAAGGCGTTCTATCCGAGCCGCATTCCCTTTCCGCTCCTCCATATCGACACGACCTGGAAGTTCCGCGAGATGATCGCCTTCCGCGACCGGATGGCGGAGGAGTATGGCTTCGAACTGCTGGTGCACACGAACCAGGACGGCCTGGCCAACAATATCAACCCGTTCGAGCATGGCTCGGCGCGCTATACCGACATCATGAAGACGCAGGCGCTGCGGCAGGCGCTGAGCGCGGGCCAATATGATGCGGCGATCGGCGGAGCGCGGCGCGACGAGGAGAAATCGCGCGCCAAGGAGCGCATCTTCTCGCACCGCAACGCGCAGCATGCCTGGGACCCGAAGAACCAGCGGCCGGAATTGTGGCGGGTGTTCAATACGCGGCTGGCGCCGGGCGAGAGCATGCGGGTGTTCCCGCTCTCCAATTGGACCGAGCTCGACATCTGGACCTACATCTATTCCGAGCAGATCCCGATCGTGCCGCTCTATTTCGCCAAGCCGCGTCCTGTGGTCGAGCGGCTGGGGGCGCTCATCATGATCGATGACGGGCGCTATCCGCTGCTCGACGGCGAGGTGCCGCGCGAGGAATCGGTGCGGTTCAGGACGCTGGGCTGCTACCCGCTGACCGGCGCCATCCGCTCGAGCGCGAACGACTTGCCTTCGGTCATCATGGAAATGCAGGCCAGCCGGACCTCGGAACGCGAGGGGCGGCTGATCGACAGCGACCAGGCCGGCTCCATGGAAAAGAAGAAGCAGGAAGGCTATTTCTGAATTGAGCAATCTCGCCGAAGCGGTCGCCACGCCCGATACCGATCTCGACCTGTGGCTCGAACAGCAGACCGGCAAGGGGCTGCTGCGCTTTCTCACCTGCGGGAGCGTCGACGACGGCAAATCCACGCTGATCGGGCGGTTGCTCTATGACAGCCAGTTGATCCTGGACGACCAGCTCGCATCGCTGCGGCGCGAGAGCCGGAACCGGACTTCGGGCGAAGAGGGTATCGACTTCTCGCTGCTGGTGGATGGGCTTGCGGCCGAGCGCGAGCAGGGGATCACGATCGACGTGGCCTACCGGTTCTTCTCGACCGACAAGCGCAAGTTCATCGTGGCCGACACGCCGGGGCATGAGCAGTATACGCGCAACATGGCGACGGGCGCCTCGAACGCGGACGTGGCGCTGCTGCTGGTCGATGCGCGCAAGGGATTGCTGACGCAGACGCGGCGGCACAGCTTCATTCTCTCGCTGATCGGCGTGCGGCACGTGGTGCTCGTGATCAACAAGATCGACCTCGTCGATTACGATCCGGATGTGTTCGCGGCCATCGAGAGCGCCTATCGCAGCTTCGCCGAACCGCTGGGGTTCAAGTCGCTGCAGGCAATACCGGTGTCGGCGTTGCGGGGGGACAATATCCTCAAGCCCAGCGCGCGGACGCCCTGGTATCAGGGACCGCAACTGGTGCCTTATCTCGAAGAGATTGACGTGAACGAGGATCGCACGATCCAGCCGTTCCGCTTTCCGGTGCAATGGGTCAATCGCGCCAGCCTCGACTTCCGTGGTTTTTCGGGGACGCTGGCTTCGGGAACGGTGGCAGTCGGCGACGAAGTGCTGGTGGCGGCGTCGCGCAAGCCGGCCACGATCGCACGGATCGTCACGATGGATGGCGACCTGCATCGGGCTATCGCCGGGCAGTCGGTGACGCTCGTGCTCGACCGCGAGATCGATGTTTCGCGCGGCGATGTGCTGACGCATGCCGGCGCGGTGCCGGAATACTCCAACCAGTTCCAGGCGCGCGTGGTGTGGATGCAGGACGAGCCGGCGTTCCACGGGCGCTCCTATCTCATCAAGGTCGGCTCGCAGGTGGTGCCGGGAACGATCACGGGCATCAAATACCGGACCAACGTCAATACGCTGGAGCGGACGGCAGCGACGAAGCTGGAGCTCAACGAAGTGGGCACGGTGACGATCGCGACGGACAAGCCGATCGCCTTCGATCCCTATGCGGAGAACGGGCAGACCGGCGCCTTCATCCTCATCGACCGGCTGAGCAATGCGACGCTCGGGGCAGGGGTGATCGATTTCGGGCTCAGGCGGGCGCAGAACCTCTCGTACCAGGAATTCGACGTGAACCGGCAGGTGCGTGCCGACCTCAAGGGCCAGGAGCCGCGCATCGTGTGGTTTACCGGGCTATCGGGCTCGGGCAAGTCGTCGGTGGCCAACCTTGTCGAGAAGCGGCTGACGGCCGAGGGGCGGCACGCCTATATCCTCGATGGCGACAATGTGCGGCACGGACTCAACAAGGACCTGGGCTTCACCGAGGCGGATCGCGTGGAGAATATCCGGCGCGTGGCCGAGGTGGCGCGGCTGATGGCCGATGCAGGGCTGATCGTGCTGGTGTCGTTCATCTCGCCGTTCCGCAACGAGCGGCGGCTGGCGCGGGAGGTGGCGGGGGACGTCGCGTTCTCGGAGATCTACGTGAATACGCCGCTGGAGGTGTGCGAGGCGCGGGACCCGAAGGGGCTCTATGCGCGGGCGAGGCGAGGCGAGATCAAAAATTTTACGGGGATCGACAGCCCGTTCGAGGCGCCGGACAGCCCGGATGTGGTGCTGGAGGGGGCGAGGCATGAGCCCGTGGAGCTGGCGGCGGAGCTTTATGAGAGGTTGTTTCGGTAGGGGGTGAAGCCACCTCCAACCCATCTCATACCGACCGCTCACCCATTACTGAACTTCCCCGGGCGAAGACCTGGGGCCCACGGATACCTCCGCTCGGGTGGATCGGTGCAATAGGCCCCGGGTCTTCGCCCGGGGAAGTGCGGTGGTGGGGACGGTTAGGTGGGACATCCTGCGCCGGTGCCACCTGACCCCGAAACGACGCTCAGTTTCGCAGCATCAGCTTGATGATGAAGCCGATGACGGTGACGGTGAGGACGCCGGCCAGCCAGAGGCCGACGAACCAGAGCAGGCGATGGCCGACTTCGCGGGCGGCCATCAGTGGTAGCCCTCTTCGGGATCGATCTTGCCGCGGAACACCCAGTAGGCGTAGCCGGTATAGAGCAGGATGATCGGGATCAACACCGAGGCGCCGACGAGCAGGAAGCTCAACGAGGCATCGGGCGCGGCCGCATCCCAGATCGTGAGGGCACCCGGCACGATATAGGGATAGAAGCTGATGCCGATGCCGGCGAAGCTGAGGACGAAGAGCCCGAGGGCCGCGAGGAACGGCTGCAGGTGCTTGTCGGTCCGCAGGCCGTGCCAGAGCGCGAAGGCGCAGATGGCCAGCAGCAGCGGCACGAAGGCCGAGAAGAAGGCCGTGGGCCAGCTGAACCAGCGCTCGAAGTAGATCGCGTTGATGAACGGCGTCCAGAGGCTGACGATGCCGATGAGCGCGAGCGTGCCGACGCCGGTGACCATGGCGATGCGGCGGGCTTTTTCCTGCAGCTCGCCATGGGTCTTGAGGTTGAGCCAGGTGGCGCCGAGCAGGGAATAGCCGACGACGACGGCAACGCCCGTGAGGAGGCTGAACGGGGTCAGCCAATCCCACCAGCCGCCGGCATAGCTGCGATCGACGATCTTGATGCCCTGAACGAGCGCACCGAGCGCAATGCCCTGCATGAAGGCCGCGACCAGCGAGCCGACGAAGAAGCCGACATCCCAGTAGATGGAGCCGCGCGTCGTGCGCCAGCGGAACTCGAAGGCGACGCCACGGAAGACCAGCGCCAGCAGCATGAGGATGATGGGCATGTAGAGAGCCGGCAGCACGGTGGCATAGGCCACGGGGAAGACGGCCAGCAGGCCGCCGCCGCCGAGGACGAGCCAGGTCTCGTTGCCGTCCCAGACCGGGGCGACGGAATTGGTCATCACGTCGCGGTCGCGTCGGTTGGGGAAGAGCGGGAAGAGGATGCCCACGCCCAGGTCGAAGCCATCGAGGATGACATAGGCGAGGACGGCGATGGCGATCAGGGCCGCCCAGATGAATGCGAGATCAAGCACCATGTCCGCCTCCCATGGGCGCACCCTGCACCGGGCCGGGCGTGATGCCGGCCGCGCGGTTCGGCGCGCGTTCGAGCTCGTGATCCTCCACTTCGGGCGGGCGGCGCATCAGGCGGAGCATGTAGAAAATGCCGGCGCCGAAGACGAGGAAATAGACGATGATGAAGGTGAGGAGCGATGCGCCCACGGCCGGCGCCGCGATCGGGGACAGGGAGTCCTCGGTTCGGAGCAGGCCATAGATCGTATAGGGCTGACGGCCGACTTCGGTGGTGTACCAGCCGGCGAGCACGGCGACATAGCCCGATGGGCCCATGACGAGCGCGGCGCGCTGGAGCCAGGTGCTCTGGTAGAGCGTGCCGCGGAAGCGCGCCCAGAGCGACCAGAGGCCGACGCCGAGCATAAGGAAGCCCAGGCCCACCATGAGGCGGAAGGTGAAGAAGGGGATTAAGGCGCCGGGGCGCTGGTCGCGCGGCCATTCCTTGAGGCCCTTCACCTCGCCATCGAGCTGGTGGGTGAGGATGAGCGAGCCGAGATAGGGGATCTCGATGGCGTAGCGCGTGACCTCGGCCTCGTCGTCGGGGATGCCAAAGAGGATGAGCGGAGCGCCCTGGTGGGTTTCGAAATGGCCTTCCATCGCCGCGATCTTGGCCGGCTGGAATTCGAGGGTGTTGAGGCCGTGCAGGTCGCCGACGCCGATCTGGATCGGGGTGACGATGGCAGCCATCCACATGGCCATCGAGAACATGATGCGCGCCTGGCGGTTCTCGCGGTTGCGCAGCAGATGATAGGCGCCGACCGCGCCGACGGTGAAGGCCGTCGTCAGGTAGGCGGCGAGGACGGTATGGACCAACCGGTAGGGGAAGGACGGATTGAAGATGATCGCCATCCAGTCCGTGGGCACCAACTGACCGTTGGCCGACGGCGCGAAACCAGCCGGCGTCTGCATCCAGCTATTGGCGGCGAGGATCCAGGTTGCGGAGATGAGCGTGCCGACGGCCACCATGAGGGTGGCGAAGAAGTGCAACTCCTTGCCTACGCGCTTGAGGCCGAAGAGCATGATGCCCAGGAAACCGGCCTCGAGGAAGAAGGCGGTGAGGACCTCGTAGCCCATCAGCGGCCCGATGATCGGGCCAGCCTTGTCGGAGAAACCAGCCCAGTTGGTACCGAACTGGTAGCTCATGACGATGCCGGAAACGACGCCCATGCTGAAGGTGACCGCGAAGATCGTCTTCCAGTATTCGAAGAGCTTGAGGTACGCGTTGTCTTTCTTGATCAGCCAAAGAGCTTCGAGCACCGCTAGGAAACTGGCGAGGCCGATCGAGAAAGCCGGGAAAACGAAGTGGAATGATACCGTGAAGGCAAATTGAAAGCGCGCCAGGAGTTCTGCGCTCAAGCCGGCAAACATCGGGACACTCCGTTCTGATGGCTTTGCAAGAGGTTAGTCCTGTTTGCGGGATTTGGCGACTACCAGCCACGTGGCGCATTGGCGCGCGTCTGACTGGCGCGCGACATCGTGCCGCCAGATGCTTCCACGTGAAGTCGAAGGCCGATTTTCGCCGAGTCGAGTCGTTCACACTGCAAGGAAAAGTGGGAAATCACGGCGTACCAGCCACAATTGGGTGCGCGAAAACATGGTAAATTCGTGAGGCTTCTTCACGTCTTAGGTGAATGGCATATCCTGCTATATACTAGCATATAGTCAGGTATGTCACAAAGCCGCCTTACATGTGGCGGCGCCGCAACATCTGGCAAAAAGGCTGAGAATTGGGTTGCAGAGCTATTTTATAGCCCGTGCGCTTCTGCAATTATCCGGGTGTGGTTTTAAGAGTTCTGTGGGGAGCTTCGCCTAGACCGTTCGATCTCTCGCCGTGGGGGCACTGGTAGCAAATCGGCACGCTTTTCGTGTTCGGCACGTCAGCTGAGCGGCGGAAGGTGTGTTATGCGCCATAGAGGGATTGAGGTTGCCGGCCGACTCTCCGGAAATCTGATATCACCTATGGGCAGCGGTCCTGCCGGGGGAGAGTGGCGCCGAATAGCGGCGACATGGAATGCTGTGGGGGCCTAGGGGATCATAATGAAGTCGTTTCGCACCTTGTTGCTGGGGACTGTTTTCGCCACGTCGCTGATCGGGCTGGCGAGCCAGGCGCAGGCCCTGTCGCTGCAACAGGCCATTGCCAGCGCCGTGAAAACCAATCCCGAAATCGGGCAGGCCGTCGCCAATCGCGAGGCCACCGAGTTCGAGCTCAAGCAGGCTCTGGGCCTCTATCTCCCGCAGGTGAACCTCGAAGCCTCCGTCGGCGTCGAAGTGCTCAACAATCCGTCCCGCCGCGGTGCCGGCATCCAGGACGATCCGCTCTATCCGAGCGAAGTCGGCGCCAGCATCAGCTACGACATTTTCGATGGCGGCTTCCGCCAGGCCGAAGCGAACCGGCAGGCTGCGCGCATCGACGGCGCCTCCTACCGCGTGCTCGAGCGCTCCGAGGCGATCGGCCTCGAGATTGCTCGCCTCTATTTCGAAATCCTGCTGCAGAGCCACATCGTGGACATCGCGCGGCAGAATGTCAGCTTCCATGAAACGACGCTCTCCAATGTGGGCGACGCCATTTCCAGCGGCCAGCTGACCGAGGCCGATCGCCAGCAGGCGCAGGAACGACTCGCAGCCGCCAATTCGCGGATGTTCGAGGCTCAGGAAGCGCTCGAAGTGGCCCGTATCGGCTTCTACAAGGAAGTCGGCTCGCCGTTCGACAGCCCGACCGCGCCCCGTCGCGTCGGCAAGTCGCTGCCGCGTACGCTCGAGCAGGCGATCGACATTGCCCGCAAGAACAATCCGCGCATCGGCATGGCTGCCGCCGACATCGACGCCGCTTCGGCGGTGGTCGAGCAGTCGCAGGCCGGCATGCTGCCCAAGCTTTCGCTCGAAGGCCGTGGCGTGTTCGGCACCGATACGTCGGGAACCGCGGGCTACACGACTGACCTTCAGGGCCGCCTGGTGCTGAAGTGGAACATCTTCGACGGCGGCATCAAGAGCAACGAAGCGCAGGAGAATATCCGGCGCGAGACGGAAGCCATGCTGGCGCAGCAGGCGGCGTTCCGTGAAGTGGAAGAGGCCGTGCGCGTTTCCTGGTCGCGCATCAACCGCCAGACCCAGCTCGCCACGCAGTACGCTGCGCAGATGGCGGCCTCGGACAGCCTGGTGAAGGCCTATCGCGAGCAGTTCACCATCGGCCAGCGCTCGCTTCTCGACGTGCTGGACGCGCAGAACAGCCGCTTCAACGCCCAGGTCCTGAACGAAACGGCGGTCTATGCCGCGCGCTTCGCCGAGTATCGGCTGATGGCCTCGACGGGCCAGCTGATGGCGTTCCTCAGCGTTGCGCCGCCAGCGCAGGCAGACGCCTATGCGCGCACGATGCTCGAGTCGCCGGCAGCCGATTCCTACAAGGATCATAAGGCCGTGCCGGTGCAGTTCGATCGTCCGCTGGACCTTACGAAGTTCGTCAATTAGGCCGGCCAGGCGTTCAACTTTAGTTTTGGCGTCAATACTGTCAAAAAGCCGCCGCCATTCAGTGATTTGCGGCGAAGCTAGTTAACTGCGATTCATTGTCCTGCTTGAGCCTGGTGCGCTGCAGGCATAGAGCGTGCCTGTCCAGGCACGGAAATGGACTATGGCTATCGACAGCGCATCCAGGGACAAGGACCAGCCGCTACAACCGACTGCCGATGCCGGCTCGCCCGCAGAGGCAGGCGGCGTTGCGCCGACGGCAAATGTGGCGGGCCCGGTGGGTCGCGCGAGTCGCCCGGCTGGTGGTGCGAGCCCGGTGGGTGGCGTGAGCCCGGTGGGCAGCGTGAGCGGCCCGGCTGGTGGTGTGAGCCCAGTGGGCAGCGCGGGCGGCCCGGTGGATAATGCGACCGGTTCGACGGGTGGTGCGAACACCCCTGTGGGTGGCGCGACTGGTTCGGTCGGTGGCGCGACGGGCGCGACGCAAGCCCCTGTTTCTCCTGGGAATGTCCCCGCGTCTGCGGGAAACCTTGCAGCGGCGATCACGAGTGCGGCCGCTTCGGCGGAACGTGCTGCGGCGGCCGATGCGCAGGCGGCTCCCGTGCCGGTGGATGATCCGCTGCTTTCCGTGGTGCGTTATCTCGCGATGCGCTGGAGCCGGCCGACGGCGCCGGAAGTGCTGACGGCGGGGCTACCGCTGGTCGATGGCAAGCTGACGTTCGAGCTTCTGCCGCGCGCGCTGGAGCGCGTGGGACTGACTGTGACGCAGAAGCGGACGGCGCTGCGTGATCTCCCCGAATTCGACATGCCGGCGATCATTTCCGGCAAGCACGGGCAGATCATGGTCTGCGTGGGCCGGGCAGGGCGACACAAGCTGCGCTGTTACGATCCTGAGGCCAAGGCCGAAACCATCATCGCGACCAATACCGCCGAATGGCGTTTCCGCCATCGCGTGCTGCTGGTCAAGCAGGCCGTCGACGCCGACGATTCGGCCGACGAGCTGGACGACGGCAGCATCAAGGAAACGCATTGGCTGCGGGCGGCGCTACAGGGGCATTGGGGCAACCTGGCCTATGTGCTGATCGCGGCGACGTTCATCAACATTTTCGCGGTGGCGATGCCGCTGTTCTCGATGAACGTCTATGACCGCGTGCTGCCCAACAAGGCGGTGTCGACGCTCTGGGTGCTGGCCATCGGCATCGTCACGGTGTTCGTCTTCGATTTCCTGCTCAAGATCGCGCGGGCCGCGATCATCGACCATGCCGGGCGGGTCATCGACTTCCGACTGTCCTCGGTGCTGTTCGACCGGGTGCTGAATACGTCGGTGGCGGCGCGGCCGGCCTCGACGGGCGCCTTCGTCAACCGCATCACGCAATATGAAGTGCTGCGCGATTTCTTCACCTCCCAGACGGTGGTGATGTTCGTCGACATCCTCTTCATGGGCGTCTTCGTCTACGTGATCGCCATGCTGATCGGCTGGGTGGTGATCTTCCCGGTGCTGGCGGCGCTCATGGCGATCGTCGGGACGATCATCATCGGCATCCGGTCGAAATCGGTGGTCGAGGCGGCGCTCAAGGAATCCTCGCAGCGTAACGCGATCCTCGTCGAGGCGCTTTCGGCGACGCAGACGGTCAAGGCATCGCGGGCCGAAGGGCAGTTCCTGCGCAAGTGGGAAAGCTCGATCTTCGCGTCCTCGGAGACACAGAACAAGATCAAGTGGTACCAGTCGGTGGCCACGCAGTTGACCTCGGTCATCAGCCAGGTTTCCACTATCGGCATCATGATCGGGGCGACCTATTCCTTCGCCGAAAACCAGGTGACGATGGGCGCCATCGTTGCCGCGATGATGCTTTCGAACCGGGTGATCGCGCCGGTGGCGATGATCTCCGCCGCGCTGCTGCGTACGCGCTCGGCCATGGAGGCTTATACGGCGCTCGACAGCATCATGAAGCTGCCCGACGAGCGCAAGGTGAAGCGCGGTTTCGTCACGCGCTCGGTCGAGAGCGGCAAGATCGAATTCCGCAAGGTGCGCTTTGCCTATCCGGGCATCGAGCACTACGTGCTCGACCAGGTGTCGTTCACGATCAATCCGGGCGAGAAGGTGGGCATTATCGGCCGCATCGGCTCGGGCAAGACGACGCTGGGGCGGCTGCTGGTCAATTTCTATCCGGCGAGCGAAGGCGAGATCCTGATCGACGGCGTCTCGATCAAGCAATACCACCCGGCTTCGCTGCGGCGGCAGGTCGGGCTGGTGCTGCAGGACCCGGAACTGTTCAACGGGTCGATCAAGGACAACATCCTGCTCTCGAACCCCGAGGCGAGCGAGCAGCATTTCCTCGAGGTGTCGCGCCGTGCAGGCGTCGAGGAATTCGTGTCGCGACATCCTTTGGGCTACGACATGCCGGTGGGCGAACGCGGCTTCCTGCTTTCGGGCGGACAGCGGCAGGCGGTGGCACTGGCGCGCACGATGCTGGTGGACCCCAAGATTCTTTTCCTCGATGAACCTTCGAGCTCGATGGACCTGGCGACGGAGCGGCAGCTCATCGGAGCGCTCAGCCGCACGCTGGCGACAGACCATACGGTGCTGATCGCGACGCACCGTTTCAGCCTGCTTCAGCTCGTTACGCGGCTGATGGTGGTCGACAACGGACGAATTGTCGCCGATGGTCCTCGTGATGCCGTGCTTGCCCAACTCCGGGCGCAGGGCAATGGCGGGGAGGGAGCCGCATGAACAAGCCCGCCGGATCATTCGACTCGCTGATGGCCTCGGTGCCGCAGCAGGATCGGCCGCCGCGTGCGTGGCTCTACGTGATCCTCCTGGTCTGCGCCTTTCTTGGCGCGGCGCTGCTGTGGGCGTCGCTGGCGCAAATCGACGAGATCAGCCGCGCGGAAGGCCGCGTGATCCCTTCGAGCAAGATGCAGGTGATCCAGAGCGCGGAAGCGGGGGTGGTGACGGAAATTCTCGTCCGCACAGGCGAGCAGGTCAAAAAGGGCCAGCAGCTCATCCGGCTCGACGACACAACGACGGCCTCTTCGGCCGGCGAGGTCGAGGCCAAGGTCAATGCGCTCCAGGCGCAGGTGGCTCGGCTACGCATCGAATACGAGGGCAGGGCGGCCGATGGTTATGTCTGCCCGCCGGAGGTGGTGAAGGAAGCGCCGGCGGTCTGCGACAGCGAATCCGACCTGCTCAAGGCGCGCCAGCTGACGCTGAGCCAGGGCAAGCAGGTGCTGTTGCAGCGCGTCGAGCAGCGGCAGCGCGAGTTGAACGAGGCGCTGGCCAACCAGAGCCGGCTGACCGAAGCCAATCGGCTGGGCACGGAGAAGCTGGCGCTGATCGAGCCGATGGCCAAGAAAAACCTGGTGTCGCAGAACGATCTGCTCAATGCACAGCGCGACGTGACGGACACGAAGGGGCAGCTCGACGCCGTGGTCGAATCCATTGCGCGGCTCAATGCGGCGGTATCCGAGGCGCAGTTGCAGGTGGACCAGGCGGACCTGCAATTCCGGCAGGATGCGCTGACCGACATGACGATGCGGCTGGCGGAGCTCGCGAGCGCGCAGCAGGCGCTGCGCGGCGCGGCCGATCGCGTGAGCCGGACGGATATCCGCTCGCCGGTCGACGGCATCGTCAACAACCTGGCAGTCAATACGATCGGCGCCTTCGTCTCGCCGGGCGAGCGACTGGTTGATATCGTGCCGATCGAGGATACGCTGCTGGTCGAAGCCAAGCTCAAGCCGTCGGATGTGGCCTTCATCCTTCCGGGACAATCAGCCAATATCAAGATCACGGCCTATGACTTCTCGATATTTGGCGGGTTGCATGGGGAAGTGCAGAACGTTTCCGCCGACAGCATCGTCGACCCCGATACACGCGAGACCTATTACCTGGTGCTGATCAAGACCGACCAATCCGCGCTCGAATATAACGGCAAGAAGCTGCCGATCCTGCCGGGCATGGTGTCGTCGGTCGAAATCCTCACTGGCAAGAAGACTATTCTGCAATATCTGATGAAGCCGATTAACAAGGCGCGCGACGAGGCTCTACGTGAACGATAAGGCGGTCGCCCAGACGCGGCTGCCGGAGCCAGTCGCACCCGAAGAAGATGGCCTCGATGGCCTGCTGACGCCCGAATTCCGCGTGATCAACACCGGTAATCGCCGTCGCGGGGTGCGTCTCGAGCGGTTGTTCTGGCAGGTGCTGGCCGATATCGCGCTGGCACGCGGCATTCGCCGCAGCCAGCTGGTGAGCGATATCCTCGATGAGGCCGGGCCGGGCGCGGACAACACGGCCAGCGTGCTGCGCGTCTATGCGACGCGCGAGCTGGAATTGCAGCGCCGCTCGCTGGTGGCGCGGGGCGAGCCGAGCTTCGTGATCAACCTCTTGCAGGCGGCGCCGGTGCCGGCGTTTGCCATCAACCGGCAGAAGCGGTTGCAGCAGGTCAATCCGGACTTCATCCACCTGCTGCGGGTGGTTTCGGGCAACATGGCGCAGAAGATCTCAGCGGACGTGGTGCACATGTCGCTCGATATTCCGCTGGACCAGATCTTTGCCCAATTCAGCGAGGGCACGCCGACGCTGCAGTGCGGCTACACGCTGACGATCGACAACAAGCAGCGCCGCGGCCGGGCCAAGGTCGTTTCCGTGCCGCCATCGCCCAGCAACATGCTGGTGGGCTACATCATTTCCTAGAGACGGAGCGCGACATGTGGGGGCCTGAGCGTACTAGTCTACTTCGCCGGGCCTTCGTGCTGGCGCCCGTGCTGCTGGCGCTGGCGGCGTGTTCCACCAGCGGCGGCCTCTTCAAGGCCGGCGGCAACGGCAAGGCCGTGACGCCGACATCCGAGAATGTCGGCACTGGCAGCAGCGCCGTCGCGATCCTGGCGGCCGACGAGGCGCATAATCTTTCCGATGGGGCGGCGGGCAGCACCTACCTGGCGGCGCGCCTCGCGACGACGGCGTTGTCGGGTACGCCGATACGGCTGCTGGTGCGGCGGTATGACGGCAAGTCGGGCTCGCTGCAAAAGGCCGCAACGGAGTTTGCGCAATCGGGCGCCAAGCTGGTGATTGCGCCGGCAGACGACGCGGCGGCGCGGGCCTTGGCCAATGCGCTTGCGCCGCGGGGCGTGTCGGTGGTTTCGCTCGGCCAATCGGGCGATCCGGCCAATCGGCTTTTCGGGGCGTTTGCGCGCAGGGACGAGGTGACGTTTTCGGCGGCGGAAATGAAGCGGCGCGGCTATGGCGCGGTGGCGATCGTGCAGACGACAGATGCGGCCAGCGCGGCTTATGCCAATGATATCGGCGAAGCGGCTGCCAGGGCCGGGCTCAAGGTGCAGTTCGTGGATGGCGGGAACCCGGCGGCTGCGGCGGCACAGTTGCAGTCCCAGGCCGCGATGGGGTTCGAGCCGCGGGCGATCGTCTTTGCCACCGGACCGGCGGTTGCGGCGGGGGTAATGGGGGCAGTGCGGGCGGTGCCGGACTTGCAGGGCGTTGCCGTAGTCGGCAATGGCGGCTGGGCCGTGGCGCCGCCGGCCGGGCTCGGCAAGGGCTGGTACCCGTCGCTGTCGCGGCAGGGGCTGGCCGGGTTTGTCGAGAAATTTACGGCTGCCTATGGGCAGCGACCGACGGTCGAGGCGGCGGTGGCGTACGATCTTGTCGTGCTGGGTGGGGCCTTGCCGCAGGTGGCGCCGGACGATCCGTTCGGGACCACGACGATGACGAATGCGCAGGGGTTTGCCGGCGTCACGGGGAATTTCCGGTTCGATGCCGGCGGGGTCGCCCGCCGGGCATTCTCGGTCGTCGAGCTCAGATAGCTTATTCGCCGGGCATCACGTCGGCCATGTTGCCCAGGGCGACGGCGGAGCGCCGATCCTGGAAGCCGTGGATGTAGTTCTTGCCGCCGACGAAGGACATGATCGGCACGTAGCTGATGAAGGCCGTGTCGGTGGTGACCGTGTTGGTCAGGTTGTCCAGGATATAGGCCTTGCCGTCGACATGGACGGCGAGCACGGCATGATAGAGCTGACGCCGGGTATCCTTGAGCACCACGAGCTGGAGCTGGCTCTCGTCGAATCCGATGCTGCGGAGCAGCCAGAGCTTGGTGGTGGCGAAGTCCTCGCAATCGCCAACGCCGCTCCTCGCGATTTCGGAGGGATTGGCCCAGTAGTCGCCTTTGCCCCACGCGGCGCGATCGGCCTGGTAGCCGAGATTGCGATTGACCGCGCGGTTGACGAGGTTGAGGGCCTGGTCGGTCGGCAGCTGGCTGGCATCGCGGGCGGCTTTGGCCAGCACCTTGCGCAGGCCGCTGCCGCAATCGGCCGGGCCGCAATCAGGATTGAAGACGTTGACGACGTCGGCGCCGGCAGCGTGGGACCAGGCGCGCGCCGCAGGAAGGGCGCCGACGGGAATCACGACCGAACCGAAGACATTGTAGTTTCCGTTGCCCTTGCCGCGGCTGACGTCGGGCAGAATCGGAATGCCGGTGGAATCGAGCGCGGCGACAGCAATATCGTCATCGACCGAGTCCGGGGTGTGATTGAGCGAAGCAAGAAGAAGATCGGCGGCCTGGACGGTATTGGCGCGCGATATCGGGTTCAATTCACGGACGGAACTGAAGGAGGCGGGCTCGCGAGCGGTCGCGACGCCGCTTGTCCCTAATGAAATGGCGAATACTGCGCCGAGCAAGACCGTTTCTAGTCTTATCTTGTTGAGCATCTAAGCTCTCCCTGTTGAGGGAGAAGCTAGCGCTCAACTGATAATTGCTCGGAAAGAGACGTGCTCTATTTAGAGTTGCTAAAAATGTTGCAATTTTAGCGAGTTAGCGGTTCGGCAAACGCCAAAAACGGCGCCATGGCACCGTTACAATTGCTGGGTATCTGGGGGAAGAAAAGAATGGCTCCGCGAGTAGGACTCGAACCTACGACCCAGCGGTTAACAGCCGCTTGCTCTACCAACTGAGCTATCGCGGAAGACATTCTGTGTGCCTCCTCGTCGAAGGCAGCGTCCGTGTACCGGGTTTGATTTGGTTTGCCAAGCCCGAATTTGCGTCTCTGCGAACTCATTTTCGAGAGGCTGTGGAAGACTGCAGCTTTTTCTCGAAATTCATCAGCTCGCTCAGGGTGTTGACGTTGGCAAAAGGATCGCCGGCGGGCGTCGTTGGCCAGTTTACGTGGGTCGCGGAGAGCTCTTTTGCCAGCGATTTGAGGCTGAAGGGGGCCTGACCTCCCAGGAGGCGCATGGGGAGATCGGCGACGGCGGCGAGGCGCCAGGCGGAGTTGGTGGGATAGGGTTGATCGGCGTAGCAGGCGAGCGATGCGGATACGTCTTCGCCGAGCGAATCTCGCATTCGGGCGAAGAAGTCGGGTGGCAGGAATGGGGTGTCGACGGCGACGCAGATGACGGCTTCGGGCGGGTGCGAGGCTTTGGCCAGGGCGTCGACGGCAGCGGCAAGGCCCGCGAGGGGGCCCTGGGAGATCGGCAGGAGGTCCGGGACCGGGTGGGTGCCGGCGAGCAGGGCGAGGGCTCCCGCGGGCAAGGAGCCTGTCGAGACGAGGATGGAATCGGCCTCGGCGAGCGCGGGGAGCACGCGATCGAGTAGGCGGATGCCGCCCAGCTTGAGGGTTGCCTTGCGGACGCCGCCGAGGCGCGTGCCCAGGCCGCCGGCGAGAATCACGGCGGCGGTGCGCATGTCAGCGCCGGAACCGAAAGACGAGGCTGAGCAGGATGCCGGCCACGATTCCCCAGAAGGCCGCGCCGATGCCGAAGAGGGTAACGCCCGACGCCGCGGTGACGAAGGTGACGATGGCGGGCAGCCGGTCTTCATCATGGGCGAGTGCGCCCGATAGCGCCTGCGCGAGGCTGGACATGAGGGCAAGGCCGGCGACGGCCTGGATCAGGACCTGCGGCGAGGCGGCGATGAGGGCGGCGGCGAGACCGGCCAGGAGGGCAAAGGCCAGATAGCCGATACCGGCTGCAATGGGAGCGACCCAGCGTTTGGTGGGATCGGGATGCGCTTCCGGGCCGGCGCAAAGCGCGGCTGTGATGGCAGCGAGGTTCACCGTATGGGCGCCGAAGAGGGCGATGACGGCACTGGCGAGACCCGTGACGGTGAAGGACGGGCCGGGCGAGAGGTCGTAGCCATTGGCTTTCATCACGGCGAGGCCGGGGAGATTCTGCGAGGCCATGGTGACGATGAAGAGCGGAATCGCCACGCGGACGAGGCCATCGAAGGTGAAGGCCGGCATGATGAAGGTGAGTGAGGGCAGGGCTGTTGCCATGCTGGCGCCCTCGAGGTGGGTGTTGAACGCCAGGATTACGAAGGCGACGGCGACTGCGATGGGTACTGCGTAGCGGCGCAGGAAGGCGAGGCCAACGACCCAGGCGGCCAGTATCGGCAGCGTCAGCTGCGGTATGGCCTCGAGGGCGTGAAGAGGGGCGAGGCAGAGCGTGAGCAGGATGCCGGCCAGCATGCCGTTGGCGATCGGAGCGGGGATTGCCGAGACGGCGCGGGAGAATGGCTTCCAGATGCCGGCGAGGACGATCAGCGCGGCAGCGACGATGAAGCCGCCGACGACGGCCGGAAAACCACCCTCGACTCCGCCGACCGTGGCCAGGAAGGCAACGCCGGGCGTGGACCATGCGATGGAGACCGGAATGCGTGTTTTCCAGGCAATGGAAATGTTGAGGATACCCAGGGCGATGCAGACTGCGAAGAGCCCGGAGCCGGCCTGCTGCGGGGTGGCGCCCACTGCCGTGAGGCCCGCGAGCACAAGCGTGAAGGTGCTGGCATAGCCGACCACCGAGGCCAGGAGACCGGCGATCACCGGCTGGACATACCAGGCACGGGAAGGGCGCGATTGCGCGGGGTCAGTATCCTCTAGGGCGGACATGGGATCTCCGGACGACGGCAGGAGCAGGAAAATCTGGCGGGCGTGTAGTGTTGGCCGGGATTCTGCGCCGCTTCAACCGGTTTCGGTGATCGAGGCTTTGTTATGGGGCGCGTCTAAGGTTGGGCTTGCGGCGACCGCGCGGCCATGAGACAGCCGGGCGACCCTGAAACCAGGGCTTTGAACTACCTGGAGTCCATTCCTCTATGAAACTTTACTACAAGCCGGGCGCATGTTCGCTGGCGGCGCATATCGTTGTCAACGAAGCCGGCCTTCCCGTGGCGCTCGAGCAGGTCGACCTGGCCAACAAGAAGACCGCGGACGGCGGCGATTATTTCGCGGTCAGCCCCAATGGCTACGTCCCGGCCCTGGCCATTGCCGAGGGCGATGTGCTGACCGAGGCTTCGGTGGTGGTGCAGTACCTCGCCGACAAGCAGCCGCAATCCGGCTTGATGCCGGCTGCGGGCAGCATCGAGCGCTACAAGGCGCAGCAATGGCTGGCTTTCATCTCGACCGAGCTGCACAAGAATTTCGGCGTGTTCTTCAAGCCGGACAGCACCGACGCCATGAAGTCGAACAACAAGGCACTGCTCGAAAAGCGGCTGGCCTATGTCGACGGGCAGATTGCCGACAAGACCTACCTGCTTGGCGACATCTTCTCGGCGGCCGACGCCTATCTCTACACCGTGCTGCGTTGGGCCGGCTTTACCGGCGTTGCGCTTCCGGCCAATGTGTCGCGCTGGTTCGCTGCCGTCTCGGCTCGTCCGGCCGTGCAGAAGGCGCTTTCGGAAGAAGGTCTCGCCTGACCTGGACCCTGCGCCTTCCCGCGTCAGCGGGAGGGCGCCTTCCCGATTGTGAAGTCCTTTCGGGAAACTCTTGGCGCAGAGCTTCGTTGGCCCTCTGGAAAGCAAAGGAGAGCCACGATGAAAAAGAGCATCAGCTTCGCCACCGGCGCCGTCGTCATTCTCGGAATGGCGACTTTTCCGGCAATCGCACAGGACGCGCCCGCAGCCCAGCCGCAAGCCGAAGGGCAGGCGCCTGCAGTAACCGCGCCAACGCAGGTTGAGGAAAGCTATGCACGCGTCCTCGATGCCATCAAGGCGGGTGCAGCAGTTGCCGATATTTCGGGTAGTTCCGGCGCAGACGTGACGGTCGTGCAGCTATCGGCGCTGCAGGGCGACACGGAGCACGATGGTGCCGACGTCGACACCGCGATCACCGAAAACCAGGCCGCAGTTGCGGAATTGCGCACGGCCGTTGCCGCCAATGCGGCGCTGACTGCCAAACTCCAGGAAGTAGGCGTGACACCTGACCAGGTGGTGGCCGTCGCCAAGAACGATGACGGCAGCCTGCGCGTCTATGTGGACGATCGCAAGAAGTAGGCAGTTGCCGCGCTAGACGGCCTGTCCGCGATAGTGCGCGAGCCGCTCCTGGGCATTCGCCTCGCGAGCGGCCCGTGCGACTTCGATCGGAACGACGCGACGGCCGACCGGCCAGAGTGAAAGGCCGGCGAGCTTGAACGCCTGCAGGCCGAACGGAATGCCGATGATGGTGAGGCAGCAGAGAACGCCCGCTACGAGGTAACTGAAAAAGAGTGCGAGGCCGAAGGTCAACGCCCAGAGGACGTTGAAGATGAAGCCGACCGTGCCGGTGAACGCCGTGGTGGCATCGAGGCCGCGATTGTCCAGTTCGCGGACGTGAACGACTTCCTTGCCGAAGGGGAAGGCGGACATCTTGACCATTTCGAGCGCGGCGCGCGTGAGGGGCAGGCCGATGATGGTCAAGGCAAAGACGGCCGCGCCCACGAGCCAGATCAGACCCGTAACGAAACCACCCAGGACGAACCAGATCACATTGCCAGCGAAGCGCATTTTTTCCTCTGTGAGAACTGCGGAGGAAATATAGGGCGTCGCGAGTCGATGCGTGAGTCTTCCGGCCCGACAATCCAACCGTGATGCTGGAACCTAAGCCAGCCCGCTTTGTTGACCTGCCGTACCTGCGTCAAGAAAAGGGCAGAATGAAATGAACGGCATCATCTATCTGGTCGGGCTCGTCGTAGTCATCATGGCCATCCTCTCCTTCTTCGGTCTGCGCTGAATGAGCCGGGAAGAGGAGGTTTACATGGCATTGGAAACAGAAATCATCGAAGTGGCCCCGGCGGCGGGCACGAAGGATTCCTACGTCGATTGGCCCGCGATATTCGGCGGCATCGTGCTGGCGGTGGCGCTCGGGCTGGTCATGTTGACGTTCGGGTCGGCAATCGGGCTATCGCTGATCAATTTTTCGGCGGCGCCGGACGTCTCGCCGATCTGGGTGGCGATCGCGGCCGGGACCTGGCTGCTTTGGGTCGAGGTCTCGTGCGCGATGGCCGGCGGCTATCTCACCGGGCGCATGCGCAAGCGGCTGCATGATGCGACCGAGCATGAATCGGATGTCCGTGACGGGGCGCACGGCCTTCTGGTCTGGGCCGGCGCGACGATCGTCGCGGTGATCGTGACGCTGTCGGGGCTCGGCGCCGCGGCCAATACAGTGGGGTCGGCGGTGGCCACCGTAACTGATGCGGCGTCGAATGTGGCGGGCGGTGCTGCGGACAATGCGACGGCTTATTTCACGGACGCCTTGTTCCGGCCGGTTGCGCCTGCCGGCGGAGCGGCGGCGGGAGCCGCGGCCAGTCCGACGCCGCCGGCCGCGGTGGGAACGGCAGTCAATATTGCCGATGCCCGCGGTGAGGCGGCGCGCATCCTGGCGCAATCGGCTGCTGCCGGGTCGATGAGCGACGAGGACAAGGCCTACCTGGCCCAGGTTGTAGCCGGGACGACGGGCATGCCGGAGGCCGATGCGCAGGCCCGGGTCGACCAGGTGCTGGCCAATGTACAGGCGGCCAAGGACCAGGCGGCAGCGGTCGCCGAGACCGCCCGCAAGACCTCGGTGCTTGCAGCATTTCTTACCGCTGCGTCGTTTCTAGTGGCGGCGGCGGGCGCCTATTGGGCCGCCTCGATGGGTGGGCGGCACCGGGACGAAGGCACGGTGTTCACCGATGTCTTCCGTCGTTACTGAGCAAGGAGGAGAATCGCCATGTTCCGAGCACTAGGTCTCTGGCTCCTGGGCGTGCCCATCTGGCTGATCATCATCATCCTGCTCTTCATTCACCGATAAACGGCAACAGGGGCGCCTTGGGCGCCTCTGTTCTTTCGAGCATAGCTGATCGCGCAGCGCCAAGCGCGACGGCGAACTCTCTGCATCTTAGGGAAAGCTGGAGGCCACGCCCGGAATTGAACCGGGGTACGCGGATTTGCAATCCGCTGCGTCACCACTCCGCCACGTGGCCTCACGGCGGGAGTATCTACGGGGCCGTAAAGGCTTATGCAAGCCCAGATGCTCCCCCGAGGGTGATTTTCTAGACAGTCTTCTTAACGGCGTCTGCACTTGTGGCGAGGCGTTCGGAAATACGGGCGCGGTTGGTGGCCTGGGCTTCGGGCGTCGGCTGCCAGTCGTTGCACCATTCGGGCGGGATGCCGGCGAGGAGGACTGCAGGATCGGTGAAGGCGGGGCGGTAGCCGCGGGACTGCATCTCTGCGATGAGGCTGGCCTGGCGCCGCGCCAGGTAGAGCAGGCGCGGGTAGAAGAAGCGCACGTGGCCGGAGCCCAGGCGGTATTCGGTGGGGTTGCGGGTGTCATCGGGGCGCTCGCCGCGGGCTATGGCGGCGCGGACGAGCGCGAAGATGCGGGGCAGTTCGCGGTACTCGGCGACGAGGTGCTGGACCGTCAGCTCGGACGGCGGGACGCAGTTGATGCGGGTCATGGCCTCGCGGCGTCAGCCGCGGCCGAGGAGCGTGGCGAGGAAATGCAATACCGGCTCCCAGAAAATTCCCAGGAGTACGATGAGGACCGAGAGAATCAGGAGCGGGAGCTTGGCGCGGGTGGAGCCGCCGGTGCTGCCGTTCTGGCGGGCGCGTTGGTCGGCAGCCGCTTTTTTAGCCTGCTGTTCCTTCGCCTTCTTGCGATCCGAAAGCTTGACGATGTTGCTCATGGGAGCGCTCCTCGTAGTCCACTGATACGGATATCGCCACGAGGGGCTGCTGCCAAGCCGAGAAGACTAGGGTCCGTACTCAATAAGCCCGGCGCCCCCAGAGCGCTTATCTCCCATCCGACAGATTCCAACGGAAGCGTTGTCCGTCTGCCGTGCCACACCCACTGAACGTCCCCGGCCGAAGAGCCGGGGCCCACGGATTCCTCCACTCGAGTGGAGGGTGGCAATGGGCCCCGGATCAAGTCCGGGGAAGTTCAGTGGTTGGGGCGCGGCCATCGCAACCTCATCTACCGGCGCAATTGAGTGCGGACTCTAGGCCAGCGTGATCCTGAAGCGGGCCTTGAAGTCGCCTTCCCACCACATGGGGAAATTCGTGCCCCACTTGTTGTTGTGGAGGTTGAAGCGGAGCCCGGTGTCGAAATTGGGCGGATTGCGGTCGAAGGGCATGAAGGGGGTAGCCGCGGGGCCCACGAGAGGCGTGTCCAGCGGGGTGATGGTGAGGTCGTTGCGGCGGGCGGCAAAAATGGCCTGGAGCTGACCGCCGCCATGGGCGGCAACGCGGTTGGCCGGTTGCCAGAGGCCGGTCTTGAGGAAATCCCACGAACCGTTGCCGGCGGGCGTGAAGGTGAGGAACCCGGCTTCGGGCATGCGGTTGGCGGGCTTTTCACGCAGGGTAAGCGTGAGCTCGATGATGTTCTGGTCGATGGGCGCGAAGGCAAGGTCGACGCGGGCCGGGGCGCCGAGTTCTGTGTGTGCTTCTGGCGGGAACGTCAGGGCGAAGCCGGAGGCGATCCGGCCGGCAAGGGTGGGCTGCCAGGAGGCGGAGCGGGCGGTGTGGGCCTTCGCCAGACCGGGCTTGTCGTGGTCGAGAATGGCCCACTCGGCGCGATGGGTAAGGTAGGTATCCATGTGGCGCGCGATGTCGGCCGAGTCGTAGCTTTCGTAGCGGAAGCCGAGGAGCGAGCCGTTCAGGCCTTCGAGGCGGGTGCCCGAGGGCGCAGTGAGGCTGGCGACATCGCCAGTGGGCGTGAATTCCAGGCTCCAGCCGTCGAGTGCGAGCGTTTGCGTCGAGGCGTGCCCGGTGGGCGCAGCGGTGGCGGGTACGTCGAGTTCGGCCAGTGCCGCTTCGGCGCGGGCGCGGTCGGGTTGGGCGAGGTGATCGACGGCGCGGTCGAGATAGGCGCGCTGTTCGGCCCAGGAGGCTTCGGTGTAGGCGAAGCGGTAGTCGGTCTTGCGGGCGGCTTCGAAGGCGGGGCGGTCCCAGGCCTTGTCGTCGCGCAGGTAGCTCTTGATGTCGACGCCGCAGGTATGTTCGGCGACCATGGCGAGTTCGCGCCCGAAGGCGAGGCGCGATGGCGTCAGGCCTTCCGATTCAAAGGCGTCATAGGTGCGCTGGAGGGCGCGGAAGCGGGCGGATTTGATGGGGTCGCTGGCGCTGCCATGAATCCAGCTGTCGCCCAGTTCGACGTCGAGCACGGGGAATTCGGCGCGGCGATCCCAGAGGAGGGCGGCATAGGCGTCGAGGGTCGAGGCGCGGAGCGTCGCGCCGGGATTGTGGGCCGCGATCTCGCGCAGGCCTTCGCTGGTCTGCGGCACGCTTTGCGGGCCGATATTGTCGCTCGTATGGGCGAAGCTCAGGCCTTCGGTGAACCCTTGCGGGAAATGCGTGGCGCCGTAGGACTTCTGGTACATGACCACGATTTCCTCGCCGGACGGCGCGCGCCAGCGGAAGACATCGGGCACGTCGGGCGGCGGGGAGGCGGTGTTGACGCCCAGATGCAGGAAGCGGATCCCCGCCTGCGCCATGAGCGGCACGATGCCGAGCGTATGGCCGGGAACGTCGGTCATCTTGGCGGCGATGGTCTGGCGGCCGAAACGCTTGTCGAGTTCAGCGGCATAAGAGAGGCCGGCGCGGAAAAGGGCCGGGGACATCAACTCGCTATGGGTGGTGTAGGGCAGGGCGTGCCAGGTGATGAGGCCGCGCTCGATGGCCTGTTCGAGCCGGGCGATCTCGGCGGGGCTGCGGGAATTGAGGTGATCCCAGATCAGCCAGGCGCCGGTGGTCCAGATGAAGCGGGGCTCGTCGGGGTTTTCGCGGAAGAAGTGCTCGCCCGTATCGATCGCCTGCGGGATGAAGCGCTCGTGATACTGGCGGCGGACTTTTTCGGCGTGGTCGGTGAAACCGATATCGAGATGGGTCTTGAAGACGACGTGGATGACCGGCGCGGCCATGAGGATACGCTTTCGCTAAAAGGCTAGCCGACCGTGCCGCGCACGACGAGCTTGGTGCGGATGGTCTCGGACAGAGCCGGGGCATCCGGGTTCTTGAGGCGGCGCAGGATCAGACGGACGAGGGCGCGGACGCGCTCGTCCAGATCGATCCGCACGGTGGTGAGGTCGTAGCTCTTCCAGTGGCTCTGCGCGATGTCGTCGAAGCCGACGACCTTGACGTCCTGCGGAACCTTGAGGCCGAGCTCGTGGCGCAAGGCGTCAAGGACGCCGAAGGCGCCGACGTCGTTGGCCGCGAAGATGGCATCGACGCCGTCGCCGATACGGAAGAGGTCGATTGTGGCGCGGTAGGCGGTGTCATAGGTGAAATCGCCGGGCACGATGAGCGGTTCGCCCAGGCCACGCGCGGCCATGACCTGGCGCAGCACATATTCGCGCTCGAGGCTGGCGGAAGCATGTGGATCGCCGGCCAGATAGGCGAAGCGGCGGGCGCCAAAGCCCTGCATGAGCGCGATAGCCTGGTCGATGCCGTCGCGCTGGATGACATCGAGGCGATCGAAGCGCTGGCCGGGAGCAATGGGCTCGATGGTCTCTTCGTGCGGATAGCTCACATAGATCGGTACGGCGCGATCGAGGATCTGGCCGAGGATTTCGGGGCCGACATTTTCGGTGAAGGCGATGACCGAATCCGGGTTGTAGCCCTTCATATAGGTGAGGAGCTGGCTATCCATCGAGCGATCGGTGCGCGTCTTGAAGAGCAGGGTGGCAAAGCCTTCTGCCTGGAGCGCGGTAGTGAGGGCGTCGATCTCCTGGCTTTCCCAGGGCGAGCAGACATCGGGCACGATGACGCCGACGAGATGGGAGCGGCGGGTAACCAGGGAGCGCGCCGCGACATCCGGCGTGTAATTGAGCTCCTGGGCGACCTTCAAAATCCTGTCGCGCTTTTCGGGTTTGATCGAGGCATGCGGGTTGAAGGCGCGGGAGACGGCCACGCGCGATACCTCGGCAACACGGGCGACGTCGTCGGCCGTTGCCCGGTTCCTCGCTCTGCTGGTCGCCTCGCTCACGCCAAAACCTGCCTCGATAATGAAAGCGCTTACAATCTGTTTTGGCGTTTCGTCGATGTGCAGTCAAGCTGGGGCGTGCCGAAGGTCCCGGATTTTGCGTATTATGGCAGCAAGACTGCCCTGTCATTGCAAATTCATTAAGGACCCGATTGACGCAAAGTGAAAACGTGTTCAATCTCACGCTCGTGAACTGCGGTACTACCCAGCGCACTGAAATCGACTGCCGGCCAAGTCCGGACCATCGAATGGGAGGAAACTTCGATGAGCAATCGTCTGCGTTCGTATTTTATCGGCCTTGCTGCGGCGACCGCTCTGGTCACGCCCGCCCTGGCCGTTGACCTGACCATCACCTGCCGCTGCGTGGAAGGCGGCGTGAACAGCGAAACCGCCGTCTGGATCAAGCAGGACGTGATCCCCGGCTTTGCCGCCAAGGCCAAGGCCGACGGCAAGGACATCAACGTCGCCCTCAAGGAATTCGGCGGGCAGGACGAGCAGCTTACCCAGCAGCTCGCGCTCGACTTCTCGACCGGCGCCGGCGCCGACATTTCCGGCTTCGACGGCTTCCTGATCCCGAGCTTCGTGGAAGGCAATCTCCTGAAGCCGCTCGAAGACCTCGGCGGCGATGCGGTCAAGAACTGGGAAGGCTGGGGCCATATCGCCCAGGGCTCCCGCGATCTGATGAGCTACAAGGGCAAGGATTATGGCCTCGCCCTCGGCACCGACGTGCGCGCCATCTTCACCCGCAAGGACCTGCTGCAGGCCGCCGGCATCGACCCGGCGACGTTCCAGCCCAAATCCTGGGCCGAACTGCTCGACGCTGCCCGCGCCCTCAAGAAGGCCAACCCGGACAGCTTCCCGCTCCAGCTCAATGCTGGCGTGAATATGGGCGAAGCCACGACCATGCAGGGCTATTGGATGGCGCTGCTCGGCACGGGCGAGGCGGTGACCGATGCCGATGGCAAGTACATCGTTTCGAGCCCCGGCATCCTCGACACGCTCAAGCTCTACAAGACCATCTATGTGGACGAACAGCTCGGCGACCAGCGCGCTCAACTGCTGGCCGACGGCCGTAACCGCACCTTCACCAACTTCCGCGACGGCAAGACCATGATGCTGGTGGAAGGCGACTGGTTCTACAACTCGGTGATGGCGCCGGGCGCCGAATTCGCCGTAGATGACCGCGCCGCCAAGGTCGGTTGGGCCTCCATGCCGGCCGAAGAGCCGGGCAAGGGCCTGCGCGGGCAGGATTTCGTGACGGTTTCGGGCGGCACGGGCTTCGTGATCAACCCGAACACGGCTCATCCGGCGGAAGCCTGGGAATTGCTGGCCTTCATGAACAGCGCCGACCAGCTCAACGCCTTCCAGAAGCTGCGTGAAGCCCGCCGCATCCGTGACGACGTGCCGACCCCGAACAACGTCTATCTGCAGGAAACGCAGAAGTCGCTGCTGCCGCTGACCACGGCGCGTCCGAACGATCCGAACTACAACAAGGTTTCCGCTGAAATTCAGCGCATGACCGAGAGCGTGGTTTCGGGCGAACTGTCGCCGGAAGACGCCATGGCCCAGTACAAGGCCGCCGTCATCGGCATCGTGGGCGAAGCCAACACGGTTTCCAAGTAAGTCGGGTTCCTCCCTGGGGGGAAGGCTGTTGCGGCCTTCCCCTCATCCGGCGCTTCGCGCCACCTTCTCCCAAGGGGCGAAGGTATCCGAGGCCGTTTGCGCGGATTGTGCCCCCAGGAGTTCTCGCCCTATCGGGCGGGGCGGCGAGGGGCTGTCTCGAGGCCGAGTATTGGGCGATCAATGAAGAAATTCTCCCTGTTATCCACCCGGGCGGGTGCGCTGTTCCTGACGCCGGCGGCGATCCTGGTGGCGCTGTTCGTCATCATCCCGTTCTTCTGGGTGATCTTCGTTTCCTTCACCAACCGCACGCTGCTCGGGAGCACGGCGGTCAATCCCGATTTCGTCGGCTTTGCCAATTACCTGACGCTGTTCAACCCCGAGACGTTCTTCACGCGCGGGCAGTTCGGCTTCTCGCTGATCCTGACCACGCAATTCGTGATCCTTTCGGCCCTGGTCGGGCAGGCGCTGCTCGGGCTGCTGCTGGCCTGGCTGATGCAGGCCGTGCCCAAGCCGCTCAAGGCGTTTACAGAAACCTTCGTCATCGCGGCCTGGATCCTGCCCGAAGTGGTGATCGGCTTCGCCTGGTTCGCCTTCCTCGACTACGACAACGGCACGCTTAACGGCATGCTGCGCTCGGTGGGGCTGCCGGGGGCGGACCTGCTGCTCCAGCAACCGTTCTGGGTGATCGTGTTCTTCAACACGTGGCGCGGCGCGGCCTTCTCGATGATGCTGTTCAACTCGGCGTTCCAGTCGATCCCCCCAAGCTACTTCCAGGCGGCTGACGTGGCCGGCGCGACGTCGTTCCAGAAATTCCGCGATATCGCGCTGCCGCTCATCCGCGGGCATGTGGTGACGGACCTGATCCTCATCACCATGTGGACGTTCAACGTCTTCACACCCTTCATCCTCACCCATGGCGGGCCGTCCTACCGGACGGAACTGCTCTCCATCTATACGTACCGCATCGCCTTCAAGGACTTCGAGTTCGGCAAGGGCGCGGCGGTGGGCGTCATCATCATGCTGATCAACCTCGCCTTCGCGCTCGTCTACCTGCGCATCGCGCGCGGCCGCAAGAAGGAGGAGGCCGAGTCATGAGTGCCGGACAATTCTTCTCGCGGCTGGGCTATTCGATCCTCTCGTGCCTTATCGGCGTGATCTTCGCGCTGCCGCTCATCTGGTTCATCTTCGCCCCGTTCAACGCGCGGGCGGAACTAGGGCTGGCCATTCCCAACCCCTTCACGCTCCAGAATTTTTCGACCGTGTTCGAAAACACCTTCGCGGTGCGCGCGCTGCTCAACAGCCTGATCCAGGCTTTGGGCGGGGTGGTGCTGGTGGGGTTCGCGGCGACGCTCGCCGCCTACGCGTTGTCTCGCTCGTCGGTCCCTGGCAAAGGCGCGGTGACCTACATATTGCTGCTGTTCTCGTCCGTGGTGTCGGGTTCGGCTGCCATGGTGCCGATTTTCCTCATCATTTCGGCGATGGGGCTGATCGACAGCCATATCGCGGTGATCCTGGTTTTCGGCGGCGGGCTGCTGCCGACGGCGATGTTCATCCTGCGCGATTTCATCGACGGCATTCCGCGCACCTATGAGGAAAGCGCGATGGTGGCGGGGGCTTCCCCGGTTCAGGCCTTCTTCGACGTGGCGCTGCCGGTGATCCGGCCGGGCATCGTGGTCGTGGTGGTGTGGGCGTTCGTCAACATCTGGGGGAGCTTTCTCATCCCCTTCATCCTCCTGCGCAGCGACAGCGTCATGCCGGCATCGGTGGCGATCTATTCCTTCTATTCGGAGGCGGGCACGCCGATCGTCACGTTGCTGGCGGCCTATTCGCTCATCTACTCGCTCCCCGTTATCGTCCTTTACCTGTTCGTGAGCTGGAAGTTCGGTTTCCGGTTCTTCGGCGGCATCAAAGCGTAAGTCTCATGGCCTCAGTAGAATTCCAGAAAGTCACCAAGAGTTTTGGCAGCTTCCATGCCGTGCAGGGCGTGGACCTCCAGATCGGGGACGGCGAGTTCGTGTGCCTTCTCGGGCCCTCCGGCTGCGGCAAGACCACGAGCCTGCGCATGATCGCCGGGCTGGAAACGCCGACCTCGGGCAAGATCCTGATCGGGGGCGACGACGTCACCAACCTGCATCCCAAGGACCGGCAGATCTCGATGGTTTTCCAGGATTATGCGCTCTATCCGCACATGAACCTGGCCGACAACATCGCCTATCCGCTGAAAGTGCGCGGCGAGCCGGTGGAAAAACGCCATGCGCGCGCCAAGGAAGTGGCTGACGTGCTCAAGATCGGCGACCTGATGAACCGGTTGCCGGCGCAGATTTCGGGCGGGCAGCAGCAGCGTACGTCGCTGGCGCGCGCGCTGGTCTATCCGAGCCGCGTCTATCTCTTCGACGAGCCGCTTTCCAACCTCGACGCCAAGCTTCGGCTGGAGGCGCGCGGGTTCCTCAATCACCTGCAACGCGACATGGGCATGACGGCGGTTTACGTGACGCACGACCAGGCCGAGGCCATGGCGCTCGCGACCCGCATTGCGGTGATGGACAAGGGCCATATCGTGCAATACGCGCCGCCCATCGAAATCTACCGCCGCCCGGCGACGACGTTCGTGGCCAATTTCGTCGGCAACCCGCCGATGAACCTGGTGCCGGCCGAAGGCATGATCGAGAACGGGGCGCTGCAATTGCGGGCGCATGGACTGAGCGCGCGCGAGCTGCCGATGTCCAAGGGCATCGCCAAGGCGCTTGAGCGCGGCAAGACGCTGACGCTGGGCGTGCGGCCCGAGCACCTGTCGATCGGGGCGATCACCGACGCCAACACCATTTCGGGCAAGCTGTTCGCCAATGAAAATATGGGGCCGGAAAAGCTCGTGACCTTCGAGCGGCATGATGGCGGCCGGGTGACGGCCCGCATCTTCACCGATGACCTGGTGGATGTGGGCGACACGGTGACCTTCGCCTTCAAGGCGCGGCATGCGCATGTCTTCGATGGCGATGGCCTCCGCATTCCGATGGACGACGAACAGCCGCTGACGCCGTAAGCGTCGCAACACCCATCCCGCCCTCCTCGCGAGGAGGAGGGCGGTTACCCGGTTCGAGCCAGAGCAGATGTCTCATACGCGCAATATCCAGATCACGCCGGCCGACCAGGCGGCCAATCCCTATTTCTACGTGCCGTTCGACGTACCCGAGGGCACGACGCGCGTCGATGTGACGATGAGCTATCCCAAGGCCGACAATTGCGTGATCGACCTGGGCGTGCTCGACCCGCGGATTACCGATTACCCGTCGCGCGAGGGTTTCCGTGGCTGGTCGGGCGGAGCGCGGGACAGTTTCTTCGTGGCGCGGGACGACGCGACGCCCGGTTACATCCACGGCGAAATCCAGCCGGGGCGCTGGCAGGTGATCCTCGGCCTCTACAAGGTACCGCCGGAAGGCGCCGAGGTGACGCTGACCTATGCACTCGACGACGCGCCACGTCAGTTGACCGGGCAGCCGGAGCGTACGTTCCCGGTGCGGCCGGGCGCGGGCTGGTATCGGGGCGACCTGCATACGCACACGTTCCATTCCGATGCGCGCGGCGCGCCGGAATTGCTGCATGCGGCGGCCAGACAGGCCGGGCTCGATTTTCTGGCGGTGGCCGACCACAACACCATCACGCAGCGGCGCTATTTTCATCCGCAATCCTCGCCCGACCTGGTTTTCGTGCGAGGCATGGAAGTGACCACGGCAACCGGGCACGCCAATGTCTTCGGCGTCGATGCCTGGATCGATTTCCGCATGACCAGGCCCGAGCATGCGCATGTGCTGGCCGACATGGTCCACGAGCATGGCGGGTTGCTCTCGATCAACCACGACAAGCCGACCATCCCCTGGGATTACGAGCTGCCCGATGCCGACCTGCAGGAGGTCTGGCAGACGGCGTGGCTGGCCTATAACTGGATCGCGCTGGCGCGCTATCAGGAGCGGCTGGCGCGCGGCCTGCGTATCTCTGCGATCGGCGGCAGCGATTTCCACCAGCCGGACCGGCTGCTGCCGGAGGGGCCGTTCGTGGTCGGGCGTCCGACGACTGTGCTTTACCTCCCCGAGCTTTCCGAGGACGAAATCCTCAAGGCGATGAAGGCGGGCAGGGGCTATGTCACCGAAAGCCCGACCGGGCCGCATCTGGCGATCTTCATCGGCGAAGTGCCCATGGGCGGGGAAGTACCGGCCGGCGAGATCGAGGCACGGGCGGAAGTGCGCGGCGCAGCTGGCGACAGGCTGGTCTGGGTCGACGCGACAGGCGTGGTCGGGGAGATCATGATCGATGGCGATGACGCCATGCTGGCGTGGAAGGGTACGCCAAAACTTTTCCTGCGCGCCGAAATCATTGCCGTTGCCAGCCACGACCGCATTTTCGCCGAGACGGAAGGCGCGAAAGTGCATATCTCGGATGCCGACCTCATCGACTTCGAGGGCCAGCCGATCCGGCGCGCGCTCTCCAATCCCATCTACATCAATAGCTGACGCTTTTCAGGACTTTTGGACATGTCGCTCAATACCGCCCAGCGCCTCGACAGGTTGAAGACGCGCCTCGCCGAACTGCCGATGTGGCGCGAAAGGGCGGCCGTGCCGATTGCCGACTGGCGCTTCGAAGACCAGCCGATCGCGCTGGGCGACGGCTGGCCGCACCGCAACGCGCCGGTCAAGTTCACCGCCTCGGCGCAAGTGCCGGCCGACTGGCCGCTCGAAGAGACGATCCTGCGCATGGATGTGGGCGGGGAGAGCCTGCTTTCGCTCAACTATGCCGATGGCAGCGTCAAGCGTTTCGGGCTCGATCCCTATCACCGCGAATTCCCGGTGACGGGCCGCGCCTTCGCCATCGAAACCCAGAGCGTGCCGCGCCTGCCGTTCGGCGAGCCGGTGCGCAAGCCCGTGCTGACCGAAGGCCGGCTGATCCGTCTCGAAACCGAACTCGACGACCTCCACCTGCTTCTTACGCAAGTGGCGGAAACCGTTGAAGTGCTTGGTGAACATGAGGTCGTGCCGCATCTGCTGACAGCGGCGGAAGCGACGTTGCGCAGCCTTGTCTGGCCGTCGGCTACCGCCGACTATGTGGCGCGCACAGCGCCGCTGGAACAACAGCAGAGGATCTGGGAGCTGCCCGAGCTCAAGGCCGATCCGGCTGGGCTCGATGACGAGCATCGTGCTTCGATCCGCGCGGCCCATGCGGCGCTGACCGAGGCGCTGCGCGAACTGCAGAAGCGCTATCCGCCGCAAGGCGATATCGTGATGACGGGGCATGCCCATATCGACCTGGCCTGGCTCTGGCCCTATGGCGAGACGCGCCGGAAAGTGCGCCGCACGTTTCATACCGCCCTGGGCCTGATGGAGCGGAGCGAGGATTTCCGCTTCAACCAGTCGACGGCGGCCTATTACGACCAGCTTGAGCGCGACGATCCGGCGGCGCTCGAAGCCATCAAGGCGCGGGTGAAGGCGGGGACCTGGGAAACCATTGGCGGCATGTGGGTCGAGCCCGACACCAACATGCCGACCGGCGAGAGCCTGTCGCGCCAGATTCTCTACGGACAGCTTTATTTCGAGCGCACTTTCGGCGTGCGCCATACGGTCTGCTGGCTGCCCGATTGCTTCGGCTTCTCGGGGGCGTTGCCGCAGCTGCTGCGCCAGGGCGGCATCGAAAACTTCTTCACCATCAAGGTGAACTGGAACGAGACCGACCGCTTCCCCTATGACCTCTTCTGGTGGGAAGGGCTCGATGGCAGCCGGGTGTTGGCCCATACGTTCGACAACCCGATCGAAGGCTATAACGGCATCGTCCGGCCCTCGACCTATCTCCACACCTGGCAGAATTTCCGCGGCAAGACGCGCCACGACACGACGCTGCTGGCCGTCGGCTATGGCGATGGCGGCGGTGGCGTGAACCCGGAAATGGTGCGCCGCGCCGAGCAGCTGCGCGATTTTCCGGCGCTGCCGCAGGCGCGCTGGGGCAAGGTGGAGGACTTCTTCGCCGCTGCTCATGCCAGCGCGGAAAAGGTTGGCCTGCCGACCTGGAGCGGCGAAATCTACCTCGAACTGCACCGCGCGACGCTCACCACGCAAAGCCATGTGAAGCGGTCGCATCGCCATGCGGAGCGCGCGCTCATCACGGCGGAAGCTCTGGGGTCGCTGGCCGCGCTGCTGGGTGGCGCACAGCCGCAGAGCCTCGAAAAGCTCTGGCATCCGGTGCTCAAGAACGAGTTCCACGATATCCTGCCGGGCTCGGGTATTCGCGAGATCAACGCCGAAGCCAAGGCTGAGCTGGAAGAGGTGATCGAGGCGGCCGGCGCCGAGCAGGCAGCCGCGCTCGACCGGATCGCGGGGCAATTGCCGAAGGGCGATGTGCGCGACGCGATCGTCGTGGTGAACCCTTCGCTCTCCGAGCGCCCGGTGCGGTTCACGCTGGAAGATGGCTCGCAGATCGCCAGCGATGGCGTCGTGCCGCCTCTGGGCATTGCGGTGCTCGATCATGCGAAGATCGCGCCGATGGCGGGCCTCGTGGTGGCCACTGACCGATTGGAAAATGCGCATATCCGGGCCGAGATCGGCGCGGATGGCACGATCACTAGCCTCATTCACAAGGACAGCGGGCGCGAGGCCCTCAGCGACCGTGGCAATCAGCTCTGGGTCTATACCCACGACAAGCCGCGCAACTGGGACGCCTGGGACATGGACGAGGACTATGCCGAAGTCGGCGTGGAACTCACCGAGGTCGAGAGTGTCGACGTGGTGGAGGCGGGGCCGCATCGCGGCGCCATCCGCATCGTCAAGCGCTTCCGGGATTCGCGCGTGGTGCAGACCTATGCGCTCACGGCCAATGGCCGCCGGCTCGATGTCGAGACCGAAATCGACTGGCACGATCGGCGTACATTCCTGCGGGCGCTGACGCCGGTGGCCGTGCGCTCGGATTTCGCGACCTTCGAATGCGCCTATGGCGTGGTGCGGCGCTCGACGCATACCAATACCTCCTGGGACCAGGCGCGCTATGAAGTGCCGGCGCATCGCTTTGCCGACCTCAGCGAGCCCGATTTCGGTCTGGCCGTGCTCAACAACGCCAAATATGGGCATTCGGCGCGCGGCAACGTGCTGGGCCTGAGCCTGATGCGCTCGCCGATCTATCCCGATCCGCTGGCCGATGAAGGCGAGCAGCGCTTCACCTATGCCCTGATGCCGCATGCCGGCGACTGGGCAGCGGGTGGCGTGCGCGAGGAAGCCGAAGACCTCAACCAGCCGCTGCTGGCGACGCGGGCATCCGGGCTCGCAGCGGGCGTGGTGACGCCGGTTGGCGTGACCGGCATGACTGCGGCACTTTCGGGCCTCAAGCCGTCCGAGGATGGCAAGGGGCTGGTGTTGCGCGTTTACGAACCGCGCGGTGCGCGTGGCGAGTTCGGGTTCTCGCTGCCGGATGGCTGGGCGAACCGGGGCGCGGTGACGCTGCTCGAAGAGCCGCAGGACCGGAATGCGCCGGTCGACCTGATGCCGTTCGAGGTTCGGAGCTGGCGGCTCGGGAAGGCGTAAAGTCATCCGAGATTGACGCTGGCTTGAGCCAGCAGGTCTCCCTCCCCCTTGCGGGGAGGGGTGAGCATGCCGAGAGTTCGGTGCCTGCTGCCCACCCCCACCCTCAATCCCTCCCCGCAAGGGGGAGGGAGGCGGAGAGCTCTACTCGGGCGGCCAGAGGCTCCGCCCGAGGAACGGTCCGTTATGGCAAGCGTCGAGCTTGCGGCAGCATTACCCCCGCTGCCTTTCCCGCCCTAAAACTCCCCGCCACGCCCCTTGAACGCAACCTGCGCCCCGGCTAAGCACGGTTAAGAAACGCTAAACCGGAAAGTTGAGGTCAATGGTGGATTTCGCGCGGGCGCGGGCCGTGATGGTGGATAACCAGGTGCGGACTTCAAACGTCAACGAAAGGCGTCTGCTGGCCGTGCTGGGGCAGGTGCCGCGCGAGCGGTTCGTGCCGGAGAGCCGCCGGGCGCTGGCCTATATCGATGAGGCTATTCCCCTGCTGGGCGATGCGGGCGCACGATACCTTGCGCCTCCAGCGCCCTTTGCCAAGCTGGTGCAGCTTGCCGACATACAGGAGAACGAGCGTGTTCTCGAGATCGGCGCCGGCACCGGCTATACGACCGCCGTCCTTGCCGGCCTTGCCCGCGAGGTGGTCGGTGTCGAGCCGAACGCCGAACTGGCCACCGCCGCACGCGACAACCTGCAGGGTCTGGGCATCGAAAATGCCCGGATCGTGGAGAATGCGTTCGACGCACCGCTCAAGGGCGAAGGTCATTTTGATGTCGTATTTTTCTCGGGATCGGTCCGGGATGTCCCCGATTCGGCCTTTACCTCGCTTCGCGATGGTGGAAGGCTGGTCGTATTGGTGCTGGGTGGGCTTACGGGCACTGCCCATGTTTTCGTCAAGGTGGGCAAGGACATAGCATCGCGAGCAGAGTTCAACACGAACATTCCGGCCCTGCCGATGGCTAAGGCCCCGGAACAGTTCGTCTTTTAGCCGCCGCTCCCGTTGGGGAGCATAACTGACCCATGCGTCGGCAGTGTTGCCCGACGACCACGGGGTTAGGACTTTTGACATTAATATTCTGTAGGGATTGCCTATACGCATTGGCAATCCCATGTGCCCGGCATACTGTCCCCGGGCTGGAGGCGTGGGTTATGAATTTTCGTACTATTTGTGTAAGCGCATTGGCGCTTGTCGTGGCCGCTGCGCCGGTCAGCGTACAGGCGGAGTCGCTTCGCGAGGCGCTTACAGCTGCCTACAACAACAATCCGAACATCACCTCGGCGCTGCTGGCGGTCAAATCGACGGCCGAAGGCATCGTGACGGCCAAGGCCGGCCGCATGCCGACCATCGGCGCGGGTCTTGATCTCACCCACAGCTTCGACAACCGCACCAACGGCAACTTCAATTCGACCGATACGGCGACTCTGGGTCTTTCCTACAACCAGACGATCTTCGACAACGGCAGGACCGACGCGGCCATCGAGCAGGCGCGGGCCATGACCGAAGTGTCGGCCCAGGCGCTGCGCAATGCCGAGCAGAACGTGCTGCTCTCGGTGGTGCAGGCCTATATGGGCGTCATCCGTGACTCCCAGCTCGTGCAGCTGCGCTCGGACAACGTGAAGTTCCTGCAGGCGCAGGTGAAGTCGGCTCAGGACCGCCTGGATATCGGTGAAGGCACCAAGCTCGACGTGTCGCAGGCTCAGACGGGGCTCGCCACGGGCGTCGCTTCCTACCAGGCAGCCATCGCGAACCTGCAGACCAGCCAGGCGAGCTATGAGCGCTGGGTTGGTCACAAGCCGCGCAACCTGACGCAGGATTTCAGCTTCAAGGGCATGCTGCCCAAGTCGGTCGAAGAGGCCATTGCCGCTTCCGACGCCTACCATCCGGCCATTCTCTCGGCCAAGGCCGCCATCCGCGCCGCGCAGTCGGGCTCCGACCAGGCGCGCGCCGCCTTTGGCCCGACGATGAACCTCATCGGCAAGATCGGCACCACCGGCACGCTCAACGAAAGCGCCGGCAACAGCACCAACGTCATCAGCGGCTCTGTCGGGCTTTCGCTGTCGATCCCGCTTTATTCGGGTGGCGTGCTGGGCGCTTCGGTCCGCAAGGCCAATCTCGGCCAGATGAAGAGCGAGTTCGACGCGCAGGTCACCCGTGACCAGGTGCGTGAAGCCGTGGTGACCTCTTGGGCCACGCTGCAGAACGCAGTAGCGCAGATCGACGCCGCGCAGCAGGCGCTCAACGCGGCCAGCCTCGCGCTCGACGCCACCGTGCAGTCGCGCGATGTCGGCCAGTCGACCACGCTCGACGTGCTCAATGCGCAGTCGCAGGTGACGCAGGCCCGTGAATCGCTGATCAGCGCCACCTCCAGCCGTGTCATTGCGTCCTTTGCGCTGGTTTCGGCCACGGGCAAGCTCTCTGCGGGAGACCTCAAGCTTCCGGTCAAGATCAAGTCGGCAGACGGCTATATCGCCACCGTCGAGGACGTCTGGCAGGACCTGCGCGCTATCGCCGAATAAGCGCGTCGAAATTTGCGATCTCGTTTCGAGCCCGGCTCCCGAAAGGAGGCCGGGCTCAACTTTTCGTGGAAGACCGCTTTGGCGCCAATGGCTTCAGTTCAAATGGGCGGCAGGCAGGTCTAATGTGGAAAGACGAATCACCATCAGGCTGCCGGAGCGATACCCGGTGGCAGTGAGGCCCATATGAACAAGCCCGCGCCCAAGGAACCCTCGATGGACGAGATCCTGTCGTCCATTCGGCAGATCATCGCCGACGACGATGCGGGCGTCACCACGCGCCGGCCTTCGTTCCAGGCGGTCAATTCCGATGGCCCGATGCAGGCCAAGCCGGCGCAGGTAGCTGAAGCTGCCGCCGAGCCGCTGCGGGCCTCAATCGAGCCAATTTCCTTCGATATTCCGGGCGATGACGATGACGGCGAGGATGCCGAGCCGTTGACGCTTTCCGCGGCCCAGATGCTGCCGGCCGACGAGCCGGAAGCGAGCGACATGGACTTCTCCGTCGATGCGCTTCTTGCCGAAGTCGACGCCGAGGCCAGCAGCAAGCCCGTGCTGGTCGACCCGGAAGACGTGACCTTTGAACCGGAGCAGGATGAAATGGCGGCAGATGCAGCATTCGTGAGCGAAGCCAAGTCCGAGCCGGCCTTCGAGCCCGAAGCGCCCCGTTTTGCGGCCAGCCCGATCGACATGCCGGCTTTCGAGGCCCCGGCCGCAGCGCCATTGCCCGATCCGACGCTCACTGCCGATCTCGCCAGTCAACTCCTCGAACCTACTACGGAAGCTGTCGTGCGTTCGTCCTTCTCGCGGCTCAATCCCCTCCCGCTCGGCAACCAGGGCGTCACCATCGAGTCCATGATGCGCGAGATGCTGCGCCCCATGCTCAAGGAGTGGCTGGACGAAAACCTGCCGACCATCGTCGAGCGCATGGTCGAGAAGGAAATCGCACGGGTATCCCGAGGCGTTGAATAATCGCCGGTCAGCGCCTAGTTGACATAGGCGCAACCGTTTTGCTTGAAGACTGAACCGAATTTTCGGCCCGCCGAGACCGCTGTCGTGGTCCTGGTGGGTCACTGCTGTTGGAAAAACCCGAGATGATCGACAAGACTTACGAGCCTGGCAGTGTCGAAGGCCGCATCTACCAGGCCTGGCTCGACGCCAATGCATTCGCCGCGGGGGCAGGAGCCCAGCCGGGCGCGGAGAGCTTTACGATCGTCATCCCGCCGCCCAACGTGACGGGATCGCTCCATATCGGGCACGCTCTCAACAATACGATCCAGGACATCCTGGTCCGCTACAACCGCATGCTGGGCAAGGACGTGCTCTGGCAGCCGGGCACGGACCATGCCGGCATCGCCACCCAGATGATCGTGGAGCGCCAGCTTGCCGAGCGGCAGCAGCCCGGCCGTCGCGAGATGGGCCGTGAGAAATTCCTCGAGCGCGTGTGGGAATGGAAGGCCGAGAGTGGCGGCGCCATCCTCAACCAGCTGCGGCGTCTGGGCGCCTCGGCCGATTGGTCGCGCGAGCGCTTTACCATGGGCGATCGCGGCCAGCCGGACGACCAGATGGTGCGCGCCGTCGTCAAGGTGTTCGTCGAGCTCTATGAGCGCGGCCTAATCTATCGCGCCAAGCGGCTGGTCAACTGGCATCCGGGGCTGGAAACGGCCATTTCCGATCTCGAAGTGGAGAACATCGAGGTCAAGGGCAATATGTGGCACCTGCGCTATCCGCTGGCGGATGGCGTGACCTATCAGTTCCCGATCGCGTTCGACGAGGAAGGCAAGCCGACCGAGTTCGAGACGCGCAATTATATCGTGGTGGCCACGACGCGCCCGGAGACCATGCTGGGCGATACCGGCGTTGCCGTGCACCCGGAAGACGAGCGCTACAAGTCGCTTATCGGCAAGTTCGTGGAACTGCCGCTGGTGGGCCGGCGCATTCCGATCGTGGGCGACGAATACGCTGACCCGACGCTGGGTTCGGGCGCGGTGAAGATCACGCCGGCGCACGATTTCAACGACTTCGAGGTCGGCCAGCGCAACAACCTCGAAGCCATCAACATCTTCACGACCCGGGCCGCGATCAACGAGAACGCGCCCGAGAAGTATCGCGGGCTCGATCGGTTCGAAGCGCGCAAGCAGGTGCTGGCCGATCTTGAGGCCATCGGCGTCTTCGACCATGTCGAGGACAAGAAGATCATGGTGCCGCACGACGAGAAGTCCAAGCTCGTCGTGATCGAGCCCTATCTGACCGACCAGTGGTTCGTGCAGGCCGAAATCCTGGCGCAGCCGGCGCTCGCCTCGGTGCGCGAGGGCCGCACCAAGTTCGTGCCGCAGCAATATGAGAACACCTATTTCGCCTGGCTCGAGAACATCAAGCCGTGGTGCATTTCGCGCCAGCTCTGGTGGGGGCATCAGATCCCAGCCTGGTACGGTCCGGACAAGACGTGCTTCGTGGCATCCACCGAGGAAGAGGCCAAGGCCAAGGCACTCGCCCATTACGGCGAGCCGGTCGACCTCAAGCGCGACGAGGACGTGCTCGACACGTGGTTCTCGTCGGCGCTCTGGCCGTTCTCTACGCTTGGCTGGCCCGATGAGACCGCCGAACTCAAGCGCTATTACCCGACGAGCGTGCTCGTCACGGGCTTCGACATCATCTTCTTCTGGGTCGCCCGCATGATGATGATGGGGCTGGAATTCCTCCACGAGGAGCCGTTCCACACCGTCTACATGCATGCCTTGGTCCGCGACGAGAAGGGCCAGAAGATGAGCAAGACCAAGGGGAACGTGATCGATCCTCTCAGTCTGGTTGATCAGTATGGCGCCGACGCGACCCGGTTTACCCTCACGGCCATGGCTGCGCAGGGACGCGACCTGCGTCTCTCGATAAATCGCGTCGAGGGCTACCGGAACTTCGTGACCAAGCTCTGGAATGCCGCGCGCTTCCTCGAGATGAACGAGTGCTTCCGCGTCGAGGGCTACGATCCCAAAACGAACAAGGTTGCGCTCAATCGCTGGATCGTCGGGGCGACCGCGCGTGCGGCGGCCTCGGTGACGAAGGCCATCGAGGACTACAAGTTCAACGAAGCGGCCAACAACGCCTATGACTTCGTCTGGGGCACGTTCTGCGACTGGTATGTGGAGCTGGCCAAGCCGGTGTTCATGGGCGAGGACGCGGCGGCCAAGGCCGAGACGCGTGCCACCGCTGCCTGGGCGCTCGACCAGATCCTCAAGATCCTGCATCCGATGATGCCGTTCGTGACCGAGGAACTCTGGGGCGAGACCGGCAAGATTGGACCCAAGCGCGAGGACCTGCTGGTGCTGACGCGCTGGCCGGACCTTTCGGGGCTGGAAGATGCCGAGGCGGACGCGGAAATCGGCTGGCTCATCGACCTGATTTCGGCGATCCGCTCGATCCGTACGGATATGAACGTGCCGGTTTCGGCCAAGGTGCCGCTGCTCGTGGCCGGCAACAATGCCGAGACGACGCGGCGCATGGAGGCCGGCTCGGCCCTTATCTCGCGTCTCGGGCGCGTGGAGCCGATCAGCGCGGCCGCATCGATCCCCAAGGGTTCGGCGCAGTTCGTCATCGGCGAGGCCACCTGGGCGCTGCCGCTCGAAGGCATCATCGATATCGCTGTCGAGCGCGTGCGCCTCAACAAGGAGATCGGCAAGCTGGACGGCGAAATCGGGGGCATCGACAAGAAGCTCGGCAACGAGCAGTTTGTCGCCAAGGCGCCCGAGGAAGTGATCGAGGAGCAGCGTCAGCGTCGTGAAGATGCCGTGGCGCGGCGCGACAAGATCAAGCAGGCGCTGGCGCGCCTGAGCTAGCCGAGAGGCCCACACGATGGACGACATCGTTCCCGACAAGAGCGCAGCGGAGATCAAGGCCTCTGCCGCACAGGCGCCGGGAGTGGTGTTGGTTTTCGACGGCAAGGGCGGCGTCAAGCGGGTGCCGCCTGACGCCGAAACCGTCGTCGTGCCGCCCAAGGGCTTCATGCTGATCTCGGGCAATTCGAAATCGCCCGAGTTCAAGATGTGGCTCAAGAGCGAGCTCGGCCCGTTCAACGCGGACGCGCTGACGGTGCTGAGCACGCGCTCGCGCTGCACGGTGCTCGATGACAAGGCCGTCGTGGTGCTGCGCGTGGCGCGGCCCGGCACCAAGACCGACGATCTTGGCCGCCAACTGCTCGGCATCTGGCTCGAAAAGGGCAGGGTGATCGTTGCTTCCGAGCTCAATATTCCGGAATTCCTCGGCTTTGCGAACTGGGCTCAGAGCCATTACGCGCCGGTTTCGCCGGCCGATCTCGTCGCGCGGCTCGGCCTGCGGGCGAGCGATCGTATCGAGCCGCTGATCGAGCATCTGGGCGATTCCATCGACACGATCGAGGAAGAGCTGATGCTGGAGCACAGCGCCGACAGCCGTGCTAAGCTGGCGCATCTGCGGCGCACGCTCATCGGCTTCCGCAAGCTGCTCTGGCCGCAGCGCGACGTACTCAATACGCTCGAGATCGAAGACCTCTCGTTCTTCTCCGGCCGCGACAGGGCGCGGCTGCGCGAGGCATCGAGCCGCACGGCGCGGCTGGGCGACGAGTTGCAGGCGCTTTCCGAACGCGCAGTGCTCATTCACGAGCAGATCATGGATAGCCGGGCGGAACAGATGAACCGCTCCATGCTCGTGCTGGCCGCCGTGACGGTGGTCTTCACCCCGCTGACCGTCCTCAGCGGCATTTTCGGCATGAACGTACCGATCCCCTATGCGGACGATCCACACGCCTTCTGGGTAGTCATGGGCCTGTTGATTGCAGTCGCCGGGCTCTGCATCTGGTGGATGCGTGCCCGAAAGTGGCTCTAGATTGCCGCGCTAGACTTGCAGTTACCATTTGCGCTGCTATTGTTCTTGGGGTTTTTAGCCATAGTTTAGTAGTTTATTTTGTTTCTGGGGGGGCTCGGAATGTTTCGTTTTTCTGCTGTTGTTGTGGCGTCGTTGATGGCAACGCCGGTCCTGGCTGCTGATCTTTATGTTCCTGCCACACCAGAACCCGTGATGGCGGGTGGCTACGACTGGAGCGGCGGCTATATCGGCGCGGCGTTGGGCGGGCAGGGTGTCCGGATCGACGCGGGCGCAGCCGGCAATATTTCGGGCAACGCCATGATGGGCGGCATCTTTGGCGGCGTGAATTTTCAGTCCGGCAATTTCGTCTATGGCGTCGAAGCCGACCTCGAATATTCCGGCTTCAACCAGACCAAGCCGTGCACGAATGCAGCCTGGAGCTGCAACGCCTACATAAACGGGCAGGGCTCGTTGCGCGCGCGGCTCGGTTTTGCGGTCGATACGCTGCTTTTCTACACCACGGCCGGCCTTGCTATCGCGAACGGGGGCGGTTCCACGACCAGTCCCGTCAACGCCGTGTTCCCCGATTCTGCGGTTCGCTTCGGCTGGACGGCAGGCGCCGGCGCGGAAGCCGCGTTCAACGAAAACTGGTTCGGCCGACTCGAATACCGCTACACCGACCTGGGTAGCCGGGACATGACGTTCGATACGGTCTATCCCGGAGTGGCAGTGTCGTCGCACGATATTCGCGCCGGCCTTGGCTACAGGTTCTAGCGCTCGCTTGCGAGCAGGTGGCCCTGCATGACGCGGGCCCTGCGCTGCGTGCTGTTTGTGCAACACAAGGGCTGAATCCCGCGCAAGGTCCCGGGCGTCAACCATTTGGCCATGGTCCGCGCCACAATCTCACCTAAAACCGACCGGAGACCGGTACTGGGGGCGGTATCGTAAGGCGGCTGCATGTGCAGGCGTTCGATTCACCTTATCCGTCCCCGGCAACTTGGTCCCATCCGGCGCATCCGGGGTGGGCAAGGGGGATTGGATTGAGCATCGCTCGGCGCTTTGAGAGGCAGGCCATGCCGGCTCGTCGCGGACAGGAATTGTCCGGGGCAGCGGCGCGGGTGTTGCCGCGGCGCATCGGGTCCAGCCCTCGCGGCGATCAGGCGGCAAATGGCTTGGTTCGGGCACGAGTTTGCTTAAATCCGGTCACAAATCACGCGTACAGCCATAGACATAGCTTCCGCACTTCCGTGAAACGCTTTCGGGATGGGCGAGGGGCAAATGATGTGCCGGCTGTAACAGCGGCAATTTCAGGCTTCGGCGAAGGCGAACACGTCGCCCAGGATGTCGGCAGCCAGTTTTCGGGGGCAATGCGGGGGTACTGTGTCGGGCTTTTGCCCGAAACGGCTACTTGCGGCCCTATCGCACTCCCACGGGATGGCGACTTGATCACTCTGAAGTCGAAGGCGTTTTGCGGCGCTTCCGATGCCAGGCAAGAGTTTGAGCGGCGTAAGCGTGATTGGGCGCCGCGCGAGACCCAGATCGTTTCTGGGATGGATTGGATGTTTGCCCAGCAGGCCCGAATGACGCACTGGGGTGCGGTCGGAGCCTGTGACGAGGGCGCGAAGGAGTGTCATGCGGACATTTGGGGTTAGATCGGCCCTGATTTCCGTTACGGTGGCCTCGGTGTTCGCAGGTGCGGGTACCGCGCTGCCGGCCTGGGCCCAGGACGCTGCCATGCAGGCTCCAGGTGCGCCATCTGGCATGATGGCTGCGCCTATGCCGCCTCACGACATGATGGGGGCGCCGTTGCCTCCCAAGGACCCGCCGCCCGCCGTTGCGGATGCCGCGACCGGCCAGACTGCGGCCGACGCCGCGCTCAACATGGCCAATATGCTCGATGGCGCCGGTGGCGGCGTATCCAACGAGGCCTTGATGTCGGCGCTGCAGGGCGCCGCCGATGCCGGCCAGCCCATGGCCCTCTACCGTCTCGGCATGATGTACGAGAACGGCGAGGGCGTGGAGAAGGACCCGGTCAAGGCGTTCGGCTATTTCTCCCAGATCGCCAACGACCATGCGGATGCCGCACCCAAGGGGCTTGAGGCCGATATCGTGGCCCAGTCCTTCGTCAAGGTCGGCGAATACTACAAGGAAGGCCTGCCCGACGCCGGCATTGCGGCCGATGAGGGGCGCTCCTATGCCCTGCTGATGCATGCGGCGACCTATTTCGGCGATGCCGACGCGCAGTATCGCGTGGGTGAGTTGTTCCTCGAGGACGACAAGGTCGGTATCAACCCGCTCCAGGGCGCGCGCTGGCTGTCGCTGGCGGCTCGCAAGGGGCACGTGGCGGCCCAGGCCAAGCTGGGTGACCTGCTGTTCAACGGCGAGGGCATCCAGGCGCAGCCGGCCGAAGGCCTGATGTGGCTGACGCTGGCGCACCGCAGCACGGTGGGCACGGCCGACGAAGGCTGGGTCAACGACCTGCTGACGAGCGCCATGTCGCTGGCAACGCCAGAGGAGCGCACGGATGCCGGCAAGATGGTCAAGAAATATGGGCCGCAATTCACCGCGCACTGAGCGGTGGCAGGGCGGAGTGTGAGGTCCGGCGCAAGCCGGGCCTTTTTTGTTTTTGGGGGGCGGTTCGCGGTCGCGGCCGCTCTAGAACGTGAACTCGCCTTCCACCGGCACGTGATCGCTTGGCTTGTCCCAGCCGCGGACGTCCTTGTGTACCGTCACGTTTTCCAGCCGGTCGGCGGCCTGGGGCGAAAGCATCAGGTGGTCGATGCGAATGCCGGCATTGCGGCGCCAGGCGCCGGCCTGGAAGTCCCAGAAGGTATAGGCGGCTTCGTCGGTCGTGGCGCGCAGGGCGTCGGTCAGGCCGAGATTGGCGAGAGCGCGGAACTTTTCGAGGCTTTCCGGGCGGAAGAGGGCGTCGCCCCACCAGGCCTGCGGGTCGTGAGCATCGATGGGGGCGGGGATCAGGTTGAAGTCGCCGAGCAGGATGAACGGCTCCTCATAGGTGAGGCGCTCTTCGACAAAGGCGATCAGCCGTTCCATCCAGGCGAGCTTGTAGGGGAATTTCTCGCTGTCCACCGGATTGCCGTTGGGCAGGTAGATGTTGCAGACGCGGATGGCACCGCCCTCGACGGAGAAAACGCCCTCGATGAGCCGCGCCTGTTCGTCGGAATCATCGCCGGGCAGGCCGCGGGTGATCTCGTCGGCGGGCATCTTGGAGAGGATGGCGACGCCGTTCCAGCTCTTCTGGCCATGGGTGGCCACGTTGTAGCCCATGCCCTCGACCTCGGCGACTGGGAAGCCTTCATCGACTGTCTTGATCTCCTGGAGGCACAGGATGTCGGGCTGGTATTCCTTGAGGAACTGCTTGAGGGCGCCTTCGCGGGCCCTGACGCCGTTGATGTTCCAGGTGGCAATCCGCATCGTGCGCTCCTCGGGTTCAGTCTGGCTGGCGATCGTAGATGGCATCGATGATCTCGTCGGGATAGCTGCCGGTGCAGCCTTCCACAGCGGTGTTGGTCATCGAGATCATGGTGTAGCCGGCCACGGGATCGACGAACCAGCTATGCCCGTAAATGCCGCCCCAGTCGATGGTGCCGGCGCCCTGCGGGCTTCCTGCCACGCTTGGGTCCACAAGAACCGAGCCGAGCCAGCCGAAACGGCGGCCCGCATCTTCCTCGCGGCGCGGTACGTCGCTGATCTGGTTCTGCACGGCCTGCGCCACCGTCTCGTTGAGGAGAATCGGCGTGCCGCCCGTGCGGATGGCCTCGAAGAAGCGCAGCAAGTCGCCTGCCGTGCCGACCGCGCCGGCGCCGCCTGACTGGAAGGCGCGACGGTTGAAGATGCGGCCGGGCGAGAAGGAGGTGCTCTCATCCTTGCTATTGGTCACGGTATGCGGGTCGGGCATGCGGATGGGCTGGGGCGAGGCATCGGCATAGGGCGGCGCGAGGCGTCCGTTGTCTGTGACATGGAAGCCGGTATCGCGCATCTGCAAAGGGCCGGTGATGTAGTGCGCCAGCGCGTCGTGGAGAGTGGAGCCATGCACGCCGGCGACGATCGCGCCCAGAACATCAACGGCAAGAGAGTATTCCCAGCGGCTGCCGGGCTCGAAGAACAGGGGCTGTCCGGCGAGGCGGGTGAAGTTCTCCTCGAAGTCGAAGTCGGTTTCGAGGAGGCCCGTGTTGATCTCGGGGTCGCCTGGGTATTCGTAGCCGAGGCCGGATGTATGCGTGAGCAGGTGTCGGATGCGGATAGCCGGCTCGGTGCCGTCGGCGAGGCGCGGGCGAAAATAGGGCAGGTAGTCGGCCACCGCATTGTCGAGGCCGAGCAGGCCGCGTTCGACCTGGGCAAGCGCGGTGGCGGCGACCAGGGGCTTGGTGACCGAGGCGAGCCGGAAGATCGCGTCTTCGCGCATGGGTTTGCCGGCTTCGCGGTCGAAATGGCCAGCCGCCCGGCGATAGATGACCTCGCCGTGACGCGCGAGAAGAAGAACGGCGCCTACGATCCTGCCGCGCGAAATAGCACCCTCGATGGCGCCGTCGAGCCGAGTCTGCAAATCCATTGGCATCCCCTAAAGCAAATCAGCCAAAGGAGGAAAACGTAGATTGGCCCGGACTGGAAGTCGATTCAGATGGCGAAGCTGGTGCCGCAGCCGCACGAAGCGACGGCATTGGGGTTCTTGATCTGGAACGCCTGGCCGATGAGATCGTCGGCGAAATCGATCTGCGCGCCGCCCATGAATTCGAGGCTGAGCGAATCGATGAGGACCTTTGCGCTGTCCTTGGTCAGCACGAGGTCATCGGCCCCAGCCTCTTCCTGCACGAGATTGTATTCGTACTGGAAACCTGAACAGCCGCCGCCGGAAACGGAGATGCGCAGCACGGTCCCTTCCGGTTCCTTGGAAAGGATGCGCGCAATGCGCTTTGCGGCACGATCGGTCATGGTGACGTCGTTTACGGGGGCTAGGGATTCGGTCATCTTGCTTTCCGGCCCGTTTGCTGGGAGGGCAGTTTAAAATAATAACCTTGTATCGACTTGAAAAGAGGCTCGTCGTCAATCGTGAGTGAGCTTGCTCCCTATGCCTCCGATCCCGAGCAGAGCCGGGGCCGACTTTTCAGCCCCGGGCCAAGCCCGACGCGCTCGGAATTCCAGCGCGATCGCGACCGGATCATCCATTCGACCGCCTTCCGGCGCCTGCAGCACAAGACCCAGGTTTTCCTGCATCACGAAGGCCAGCATTTCCGCACGCGGCTGACGCATACGCTCGAAGTGAGCCAGATGGCGCGCTCGATGGCGCGGGCTCTCGCCCTCAATGAGGACCTTGCCGAGGCGGTGGCGCTTGCCCATGACCTTGGCCACACGCCGTTCGGGCATGCCGGCGAGCGCGTGCTCCACGACAAGATGGCACGATGGGGCGGGTTCGACCATAATGTGCAGGCGCTCCGCGTCGTGACGCTGCTCGAAAACCGCTATGCGGCCCATGATGGCCTCAACCTCACCTGGGAAACGCTTGAAGGCATCCTCAAGCACAATGGTCCGCTGATCGACGAGGCGGGCAATCCCGTGGGGCGCTACGTCAAGGAGGGCCTGCCGCCCGGGCTCGACGAAATCCCCGTCAATGCGCCGCTGCAACTGACCAGCTATGCGAGCCTTGAGGCGCAGACGGCGGCGATTGCCGACGATATTGCCTACAACGCCCATGACATCGACGACGCATTGCGCGCCGGCCTGCTGTCGCTGCCGCAGCTCATGGACGTGCCGCTGGTGGGTGCCATCGTGCGCGAAGTGCTCGAGCTCTGGCCCGATATCGAGCCCAGCCGGCAGACCCATGAGATCCAGCGCCGACTCATCACACGCAGCATCGAGAATGTGATCGTCACCTCATCGAGCGCGATCGCGATGGTGGAGCCGCAGAACGCCGATGACGTGCGACGGGCCGGGCAGGCGCTTATCCGCTTCTCGGCAAGCGTCGCCGAGGACGAACTCGGGCTCAAGCGCTTCCTCTTCGAGAATGTCTACCGGCATGAGAACGTGATGGAGCCGGTGCGGCGCGGAGAGGCCGTGGTTGCGGCGCTTTTCGACCGCTATTTCGAAGACGGAGGCATGCCCGGGCGCTGGGGCGAGATGGCCGCGCGTGCCGGGGACGATGCGGGCAGGGCGCGGGTCGTCGCCGACTTCGTGGCCGGCATGACGGACCCGTACGCGCTTGACGAATATGCCCGTTTGTTTGACGCTCGCCCGGAATTCCGCTAACCCGGCTAGCCTTTCCATCAACGGGTTTACCATGGACGTCTTCGCGCTTTTCTCGACACGCATCGCCGCTGCGCTGCACGTGCTCTTTCCCGAGCTCGACAAGGCGCTGCTGAGCCGATTTGTGGTCGAGCCGCCGCGAGATGCCGGGCATGGCGACATTTCGAGCAACGCCGCGATGGTCGTCGCCAAGCCGCTGGGCAAGAACCCGCGTGAGGTGGCGACGGCGCTCGCCGAGCATTTCAAGCACGATCATGACGTGGCTTCGGTTGAAGTCGCGGGCCCGGGTTTCCTCAATTTCCGGCTCGCGGATCATGTCTGGCAGCAGGTGCTCAAGTCGATCGGCAGCGAGGGCGACAATTTCGGGCGCTCCAATGTCGGCGCCGGCGAGAAGGTCAATATCGAATACGTGTCGGCCAATCCGACCGGGCCCATGCATGTGGGGCACACCCGCGGCGCCGTCTATGGCGATACGCTGGCATCGCTCATGGCCTTCACCGGCTACGACGTGACGCGCGAATACTACATCAACGATGCCGGCGGGCAGGTGGAGGTGCTCGCGCGCTCCGCGCTCATGCGCTACCGCGAGGCGCTGGGCGAGAAGATCGAGATTCCGCCGGGCTTCTATCCGGGCGACTACCTCGTTCCCGTCGGCAAGGCGCTGGCTGAAGAATTCGGCGACCGGCTGCTCAAGGATGACGAGGCCGCCGTGTTGCCGCTCGTCAAGGAACGGGCGCTGGCGGCAATGCTTGAGCTCATCAAGGCCGACCTTGCTAAGCTCGGCATCAAGCACGACGTGTTCTTCTCCGAGAAGACACTGCACGGGCAGGGCGGTGATATCGACCTGACGCTGCAATGGCTGCGGGATCGCGGCATGGTCTACCAGGGCCGGCTCGAGGCGCCCAAGGGCAAGACGCCCGAGGATTGGGAAGATCGCGAGCAGACCCTCTTCCGCGCCAAGGATTACGGCGACGATACCGATCGCGCGCTGATCAAGTCCGACGGCTCCTACACCTATTTCGCGGCCGACATCGCTTACCACCGCAACAAGTACCTGCGTGGGTTCAACCACATGGTCAATGTGCTCGGGGCCGATCACTCCGGGTATATCAAGCGGTTGCAGGCGGCGGTTAAGGCGGTTTCGCTGGGCGAGGCCGAAATCGACGTGCGCATCTGCCAGCTCGTGCGGCTGCTGCGGAACGGCGAGCCCGTGAAGATGTCCAAGCGCTCGGGCGATCTCGTGACGCTCGCCGATGTCGTGGACGAAGTGGGGCCGGACGCCACGCGCTTCATGCTGCTGTTCCGCCGGAACGACGCGGCCATGGATTTCGATTTCGCGCTGGTCAAGGAACAGACCCGCGACAACCCGGTCTTCTACGTGCAGTATGCGCATGCCCGGGCGTTCTCGGTGTTCCGGACGGCTGCGCGCGATCTGCCGGCGCTCGATCTCTCCGACGCCACGATCAAGGCGGCCGATCTCGGGCTGTTGGTGCATCCGGCCGAGCTGGAACTGATCAGAGTATTGGCGGCCTGGCCGCGCACCGTTGCTGCTGCGGCGGTCGCTCACGAGCCGCATCGTATCGCGTTTTACTTGCATGATGTTGCCGCGGCCTTCCACGCGTTCTGGGCGAAAGGCAAGGAAGATCCACAATTACGGTTTGTTAACGTTGAGCAACCGAAACTCACGCTTGCACGACTCGCATTGGTCGATGCGGTCCGACAGGTACTGCTCAATGGTCTGACACTATTGGGAGTGTCGGCGCCAGAGGAGCTTTCATAATTCGGGCGCATTGGCGTGCTGACTAGCGGAAAACCTCGGCGGGGGCCTGAGTTTCCGAGAGACAATTACTAGGGGCGCTGCTTAATGAGCACAGCCAAACCGCAGCAATCGACTGGTCAATCCGATGGTTCGGACGACCTGATTGCCGAACTCGCGCGCATGATGGCATCGGATGCGCGGCCGGCACAGCCGGCCCCTGCGCCCGAGCCTGAGGCTGCTGCGCCGCAGGAGGCCAAGCCTGCTGCGGGCGTTCGTATTCCCGGTCCGCCTGAAAACGCATCATCCGACGAAAAGTTCAGCTTCGATTTCGGCGCGCCTCCCAAGGCGGCCGATAGCCTGCATCCGACGCCGCTGGTGAATTGGCAGGATCGGCTTAGCCGTCCCGCCGAAAAGCCGGCTGAGCCCGTTCGCCAGGAGCCGGTCATGGAGCCGCGCCCGGCTGCGCCGCGCGTCGACAATCCTGTTGTCGCCGAGCCCGTCGCACAGCGCGCCGAGCCTGTGGTCGAGCGCCCGCAGGCAGCCAATCCCATGCCGTCCTTCGTGGCGCCGGCCCGTCCTGTTCCCGAAGCACCCAAGGCAGAGGCCCACCGGCCTGACTCGCCGCGCGTCGAGATGCCCAGGGCTGAAGCGCCGCGCCCCGAGCCCATCGTCGCCCCTCCGGCGCAGCTTTCGCGTGCGCCTGAGCCAGCGGTCAACAACGAGCCAGCCAAGAGCGAGCCGGTCGCCTTTACGACCCATGATTTCGATTTCGGTTTCGGCACTGCCAAGATTTCCGAGCCGGTAGCCGAGAAGGCGCCTGTCGCGCCGGCTCCGGTCGAAGATAGCCACGACGCGATTGCCGATCTCATCGCCGCCGAACTCAGCGATGCGACGCCGGCTACTCCGGTCGAGGATCATCCGGCGGGCGACGAAGGCACCAGCACGGTGCAGTCGTCGACGGCCGAGCCCGAGCCTGCCGCCAAGGAGCCCGCTCCCAAGCCGTTCCTGCGCGCCGTGAATTTCACCGCGCAGCCGAAGTCGCAGAGCGATCGTTTCGCCGTGCCGCCGGTCTTTGGCGTTGGCTCGAACGCCAAGCCGTCGCAGGCCACACCGGTTGCTCCGACCGCTCCCGTTGCCGAAACCAGGCCCGCGGCGCCCGAAGCACCGATGGATCCGATGGATGAGATCGAGAGCCTTATCGGCTCCTCGATCCGCCACGAAGCGGCGGCCAAGATCGAGACCCGTGGTCCGTCCTCGCCCATTCCGGCGGCGCGTGGTCCTTCTCCGATTCCGCGTGCCACCGCACGTCCCATTCGCGACGACCGCGGCGGCGCCGAAGCTGCAATCCTCGCGGCTGCCGCTGCGAGCGGGGCCGAGGCAGGTCGCGTTCCGCCGGCGTCCGGCGAGGAGCGCATCAAGGCTGCCCCGATCGAGGCTCCTGCTGCGAAGCCGCGCAAGGCTGCGTTCAGCAGCCGTTCGGCCCGTCCGCTCATTGGGCTTGGCGCCGCGCTGGCGCTGCTCGTGGTTGCGGGCGGCGGTCTCTACTGGATCCTGGGCAATAATGTCGGTGGTGGCGACGGTACGGCCCCCGTGCTGACCGCTGACGCTTCGCCCGTCAAGGAACCGCCGCCAGCCAATCCGACGACGACCGATACGCCGCCGGCCTCGGTGGTGCTCAACGAATTGTCGGGCGGCAACGCCAATCCGGCGGCCGAGCAGCTCGTTTCGCGCGACCAGACCGGTGACACCGCGAATGTCGCGGCCATCGCACCGACCGAAGTCAATGGCGACGAAGGCCTGGCGAACCGCAAGGTGCGCACGGTCACCGTTCGTCCCGACGGCACGATCGTCAACGCCGACGATGCCCTGGCCGGTGGCCAGCAGCTTCCCGTCGATCGTCCGAACGTCCCGGCGGTGCCCAATGCCACGCTCGACAACAGCGACCTGCTGACCGCGGCTGCCAACCAGCCGGCGACGACGCCTGCGCCGTTGGCGGGCGCCCAGACTTCGACCCAGCCAGCCGCGCCGACAGCTGACGCGACGGCGACGACGATTGCGCCCGAGAACGTTACGCCTCCGGGCACGGTGGCGCCCGTGCCGCGTCCGCGCATGACCAACCGGCAGACTGCGGCCATCGGCCCGCAGCCGACCAATGCGGTCAATGCCGTGGTCAACGATCCGATCGGCGCGCTGGCGGCCCAGGCCACCCAGCCGCAGACGCCGGCTCCGGCGGCGACGTCCAATTCCGGCACGCAGGCGGCAGCCTATGTGCAGCTTTCCTCGCAGCGCGACGAGGGCGTGGCGCGCCAGTCGCTGGTCGATATCAACCAGCGCTACGGCAAGATCCTTGGTGGCGTGCTGCCCGAAGTGCAGCGTGTCGACCTGGGTGCCAAGGGCGTCTACTACCGCGTCCGCGTCCCGACCGATTCCATGCAGAGCGCCAACTACCTCTGCAGCCAGATCAAGTCGGCCCGCGGCGACTGCATCGTCACGAACTGACGCGGATAAAGTCCTGCGCTGCTTGAAAATGTTCCTGCGAGAGGCGAAGGTCTTTCGCGGGGGCATCGGGCGGCGCAGTAGACCATGAGCAGCGATACGACAGACTGGTTCAGCACGCCGCCGCCAACGCCGGACGACGAAATTCTCTATGTCGACGTGGCAGGTTACGAAGGTCCGCTCGACCTGCTGCTGGACCTTGCCCGCCGCCAGAAGGTCGATCTGGCGACCATCTCCGTGCTCGCCCTGGCCGAGCAATACCTTGCCTTCATCGAAACCGTCCGCGAGAAGCGGATCGAGATCGCCGCCGACTATCTCGTGATGGCGGCTTGGCTGGCCTATCTCAAGAGCCGCCTGATGGTGCCGCAGGCGCCGAGCGACGACGAGCCGAGCGGCGAGATGATGGCCGCGCTGCTCCAGTTCCGCCTCAAGCGCCTCGAAGCCATGCGGCGCGCTGCCACGCAATTGATGAACCGGCCGCGCCTCGGCTTCCAGATTTATGCGCGCGGCATGCCCGAGCCCATCGTCATTCAGCGCCGCAGCCTCTGGGAGGCGAGCCTCTTCGATCTCCTCAAGGCCTATTCGGCGCAGCGCGAGCGTGGTTCGGTCACGGAATACACGCCGCGCCAGCGAACCGTCTGGGCGCTCCAGGATGCGCGCGATATCCTGCAACGGCTGATCGGGGACAGCTCGGATTGGGTATCGATGCAGACCTATCTGGCCCATTACCTCGCCAGCCCCGAGGAGCGGGCCACGGTGTTGGCGTCCAGCTTCGCCTCCAGCCTTGAACTCGTGCGGCAAGGGCAAGTAGAACTGCGCCAGAACATCACTTTCGGCCCATTGTTCATGCGCCGGCGCCAGCAGGATGACGACAAGGCATGACGATCGAACCGAGGGGCGAAGAGGAAGACGGCGAGAGCCACGAGGTGGTCGAGCGCAATCTCCGGATTGTCGAGGCGCTGCTGTTTGCCTCCTCTGAGCCGTTGTCGCCTGCCGATATCGCCGTTTATCTCGATGAGGGCGCCGACGCCGTCGGGTTGGTCCGGCTGCTGGCCGAGCGTTATGCGGGCAGGGGGGTGAACCTGGTTCCGCGCGGCGACAAGTGGGTGTTCCGCACGGCCGAAGATCTCGGCTTCCTCCTGCGCCGCGAGGAAGTGGAGAACCGCCAGCTTTCGCGCGCTGCGCTCGAGACGCTCTCGATCATCGCCTACCACCAGCCGACGACGCGCGCCGAGATCGAAGAAGTGCGTGGCGTGGCGACCGGCAAGGGTACGCTGGACCTGCTGATGGAAGCCGGCTGGATCAGGATGCGCGGGCGGCGGCGGACGCCGGGGCGGCCGGTGACCTATGGCACGACCGATGCCTTCCTCGATCATTTCGGCCTGGAAGCCCTGTCGGACCTGCCTGGTCTCGAAGAGTTGAAGGGAGCAGGGCTGCTTTCGGGCCGTTTGCCACCTTCCATGCAAATTCCCCTGCCATTTGACGGGCCGCTACGCGAGGACGAAGACCCGCTCGATCCCGGCGACATGGGCGTGGACGAAGAGTGAATCCCGCCTTGCGCCAGGACCAGGCGGCGAACCTTGCGGGGCAAACGCCGAAAATTTACCGGAACAGCGTGTTTTCCCGGTCCTCAAACCGGACCATGTTCTTGTGTTTCGGGCCGATTGAACATATTTCTCACTGCACCTTTACGTGCCTGACCGCTTAGGAGACGCAAATGCACGCGCCAGGAATTTGGGGTATTCTCGTTGTGGCAGTCGTCGTGCTGTTGCTCTTTGGCCGGGGAAAGATTTCCGGCATGATGGGTGAGGTTGCCTCCGGCATCAAAGCCTTCCAGAAGGGCATGCGCGAAGAAGAAACCAAGCCGGCTCAGCTTGACGCCAATGTAAACGTCAATGCCGCCAGCGAGACCGAGAAGAGCAAGGACGCCTAAGGCGTCCTTAGACGGGCTCGGTCCGCATTGAAGGGTAGTTAGCCATGCTCGGTGTCGGCTGGACTGAGATGCTTGTCATCGGCGTCGTGGCGTTGATCGTCATCGGCCCGAAGGATTTGCCGATGGTCATGCAGCGTGTCGGCAAGTTTGCCGGCATGATCCGGCGGATGGGGTCCGAGTTCCAGCGTGAGCTGAACAAGACCACGGGCCTCAACGAGGTCCGCAACCTGCGTGATTCCATCGCCGCGCCGCTCAAGCAGACCGCCGATGAAATTCGCCGGGAATTCAATGCGACCAGCGCTTCGGGCGCTGTCAAGCCGACCGGCGTGATCGCGCCGAGGCGGCCCGGTGTCGAGAGCATCGTGGATGAAATCCACGAGGCTGCCGGCATGCCCCCGCCCGCGGCCAGTGTCGAACCCGTCGTGGCCGAGCCCATCAAGGGCAAGCGCCTGACGCCCGTCCCGACATCGAAGGTCGAAACGCAGGAACTCGCCGCGTTGGCGCAGCCGCCTGCCGAGAGCGTCGCCGAAAAGCCGGTGCGCAAGCCGCGGACCCGCAAGGCTGCCGCGCCTGTCGCAGCCGCCGAACCCGCGGCAAAACCCGCTGCCAGGAAAGCCGCTGCGCCGAAGGCCGCTGCCGCTACTCCCGCAAAGCCGAAAGCGGCTGCCAAGCCCAAGGCTCCGGCCAAGCCCAAGGCCGTTGAGGCCAAGCCGGCCGAGACCACTGCAAAGAGTGCTGCGAGCAAGCCCAAGGCCGCCGCCAAGCCCAAGGCTACCAAGCCCAAGGCACAAGAAAAGCCGACGTCATGACTTCGCCCGCTCCCCAGCTCGAAAATCCCAACAAGACCGAAGAGCCGGAAGACGAGCTCGCCGGCTCCGAGGCGCCGCTGCTCGACCATCTCATCGAGCTGCGCAAGCGCCTGATCTATTGCGCGATCGCCATCGTTGTCCTGACCATCGGCTGTTTCCTCTTCGCCGGGCAAATCTTCGACCTGCTGCTGGTGCCCTATCGCCGCGCGGTGGCCAATCCCGATGAGCTGCAGCTCATCTATACGGCGCCGCAGGAATTCTTCTTCACCCAGCTCAACCTGGCGCTGTTCGGCGCGCTGTTCCTGGGTTTCCCGGTCATCGCGACGCAGATCTACATGTTCGTGGCGCCCGGCCTCTACAAGAACGAGCGCAGGGCGTTCCTGCCTTATCTCGTCGCGACGCCGATCTTCTTCCTGCTCGGCGCGGCCATGGTCTATTTCGTCGTCCTGCCGATGGCGCTGCACTTCTTCGCCGGCATGCAGACCAACGAGATCAAGATGCTCACGAGCGTGAGCGAGTATCTCGGGCTGGCGATGACGCTGATCATCGCCTTCGGCATCTGTTTCCAGCTTCCGGTGATCCTGACGCTGCTGGCGCGGATCGACCTCATCAACAGCGGGCACCTCAAGAAGGGCCGTCGCTACGCCATCGTAGCGATCCTGATTCTGGCAGCGCTGCTGACGCCGCCGGACCCGATCTCCCAGATCGGCCTTGCGACCCCGCTCTACCTGCTCTACGAACTCTCGATCCTATCGGTGCGCTGGGTGGAGCGATCTCGCGCTCAGAAGCTAGCAGCAGAAGCAGCCGAGCAGTCCAACTAGGCCAGCTCCACATTGCGGAGCCGGCCCCAATTCGAGAGGCCGGTCTCCGGAAGGGACCTGACCGTTTAAATGTTCGATATCAAATGGATCCGCGCCAACGCAGAAGCCTTTGACGCCGCATTGGCGCGTCGTGGTCTTCCCGCACAGGCGGCGAACCTCATCGCCGTAGACGACAAGCGCCGCGCCATCATCGTGCGGCTCAACGAAGCGCAGGAGAAGCGCAACGCTTCGTCCAAGCTCATCGGCCAGGCCAAGGCGCAGAAGGATGAGGTCAAGGCCCAGGCGCTGATGGCCGAAGTCGCCAGCCTCAAGGACGCGATCCAGTCCGGTGAGGCGGAGGAGCGCGCGGTCGATGCCGAATTGCGCGATGCGCTGTCGGTCATTCCCAATATCACGCTCGATGACGTGCCGGTCGGCAAGGACGAGCACGACAACGTCGAATATTTCGGCCGCAATGGCAGCCCCGAACAGGCTGCCCGCACGCGTCCCGCCAGGCCCAACCTGAGCTTTGCCCCCAGGGAGCATTACGAGCTCGGCGAAGCTTTGGGCATGATGGATTTCGAAGGCGCGGCCAAGCTTTCGGGCAGCCGCTTCGTCGTCCTCAAGAGCCAGGTGGCGCGGCTCGAGCGCGCGCTCGGCCAGTTCATGCTCGATCTCCATACCGGCGAGCATGGCTATACCGAAGTCGTGCCGCCGCTGCTGGTGCGCGACGATGCGCTCTACGGCACCGGCCAACTCCCCAAGTTCGAGGAAGACCTGTTCTTCACCCCGCATGGCGAGGGGCGCCTGGCGCTGATTCCGACCGCCGAAGTGCCGCTGACCAATCTCGTTCGCGAAGCGATTCTCTCCGAGGAAGAGCTGCCGCTGCGCCTGACCGCGCTGACGCCGTGCTTCCGCTCGGAAGCCGGCTCCGCAGGGCGCGATACGCGCGGCATGCTGCGCCAGCACCAGTTCAACAAGGTCGAGATGGTCTCCATCACGACGCCCGAAACCTCGATCGACGAGCACGAGCGCATGCTTTCCTGCGCCGAGACCGTGATGCAGCGCCTTGGCCTGCATTATCGCGTCATGACGCTGTGCACGGGCGATATCGGGTTCGGCGCGCAGAAGACCTACGACATCGAGGTCTGGCTGCCCGGGCAGGATACCTATCGCGAGATTTCCTCGGTCTCCGTCTGCGGCGACTTCCAGGCGCGCCGCATGGATGCCCGCTACCGCCCCGCCGGCGAGAAGCAGGCGCCGCGCTTCGTGCACACGCTCAATGGTTCGGGCGTCGCCGTGGGCCGCTGCCTCATCGCGGTGATGGAAAACTACCAGCAGGCAGACGGCTCGATCGCCGTGCCCGAGGTGTTGCGTCCCTATATGGGCGGCGTGGCCAAGATCGGCGGCCAGTCGTGAGCCTGCGCATCCTCCTCACCAACGACGATGGTGTGGATGCGCCTGGGCTGCAGGTGCTGCTGGGCATTGCCCGGCAGCTCAGCGACGACGTCTGGGTGGTGGCGCCAGATGGCAACCAGAGCGGGGCAGGGCACAGGTTCACCTTCGGGCGCGAACTCTCCCTCGACAAGCGCGGCGAGCGCACCTTCGCCGTGCGCGGCGGCTCGCCTGCCGATTGCGTCGTTGCCGGGATGACGTTCGTGCTGGGCGAAGAGCCGGCCGACCTTGTGCTCTCGGGCGTCAATAACGGCCAGAACCTGGGCGACATCATGCATTGCTCGGGCACCGTTGCCGGTGCCCGAGAAGGCGCCTTGCAGGGTGCCTTCGGCATCGCGCTCAGCCAGGCGGTCAATTACAGCGCCGGGCTCGATATCGATTGGACCAACGCCCAGAAGTACGGGGTCGACGTCATCCGCTCGCTCATCGAGCAGAAGGGCGCGCGCGACACCTATTACAACGTGAACTTCCCGTTCTGCCCGCCGGCCGAGGTGTCGGGCATCAGGGTGGTGCCGCACCAGCGATTCTCGCGCTCGCCGATGCGCTATTATCCGAGCGACAATGCGGGCAAGTTTTTCGTGGCGATTCCCGATACGCCGCGCCCGCTCGACAAGGAGGCGGACTTCCACCTCCTCACGCACGGCGATTCGATCACCGTGACTCCGCTTACATTGCGGCAGACTGACGTGGAGACCGCGGCGCGCCTGGATGGGCAATTGCCCTTCACTTCCCGCAGGTAACGTTACCCATTTCTAACGCGAAGGCCTCAGGCGGCCGCAAATCGCAGCGCTTTTAAACTCGTCTTTACCTTAACGCCCTAGTCTCAATTTTATTGAGTACCTGCGTACGAGTTGAGCATATGAGTAATCGCGCACCCGGTAGGGCGTTTAAGAGCGCCGTTGCGATTGCCGCCGTTTTGGCTGGCAGCGCCGCACTGTCCGGTTGTTCGACCATGGGCAGCGCCTTCCGAGACTCCACGGTTACCGGAGCGACGGCGTACAGCGGGTCGAGCAACCTCAATCAACCAATGCCCAGTGCATTGGGAGCCCGCACGCAAGTCGCCGAAAGCCAGTTCATTCCGCCGATGAATGTCGGTGGGGGTGGTGGCATGGCCGGCGGCGGCTTCGTTTCCAACCAGCAGACGACCTTCGCTACTGCACCGCAGGCGCCGCTGGGCTCAGTCTCTACCGAAGACTTGCCTGTTCTCACGTCCAACTCTAGCGGATCGCAAACTGCCATGCCTGCACAGCAATCTCTTGCCCCGGCCAAGACCACGCTGGGCACCCTCCCGAGCCTTCCGTCCAAGCCGACGGTTGTCGCCAATACGAGCCAGCCCACCAACCTCGCCGTCGTGCCGTCGAATGCCTATGTGCACGTGGTGGAAGGCGGGGAGTCGCTCTACACCATCGCGCGTCGCTACGATGTGACCGCGCAGTCCATCCTCACGGCCAATGGCTCCTTCTCGCCCGACAAGCTCTTCGTCGGTCAGAAGCTCGTCATTCCGGGCCGTCCGGACCTGCTCTCGCAGCGTGCGCCGCAGATGGCGACCGCCAGCGACGACGTCACGACTTCGCCGGTCGTTACCCCGGCTGCGACGCCGCAGAAGCAGGTGGCCGCGATCACTGATCCGAGCCTCCTCAAGAGCAACGTCCAGCCCACCCCGGCCCAGTCCGCGGCCGCCCAGACGCTCCAGACTGCCGCCGTGCAGCCGAGCAAGCCGGCAGCAGTGCTTCAGGAGCCGGCAATGTCGGGCGCGGACAAGTTCCGCTGGCCGATCAGCGGCAAGATCATCACCAGCTTCGCCAATTCAAAGGGCACGGGTATCAATATCGAGGCGCCTGAAGGCGCAGCGATCCGCGCCGCCGAGAACGGCACCGTCATCTATGTCGGCTCGGGCGTCGAGGGCTACGGCAACCTCGTGCTGATCCGCCACGCCAATGGCTACGTGTCGGCCTATGCCCACCTCAAGACCATGAGCGTGGCCAAGGGCGACGTCGTCAACCGCGGCGACACCATCGGCGCCGCCGGCATGACCGGCTCGGTCTCCCGCCCGCAGCTCCACTTCGAGCTCCGCAAGGGCGCGACCCCGGTCGATCCCGTGCCGATGCTGGCCGGCTAAGGCTGGATAACAGAACGAAGAAAGGCCCCGCAATGCGGGGCCTTTTGCTTTTCAGATTGCGTATCGCCGCGACCTGGGGAGGCTAGACAGCCTTGCCCATCGCGCCGGCGAGATCGCGAACGAACTGCATCGCCACGCGGCCCGATCGCGCACCGCGGGTCGCCGCCCATTCGATCGCCTTCGCCTTGAGCTCGTCCTTGTCGATATCGAGCCCGTAGTGCTCGACATAGCCGTCGATCATCGCGAGGTAGGTCGGCTGGTCGCAGTTGTGGAAACCCAGCCAGAGCCCGAAGCGGTCGGACAGCGACACCTTCTCCTCGACAGCCTCGCCCGGGTTGATCGCGGTCGCCCGTTCGTTGTCGATCATATCGCGCGGCATCAGGTGCCGGCGGTTCGAGGTGGCGTAGAACAGGACGTTGTCGGGCCTGCCCTCGAGGCCGCCGTCGAGAATGGTCTTGAGCGACTTGTAGCTGGTTTCGTCCTTGTCGAACGAGAGGTCGTCGCAGAAGACGATGAAGCGGGACGGCTCGTCGCGGATGATGCGCATGAGGGCAGGGAGGCTCTCTATGTCCTCGCGGGCAATCTCGATGAGAATGAGCCGCTGCTGGCCGGGCTCGTCAAGGCCGGCGATATGAGCGTGCACGGCCTTGACCAGCGAGCTCTTGCCCATGCCGCGCGAGCCCCAGAGCAGCGCGTTGTTGGCGCCCAGGCCCCGGGTGAATTGCAGGGTGTTCTGCAGGAGAATATGGCTGACGTCGTCGATGCCCTTGAGCAGCACCAGGGGGACGCGGCTCACCTTGGGCACGGCGACGAGCTGGCCCAGATGAGCGTCCCAATGGTAGGCATCGGCTTCACCGAGTCCGGTTGCCTTCTCGGAAGGCAACGGGGCAAGGACGTTCAAATGTTCGGCAATACGAGCCAGCGACGCAGCAATTTGCGCTAGCGAATCTTCGCTGTTCACGGGACTTTCCTTCAAGTATAGGGCCGGTCTGAAACGCCCGGATTGGCTTTGCAATCGCAGGGTGCCACCTGTATAGTCCGCGCGATTTTCGGGCGGGTAGTCTCGCCAAGCCAAGTTCGTCTCCTATATGGAATTATCAACGAACTTTTGACAAGCCGACAGCCAAGTCGACAACCATAGGAGTGCCTACATGTTTGTAACCCCAGCCTTTGCCCAGGCTGCCGGAGGCGCGGCGCCGGGCGGCGGAGCGATGGACATCCTGACCTCGCTCATGCCGATCCTGCTGCTGGTCGTTATCTTCTGGCTGCTCATCTTCCGTCCGCAGCAGAAGCGCATGAAAGAGCAGCAGGCCATGCTCTCGGCGATCCGCCGCGGCGACACGATCGTCACCACCGGTGGCATCGTGGGCAAGGTGACGAAGGCGCAGGAAGGCGAGGACCTCGAGGTCGAGATCGCCCAGGGCGTGAAGATCAAGGTCGTGCGTACCATGATCGCGGACGTCCGCTCGAAGGCCGAGCCGGTCAACGACAATAAGCCGGCCTAAGCGGCCTGCCGCCGGAGCCCTCGCGGCTCCGGCTTTCTTCTTTTAGGACGTCACCTGAATGCAGTTCTCGCCGATCCGCACCGCCATCATTGCCATAGTCGCTCTGTTGGGCGTGCTCTTTGCCATTCCCAGTTTCCTGCCGGAAAACGTTCGTGAATCGTGGCCAGGCTTCCTGCCCAGGCAGACGGTCGTGCTGGGTCTGGACCTTCAGGGCGGTTCGCACCTGCTGCTCCAGGTGAACCAGGAAGGCATCGTCACAGAGCGCTTGCAGAGCCTGCGCCGTGACGTCCGCAACGTTCTGGCCAACCAGAACGGCATCGGCAACATCACGACCACGGATGCGGCGACCAACACCCTCACGATCGAACTCACCGATCCGAGCCAGAAGGAAGCGGCCCGTTCGGCGATCCAGTCGCTGCAGAACACGATCGGCAATTCGCTGCTGGCTGTCGGTGGCGTCAACGAACTCTCCTTCGGGGAAACGCCCGATGGCAAGCTCACCATCACGCTGACGCCCGAGGGCGTCGAGCAGCGCATGTCGGCGCTCGTGGCGCAGTCCATCGAAGTCATCCGCAAGCGCGTCGACGAACTGGGCACCACCGAGCCGCAGATCCAGCGTCAGGGCACGAACCGCGTCCTCGTCCAGGTTCCGGGCTTCGGCGATTCCCAGCGCCTCAAGGACATCATTTCGCGTACCGCCCGCCTGACCTTCCACATGGTCTATCCGGGCATGAGCGCCGCGCAGGCCGAGGCCCAGGGGCTTCCGGCCGGCACCATCGTGCTGCCCAGCCAGGATGGCGGCAAGGAACTCATCTATGAGGACGTGGCGCTCGGCGGCGAGTCGCTGACCGATGCCCAGCCGGGCTTCGACCAGCAGACTGGCCGTTCGGTCGTGTCGTTCAAGTTCGACACCCGTGGCGCCGTGACCTTCTCGGACATTACCTCCAAGAACGTCGGCAAGCGCTTCGCCATCGTCCTCGACAACCAGGTGCTGACCGCGCCGGTCATCCAGCAGCCGATCACCGGCGGCTCGGGCCAGATCAGCGGCAGCTTCACGCCGCAGACCGCCAACGACCTCGCCGTGCTGCTGCGCGCCGGCGCGCTGCCGGCCTCGCTGGACGTGGTCGAGGAACGTACCGTCGACGCAAGCCTGGGTGCGGACTCCATCCGTTCGGGCCTCACCGCCGGTATCGTCGCCGGTATCCTCGTCGTGACCTTCATGGTTGTGGCCTATGGCCTCTGGGGTGTGTTCGCCAACGTCTCGCTGGTGCTCAACATCATCCTGATCTTCGGCGCGCTCTCCATGCTCGGAGCAACGCTGACGTTGCCGGGTATTGCCGGTATCGTGCTGACGATCGGTATGGCCGTGGACGCGAACGTGCTCATCTACGAGCGCATGCGTGAAGAGCAGCGGGCAGGCAAGTCGCCGATCCAGGCCATCAATGCGGGCTTCGAGCGCGCGTGGGGCACGATCATCGACTCGCACCTGACCCAGCTTATCGCGGCCATCGTGCTCTACTTCATGGGCTCGGGCCCGGTGCAGGGCTTCGCCGTCACGCTGGCCCTCGGTATCCTCACCTCGCTCTTCACCTCGTACACGGTCACCTCCTACCAGGTGAAGCTGTGGTACGGCCTGCGCCGTCCCAAGACGCTCCGCATCCAGCATTTCCGCTTCATTCCGGACGGGACCAAGATCCCGTTCATGAAGATCTCGCGCTACGTGATCGCCTTCTCGATCGTGGCGAGCCTGGCCTCCATCGGGTCGGCCTATTTCAAGGGCTTCAACCTGGGCATCGACTTCGTGGGCGGCACCGCCATCGAAGTGCAGCATGTCGGCGGCCCGGCCGATGTCGGCAAGGTGCGCGAACTGCTCGATGGCCTTAACCTGGGCGAAGTGCAGGTGCAGGGCTTCGGTACGCCCGAGGACGTGCTCGTCCGCGTGCAGGCGCAGGAGGGTGGCCAGGACGCCGATCAGGCGGCCGTGTCCAAGATCCGCACGGCGCTCGCCTCGGACAATTACGAACTCCGTCGTACGGAAGCCGTGAGCGGCACGGTGTCGGGCGAACTGGCGTGGAAGGGCACGATCGCCGTGCTCATCGCGCTCGGTGCGATCCTGATCTACATCTGGGTGCGGTTCGAGTGGCAGTTCGCGCTGGCGGCCGTCACGACGACCACACACGACGTGATCATGACCATCGGCCTCTTCTCGATAACGGGGTTGGAGTTCAACCTCACATCGATCGCGGCCGTGCTGACACTCGTGGGCCTGTCACTCAATGAAACCGTGGTGGTGTCCGACCGAATTCGAGAGAATTTGCGCAAGCATCGAAAGATGCCGCTGCCGGATCTCATCGACCTGTCGATCAACCAGACGATCGTGCGTACGTCGCTGACCCAGTTCACCGTGCTGCTGGCGCTCATTCCGCTCGTGCTGTTCGGTGGCGAAGTCATCCGCAGCTTCACCATCGCGATGACCTTCGGCTCGATCGTGGGCATGTATTCCTCGATCATCATCAACGGGCCGATCCTCATCAATTTCGGCCTCAAGGCACGGTCGGAAACGGACGAAGCGGAAAAGCCCCGCAAGGCCGACCGCGCTTCGGTCTGAGGCCGGCATGACATTGGCCGATTCTGGCCACTATCCGCAGCAGGTGCCCATCGATGCCTATGGCAACGGTGGGTTCCGCTTTGCGGAGCTGTCGCACAAGGGCTCGCTCCTCTGCCTGCCGACCGGCATGTTCTCGTGGTCGAAGACCTCCGGCGCCGGCCTGACGCTCGATGATCTGGCGCCGGTCCTGGCCGTCGCTGATCAGCTGGATGTGCTGCTGGTGGGAACGGGCGACGACATCATCTTTCTCGATCCGGCCGTCCGCCAGGCGTTCCGCGAGCGCAAGGTGATCGTCGAGCCGATCGCCACAGGCGGGGCGGTACGGACCTACAATGTCCTTCTGGCCGAGGAGCGTGCCGTCGGTGCCGCGCTCATCGCCGTCGAACGCGGCAAATGATATGTCATCGGACAGCGCCGCGCTGACGGCGAATTTCCTCAAGGCCAACGATCCCGATCGCTACTATGCCAGCCTCGTCATTCCCGAGGGCAAGCGCGCCGCAGTGCAATCGCTCTACGCCTTCGCGACCGAAGTCGCCTCGGTGCGCGAGCGGGTCTCCGAGCCGGCGCCCGGCGAAATCCGGCTGCAATGGTGGGACGATGCGCTTTCCGGCAAGGGCCATGGCAATATCCGCCAGAACCCCGTCGCCGACGCATTGCTGACCACGATCGGCGACTACGGCCTGCCGGTCGTGCCGTTGCAGCGCCTGATCGCCGCACGGCGGTTCGATCTCTACCAGGACCCGATGCGCGATCTCACGAGCTTCGAAGGCTATGCCGGTGAGACAGTCTCGGTGCTCTACCAGTTCGCGGCGATGATCCTCAACGACGGCGTGCCGGTGGAGGAGGGCGACGCTGCCGGCCATCTGGGCGTCGCGAACGCGCTCATCGGCCATGTTCGTGCCTTCGGCTTCAACGCCAGCCAGCACCGCATCTTCCTGCCGCTGCCGGTCTTCAGCGCCAACGGGGCCTCCGAGCACCAGATCCTCTCCGGCGAGGCCAGCGACGGCATTCGCGCTGCGCTCGGCCAGTTCGCCGATCTCGCGCGTGAGCATCTCGACAAGGCCGAAGCCGCCATCGCTACGCTGCCGCGTGGCCTGCGGCGTGCCTTCGCCTACGCGCCGGTCTTGCGTGCCGAACTGGCTGGGCTAAAACATGTGCAGAAGCAGCCCTTTGCGCCGCCGCCTGCTATTGCGGCGTGGCGCAAGATCGCGATGATGAGCTGGTGGGCCTGGCGCAACGGATGAGGCGGATATGCACCTGCGGGAATGGCTCGATCGGCTGGCGCCGGACCTGATCGCTACCCTCAGGCGTTTCCCCTTCACTTCGCTTCTGCTGCTCTGCACGACGGCAGCTATCCTCGCCATGCTCAACGAGTTCGTCAGCATCAGCGACGAATTCTCGTGGCGCGTTATCGGTGGCCTCGCCACGGGCGCCGTCTTCGCCACAGCCGGCGTGCTGTTCCACGAAAGCCGTCCCGAGGCGCGCATCGCGGGTCTGCTGCTCGGCTATGTCGTGCCGCTGGCCGCCATAGCCCTGTTCCAGGTCACTGACGCCGACTGGTTCGTGCCCTGGGCCTTGCCCGTCATCTCGATCCTCTGGCTTTCCGTCTCCGCCTTCACGCGCCGCGACACGCCGCTGGAGACCGAACAGCAGCGCTTCTGGTGGCTCAACCATCAGGCAGCCGCCACTGCGCTGATCGCCGCCGTCGCATTCCTCCTCATCGCGCTGGGCCTCGCGGCCATCGAGCGATCGCTCTCGATCCTCTTCGGCCTCGAAAGCCAGGATTTCTTCTACCGCTGGGTGCTGCCTGTCATCGCGTTCCTCTTCACGCCGCTTTACTGGCTCGCCACCATTCCGCGGCTCGACGCCTTCGATCCCCAGTCCCTGCGCCAGCCTGACCTCATCGCGCGCGCCACCGGCTTTCTCGGCCAGTTCGTCCTGACGCCGCTGCTGCTCGCCTATGCGCTGATCCTTCTCGCCTATACCCTGCAGATCATCGTCACGCAGAGCCTGCCGCAGGGCATGCTCGGCTGGATGGTTCTCGGCTTTGTCACCACCGGCGCGGCGACATGGCTGCTGCTCTATCCGCCCTTCATGCGCGAGCGCCTGCTGGTCCGCATTTTCCGGCGCGCCTGGTTCTGGCTGACCGTCATTCCGCTGCTGCTCTATGCCGTTGCCGTCGGCGTGCGGATCGGCGCCTACGGCCTCACGCCAGACCGGATGATGCTGGTCATGGGCGGCATCTGGGCGGGCCTGCTGACGCTGCTCTTCCTGCTGCGTCGCGGTGACATCCGCTTCATCCCCGGCCTCGCGGGCGCCATCCTGCTGCTGTTCAGCTTCGGCCCCTGGAACTTCGAGCGCCTGCCGATCTCCAGCCAGGCAGCGGTGCTTGATGCCTTGCTGACCAAGGGCGGCGTCACTGGGCCGAACGCCAAGCCGGACTGGACGCCGGAAGAGGGCGCACGCGCCACGAGCGCCATGTCCTATCTCTTCTATTCGCCCGCGGGCGAACGCGACCTGCAACGCATCCTCGCCGCCCACGGCGTCACCTACACGCCAAGCGGTCGCGGCCTCGATCAATTGCTGGAAGAGATCGGCGCCGATACCGCGCCCGACGCGGCTCCCGGCTACATCAACGCGGCGCGGGATCCGGCCCAATTCATCGATATCGCCGCCACGCCGTATCTCGTCGGCCGGGTGGCAACCTATGTCGCCGGCAATCCCGAGCTCGCTGGCCTTGCCTTCAAGCTCGAAGCCCAGACGCTGACGGTGTCTTCAGCCACGGGCGGCAGCACTGCCATCGATCTCATTTCGTGGTTGGGACGCAATGACAGGGAAGTGCTGGTCGACCCCGTGATCGACTTCACGCTCGGTAGCGCCAGATACCGCTACGTGATCGAAATGGCGACGCTCGCGCCCAATGCTGACGGCTCGCGAAACGTCACCTATCTCGATGGAACCTTGTTCGCCGACACGCGGCCGGCGAACTGAGCTGCCTCAGACCCAGGCCTTGAGGTCTTCGAGCGCGCGCAGGCTCGTGGCCTTCTTCTTGGCCATGGCCTTTTCCGGGCCACGCCAGCGCTTGACGCCCTCGGGCTTGGTCACCGCCACGGGCGGGAAGAGGCCGAAATTGACGTTCATCGGCTGGAAGCTGCGCAGCTTTTGGCCTTCGTCCTCGATGTGGCCGCCGGTGATGTGGTTGATCAACGCGCCCATGGCCGTGGTGGCCGGCGGGGCCAGCAGCTCGACGCCGCGAAGCTGGGCTGCGGCCATGCGGCCGGCGATGAGGCCGATAGCCGTGCTTTCCACATAGCCTTCCACGCCTGTGATCTGGCCGGCAAAGCGCAGGCGCGGATCGGCCTTGAGGCGCAGGTCGCGCCCGAGCACTTTGGGCGAATTGAGGAAGGTGTTGTGGTGAAGGCCGCCGAGGCGAGCGAACTGCGCGTCCTCGAGCCCAGGGATCATGCGGAAGATGTCCGCCTGCTTGCGGTATTTCAGCTTGGTCTGGAAGCCGACCATGTTCCAGAGGGTGCCCAGCGCATTGTCCTGCCGCAGCTGGACTATTGCGTAGGGCTTGTGCTCCGGATCGCGCGGGTTGGTAAGGCCGACGGGCTTGAGCGGGCCATGGCGCAGCGTCTCGCGGCCGCGCTCGGCCATGACTTCCACCGGCAGGCAGCCGTCGAAATAGGGCACGTTCTCCCACTCATGGTAGACGTGCTTTTCTCCCACGAGCAGCGCATCGACGAAGTCGTTGTATTGCTGTTCGTTCATCGGGCAGTTGAGGTAATCCGCGCCCGTGCCGCCGGGGCCGGCCTTGTCGTAGCGCGACTGCGCCCAGACGATATCGCGATTGATGCTCTCGCCGTGGATGATCGGCGCGATGGCGTCGAAGAAGGCCAGGGCATCCTCGCCGGTCAGCCGCTGGATGGCTTCGGCCAGCGCGGGCGAGGTGAGGGGGCCCGTGGCGATGATCACGTTCTGCCAGTCGGCAGGCGGCAGGCCGGTCACCTCGCCGCGCTCGACGGTGATATTGGGGTGGCTGCCGATGGCAGCGGTCACGCCTTCGGAAAAGCCCACGCGATCCACGGCCAGCGCGCCGCCGGCGGGCAGCTTGTGCCGGTCGGCCATCTGCATGATCAGCGAGCCGCAGCGGCGCATTTCCTCGTGCAGCAGGCCGACGGCATTGTGCTCGTGATCGTCCGAACGGAAGCTGTTCGAGCAGACGAGCTCGGCCAATCCTTCCGTAATATGTGCCGGCGTCTTCTGCTCCGGGCGCATCTCGTGAAGGATGACCTTGGCGCCTGTCTGGGCTGCCTGCCAGGCGGCCTCGGAACCTGCGAGACCGCCGCCGATGATATGGATGGGTTGTGTGCTGGAATTCGACATGAGGCGGCTTTAGCAACTGCGTTGACGGGGCGCAACACGCTAAGCTCGGCGGCGACTCAACAAGAGGAGAGCCGGGTGTCGATCACGCTCTGGGGGCGCCGGAATTCGGCGAATGTGCAGAAGGTTTCCTGGCTGCTGGCGGAGCTCGAAATGCGCTACGACCACATCCCAGTGGGTGGCTCGCATGGCGGGCTGGATACGCCTGAATATCTCGCCCTCAACCCCAATGCCAAGGTGCCGACGCTCCGCGATGGCGAGCTGGTGCTGTGGGAAAGCCATGCGATCGTGCGCTACCTCTCGGCCACTTACGCCTCGGGCCTGCTCTGGCCCGTCGAACCGCGCGACCGCGCGCTTGTCGACCAGTGGACGGATTGGGTGGCGACCACTTATCAGCCGGCCTGGGTCGGCGTCTTCTGGGATCTCGTGCGCACGCCGCCCGCTCAGCAGAATGCCGAGGCGATCCGCAAGGGCGTTGCCGAAACCGTCCGGCTGCAACGCATTATGGATAGCAGGCTGGCGGAAGTGCCTTACCTGGCGGGGGAGGAACTGACCTATGCCGATATCGTGGCGGGCGTTTCGCTCTATCGCTGGTTCACGATGCCGGTCGACCGGCCGAGCCTGCCGCATTTCGAGGCCTGGCATGAGCGCCTGCGGGTGCGAAAGGCCTTCCAGGAGGCGGTCTGCGTTTCCTATGAGGAACTGGTGGGACGGCTGGCTTTCTGAAAAGCGGGCCCAAAAACAAGAACACCCGCCTCTTAGAGAGCGGGTGTTCGAACCTTCACCGCGATGCGGGCAGTCAGCTGGCCTTTACAGGGTGCTGACATGGTCGCGCGCAATGCGGCTGATGTCGCTGCGGGTGATGCCGAGGTCGTTCAGCTGACGGTTGTCGAGAGCGTTGAGCTCACGGACGGTCTGCTGGTAGGCAGCCCACTTGCGAAGCGTCTTACGAATGTCCATTTGGTGTCTCCTTTTCGTCTACGCGCTGTATCTAGTGCTTTGCCTGCGGTTTGAGCAGATGGCGATCGCTCAGATTTGGCATGCAGATTCCGCATATCTCTTTTTGCTGGCATTCACCTGTCGTTAAGAAAGCCGGAAAGGCTTGCGGCCGCCCGGTTTCCCGGAGCGGCCGCTCGAACGGATGATTGACGCCAAAGGCTACTTGTCGAACAGACCGCGGGTCATCTTGGAGAAGTCCGGCCCGGCAAGGCCGAGCATGTCGGCCTCACGGGTCGTCGGAACGTCCATTTCCCGCAATGCCTGCTTGATGTCGACCAGCCGCTTTACGCGCCAGACGGCTCTTACAAACATTTGCGTACTTCCTTTCCGAGTTTGCCCCATCGCGGAAAATGCGCTGAATCGCATGGTCTTTGAATGCCCCAAAGCTCAGGGATGCCATGCGTAGTCCGCATGCCAAATTCATGCCCCCGTCATACGAACGGGGGAGTATGAAAAATTGCGGCGGGCAGTGAGAAAAACGAAGGACGGAGTTGAACCCCGCCCTTTTGAAAAGCTACTCGGCCGCTTCGCTTCGTGCCGGTCGTCGCGCCATCACTTCCTTGAGGAAGGCGCCGGTATAGGACCTTGGGTTCTCGGCGATATCCTCGGGCGTGCCCACGCCGACCACCTCGCCACCGCCATCGCCGCCTTCGGGGCCCATGTCGATGATCCAGTCGGCGGTCTTGATGACTTCGAGATTGTGCTCGATCACCACCACGGTGTTGCCGCCCTCGACAAGCTCATGGAGCACTTCGAGCAGCTTGGCGACGTCGTGGAAGTGGAGGCCCGTCGTGGGCTCGTCCAGCATGTAGAGCGTGCGGCCGGTAGCGCGCTTGGAAAGCTCCTTGGAGAGTTTCACGCGCTGCGCCTCGCCGCCCGAAAGCGTCGTCGCCGGCTGGCCGATCTTCACATAGCCCAGGCCCACGCGCTGGAGCGTCACAAGCTTGTCGCGGATCGAGGGGACGGCGGCGAAGAAATCCACGCCCTCATCGATCGTCATGTCGAGAATGTCCGAGATCGACTTGCCCTTGAACTGCACCTCGAGCGTCTCGCGGTTGTAGCGCTTGCCCTTGCACACGTCGCAGGTCACGTAGACGTCCGGCAGGAAGTGCATCTCGATCTTGAGGACGCCATCGCCCTCGCATTTCTCGCAGCGTCCGCCCTTGACGTTGAAGGAGAAACGGCCCGGGCCATAGCCACGCGCCTTCGCTTCCGGGAGCCCCGCGAACCATTCACGCAGCGGCGTGAAGGCGCCGGTATAGGTCGCCGGATTCGAGCGCGGCGTGCGGCCGATCGGGCTCTGGTCGATATCGATCACCTTGTCGAGGAATTCGAGGCCGGTGAGGGATTCGTGCGGCGCCGGCACGACGCGCGCGCCGTTGAGCCGCCGGGCGATCGCCTGGTACATCGTATCGATCATCAGCGTCGACTTGCCGCCGCCGGAGACGCCGGTGATGGCGACGAAGAGCCCGAGCGGCACATCGACCGACACGTCCTTGAGGTTGTTGCCCGTCGCGCCCTTGAGCGCCAGCTTGCGCGTCTTTGACGGTTCGCGGCGTTCGGCGGGCAGGGGGATGCCCATGCGGCCGGAGAGATAGGCGCCGGTAATGCTGTTGGGATCGTCGATGATGTCCTGCGGCGTGCCTTCGGCCACGATATGCCCGCCATGCACGCCGGCGCCGGGGCCGATATCGACCACATAGTCGGCGGTGAGGATCGCGTCCTCATCGTGCTCGACCACGATCACGGTGTTGCCGAGGTCGCGCAGACGGCGCAGGGTTTCGAGCAGGCGTTCGTTGTCGCGCTGGTGGAGGCCGATCGAGGGCTCGTCGAGCACGTAGAGCACGCCCGTCAGGCCCGAACCGATCTGGCTGGCGAGGCGGATACGCTGGCTTTCGCCGCCCGACAGCGAGCCGGAATTGCGGGCGAGCGTCAGGTAGTCGAGGCCCACATCGTTGAGAAAGTCCAGGCGCTCGCGGATTTCCTTGAGCACGCGCTCGCCGATGGTGCGCTGATTGTCGTTGAGGTGCCGCGGCAGGTCCTTGAACCATTCGGAGGCATTGCGGATCGATTTCTCGGTCACCTGGCCGATATGGAGGCCGTTGATCTTGACCGCCAGCGCCTCGGGCTTCAGCCGATAGCCGCCACAGGCCAGGCACGGCGCCGAGGACATATAGCGCTCGATCTCTTCGCGCATGCCGGCGGATTCGGTTTCCTTGTAGCGGCGCTCGAGATTGCCGATCACGCCTTCGAACGGCTTGGTGGTCTTGTAGGTGCGCAGCCCGTCGTCATAGACGAAATTGATCGCCGTCTTGCCGGTGCCATAGAGAATGGCCTGCCGCGCTTCCTCGGAAAGATCCTCCCAGGCGGAGCCAGTCGAGGCGCCGTAATGCTTTGCCACCGCTTCCAGCGTCTGCAGGTAATAGGGTGCCGAAGTCTTGGACCAGGGCAGGATGGCGCCGTCGCGCAGCGACAGCGATGCATCGGGCACAACCAGATCGGGGTCGATCTTCTGCTCGGTGCCCAGGCCGTCGCAGACCGGGCAGGCGCCGAACGGGTTGTTGAACGAGAAGAGGCGCGGTTCGATCTCGGCAATGGTGAAGCCGGAAACCGGGCAGGCGAACTTTTCCGAGAACGTGATGCGTCGCGGCGAACCATCGGCCTCGGTCTCGTCGGCATATTCGACGAGCGCGATGCCCTCGGCCAGCTTGAGTGCCGTCTCGAAGCTTTCCGACAGGCGCGAGGAGATGTCCGGCGATACCACCAGGCGATCAACCACCACTTCGAGGTCGTGCTTGAGCTTCTTGTCGAGGCTCGGCGCGTCCTCGATGTCGTAGAACTCGCCATCGATCTTCACGCGCTGGAAGCCCTTGCGCATGAGGTCGTTGAGCTCGCGTTTGTATTCGCCCTTGCGGCCGCGAACCATGGGCGAGAGCAGGTAGAGGCGCGTGCCTTCGGGCAGCGCCAGTACCTTGTCGACCATCTGCGAAACGGTCTGGCTTTCGATCGGCAGGCCCGTCGCTGGCGAATAGGGAATGCCAACGCGCGCGTAGAGAAGACGGAGATAGTCGTAGATCTCGGTGACCGTGCCCACCGTCGAGCGCGGGTTGCGCGAGGTGGTCTTCTGCTCGATCGAGATGGCCGGCGAGAGTCCGTCGATCTGCTCGACGTCCGGCTTCTGCATCATTTCGAGGAACTGGCGGGCATAGGCCGAAAGGCTCTCGACATAACGGCGCTGCCCTTCGGCATAGATCGTATCGAATGCCAGCGAGGACTTGCCCGAGCCCGAAAGGCCCGTCATCACGATGAGCTTGTCGCGCGGCAACCGCAGGTCGATCGACTTGAGGTTGTGCTCCTTGGCGCCGCGAATGACGATCTCACGATTGTTATTGTCGGGCATGTTCCGGTCCACGGCTCTAGGTCGCTCCGCGCGGGGGCAGAGCGACGATATTCCTACGATGCGGTCTTGTCTTGGCTGGGCCAAGACCGGGAGATAGGCGCGCGGACGCAATTTCGCAAGCGGAGCTTGCTGCGCCTGGCTTTGCCGCTGTCCCGTCTTCCGGCGTCGAGGGTCGGGATGGACCCGGCGCCGCTGTTAGTCTAGCGGAAGGAACATAAGCGGAACAAGGTGGATTCGGTCAAGTGTGAATCGCTATTGCGTGCGCGGCGGGAACGCCCGGAATACTTGACATTTCCTGCCAATCGTAGAACATATGGGGAACGACGCCCGCAACTGTTGAAGACTTGAAATCAAGGAGGGCGCGGAGCGGCACAACCGCTTAAGGTGCGCCAAACGGCGGGGCCACGGGCCTCAGCCAGAACGAATACGGAAGGACAGGCGATGGCGGGCAGCGTCAACAAGGTCATATTGATCGGCAATCTGGGGAACGACCCCGAAGTCCGGTCGCTGCCGAGCGGCGGCAAGGTGGTGAACCTGAGCGTGGCCACGACCGATACCTGGCGCGATCGCAATACCGGCGAGCGCAAGGAACGGACGGAATGGCACCGCGTGGTGATCTTCAATGAAGGTCTCACCAAGGTGGCCGAGCAATATCTGCGCAAGGGCAGCAAGGTCTACATCGAAGGCGCGCTGCAGACGCGCAAGTGGCAGGACCAGAGCGGGCAGGACCGCTATTCGACCGAGGTCGTGCTGCAGAACTTCAATTCGAACCTGACGATGCTCGATGGACGCGGCGACAACGAGGGCGGCGGTTTCTCCGGCCCGCGTGGCGGCGAAGGCGGCTTCGGTGGCCCATCTTCGGGTGGCGGCGGCGGCCAGAGCCGTCGTCCCTCCAGCGCCCCGGCCTTCGAGTCCGGCGGCATGGACGACGACATCCCGTTCTGAGAACGGGCAGGGCAGAGACAGGAAAGGCGGCTCACGGGCCGCCTTTCCTTTTGGAACGGGCCTCTCTTCCGCGCTCGAGGTCTGCCCGTTTCTTCGCTCGAAGTATCCCTGGCTCCCCCATCACCCCTCTGCGTCTTCCCCGGCGAAGGCCGGGGCCCAGATGCAGGCGCGGTGCTGAGGGAAAGATCCCCCGGACTCCGGGAGCGAGCAGGGGGCCACGGCTAACTCCGGTAGCGAACGCGGCGGAACAAGGCGCAGGCGCCCAAAAACAAAAAAGGGCAGCTCGCGCCGCCCTTCGCTTGCCCCCGAAACTCCCGCCGCTTACTTCGCGAACGGCACGCTCGCCCGGATCGTGTCGCCGGTGGCGTCGTCCACCACCAGGAATTCCACATAGATCGTATTGTCGATCAGCGAGATCGAGGACGTGATCGTCATGTCGCGCTTGGCGGCTTCGTCGCGTTCTTTCTCGCGCAGGTTGAACACCACGCCGTTCCCCTGGCGCTGGCCGATGGCCGTGCCGGTGAACGAGGCGTTGGAGGTCATCACGGCCTCGTAGCGCCGCTTGGCGTCGACATAGGCGACAGTGCCGTTCACCGCCAGGTTATTGCCGGCCAGCGTGCAACGGCCGGAATAGTTTATCTTGGTGTTGTTGTTGGCCGCGGTGAGGTTGAGCTTGCACACCACCGTCTCGGTGTTGGCGCCTTGCAGCTTGCCGCGTCCCTTCCAGTCGCCGAGATAGCTGCCGAGGAACTCGATATCGGATTGAGCCGCGAGGGCGGGCGCCACGGCGCCCGAAACCATCAGACCAGCGAGCGCCAGAGCGCGCCACAGGGGTCCGCCATTGTTCATTTCCTGATGCCTCCAAGAGGATGAAAGAATTTACCGCCCGCCACCAGCAATGCGGGGAGAATAAACACATCCCCGATCAGCGCCAGAGCGAGCGTTATCACAAACAAAGTGCCGAAGAGTGCTACCTGCGGCAGGTTGGACGTGGCGACGATGCCGGTGCCGGAGCACAGGATGAGCGTGGTTGCCACGATCGCCCCGCCGATACGCTCCATGGTGTGCTTCACCGCCTCGTTGTGGTCACGGCCTTCCTCGCGTCGTGCGTGCAGGTAGTGGGAGAGGAAGTGCGTGGTGTCGTCGACCGCGATGCCGAAGGCGATGGTCAGCGACAGGACGGTCGTGAGCTGCAAACCGGCTCCCGACCACCAGAGAAACGCCTCCGCGCCCAGTACGGGGAAGAGGTTCGGTATGGCCGTCGCCGTCGCCACGCGCAACGAGCGGAAGGCAAAGCCGATGAGGAAGAGATTGACCAGCACGCTCACCGTCAGGTCGAGCTGCAGGCCCTGCACGATGTTTTCCGTGGCGAAGGTCGCCAGGATACGGAAGCCGCCGATTTCGGTGCCCTTGATGCCGGCCGCATCGATCTCGGCATGAAGGTCGTCGACGAGCCGCCGCAGGTCTTCGGAGGCGATGATGGTGGGCATGAAGCCGGTCACCAGCGCCTGCTTGCCGTCCTCGGTGATGAAGCGGCGCTTCATGAAGGCGCCGACCGAATCCAGCACGTCCTGACGAGTGAAGCCGGAATCCTGGTAGTGCGAGAAGCTGGCGGCTGAGATCACCTTGTTCTGGCCGAGGTGCTTTTCGACGATCTCGTGGATTTTTCGAACGGTCTCGAAGTCGGCGTCGGTCATTTCCGGCGCGGCGTCGATCAGCGGCACGCGTACATAGATCGGCGCCACGCCACCGACGCCGGCGTCGATTTCGGTCGCGGCGTCGAGCGCCAGGGAATCCTTGGCCACGAAGTCCTCGAAGGCGAAACGCGGCTCGACCAGGAAATAGGGGATGAAAAGCACCACCGTCAGCGCGATCGCGGCTGTTGCCAGCGCACGGCTGAAGCGCTTGGCGAGGAACCACGAAACGCGCATCGGTGCGGTGAGCACGATGCTCGACTTGGGCGGGATCTTGAAGCCGAGGCGGATCGCCAGCTTGAGGACCAGCGGCAGGAAGGTCATCAGGCAGACGAAGTTGAGTAGCGAAGCTATTGCGCCGGTGACTGAAAATTCCTGGATGCCCTGGCCGGGCGTCAGTGCGAGCGAGGCGAACGAAATCAGCGTCGTCAGCATGGTGAGCGCGCTGGCGGGACCGACAACCTTCACGGTGGTATCGACGGCCTTGTAGGGATCCATGCCGTCGCGCCAGTAGGCGATCCAGTTGAAGATGAAGAACAGACTTTCGGCGAAGGCGATCACCAGCACCAGCGTCGTCACGATGATGGTGAGGAACGAGAACGAGCCGAAGAACAGCAGCACGATGCCGGTGACCCAGGTCACCGCCAGGAACGGCGTGGCCGAGACCAGGATGGCGCCCCAGAACGAGCGCAGGCTGAGAAGGGCGATGAGGGCGCCCAGCGCGAAGCCGTAGACGGTGAACGTCACCTGGTCGTTGACGGCCGCATAGAGCATTTCGGCCGTCCACATGGGCGGGCCGGTCAGCTCGATATGCACCTTGTCGCTTTCGTACTGGCTGGCCAGGTCGCGCAGTTGCGCGATCATTTCCTTGTTGCCGTCGCCGCGCGTCAGTTCCTGGTTGGGGAACATGATCATCACGATTCCTGTCAGGTCAGGCGTGATGAGGTTGCGCATCAGCGGGTCGTTCTGCTGCAGGTCGCTGAGGGCGGCTGCCACTTCCTCCCGGCTCGACATGCCTTCGGGCACGGCGGGCACCGAGCCGCCAGTGTCGGTCGGCTTGCGGAGCGTGAACGGGGACATGGTCCCCACCGCGAAGTCGTTGAGTTCGAGGTCGAAGGCGAAGTTGCGCAGGGCCTCGAGGACATCCGGATCCGTCACATCGGGGGAGGTGACGAGGAAATAGATATCGTTCTCAAAGGTGCCGAACGTGTTGGAGAGCTGCTCGTAGGCGTCATAGTCCTCGCCCGAATGGGCGAAGATGCGCATCAGGTCGCCATCGACATTGGCGCGCGGAATCTGGCTTGCCGCCAGCACTGTAAGCGCAATCACCGCCGCCGCGACGATGCGCGGGAACTTGAGAGTAAGAAACCCGAGATGTTCGAGGCCGAAACCGATTGACCGGGTCCGCCAGTAGTGAACCAAGGACCGCCCGACCGACAACCGAATCGACTCCGCGAATGCGCCCCGACAAGGGCGCTTTAGTACGGGCTCGCGTCGCTGCCGTCCAGCGGCGGTGCAAGGGTTTTACGCATGTTGCGTATAGGTTTTAGCCGGGCCGCCGGGAGGTCGTGGGCAGCGGCCCGGCAGGGCGGTCAGGCTGCCAGCCTGGCAGCGTTGGCCGCGAGCACGTCCTCGACGCTGCGCGGCTTGTGGCCGGTCAGCTGCTCGACGGCATCCGTCACGATGGCGTGGTAGCCCTGGGCGGTGTCGGTATCGAACTGCGCCGCGATGCCGACAAAGGCCTCGGGCACGCCTGCTGCGCGCAGGCCGGCGCGGAAATCTTCGCCACTCAGCGCTACCGCCTCGATGCTGCGCCCGCTCAGCCTGCTCAGGATTGCGGCCACTTCCGCCTGGGTGACCGCTGCCGGGCCGCCGACGTCGTAGATGCGCTTGCTTTCGCCGAGGAGCAGGGCGCCCGCAGCGGCTTCCGCCGCATCGTCATGCGCTACCGACGCGCGGCCGGCCGTGCCCTGGGCATGATAGAGCTTGCCGCTGGCAATGGCGGCGCCGGCTGATTGCAGGATGCCTTCCGTATAGAGATTGTTGCGCAGCGAGGACCAATCGGCCTTGCCGGCTGCGAGGCGTGCTTCGGTCCAGAAATGGTCGTCCGGAACTACCGAGGCCGGGTCGGCACTGGGGTAGGGCGCCGTGAGGCTGGTGTAGGCGATGTAGCCGACGCCCGCGCGCTCAGCCGCATCGATGCCGCGGATGTGCTGCGCCTTGCGGCCGCCCGGTACGCCGACGGCATCCGTGCTGATCAGCAGCAGGCGGTCGATGCCCTTGAAGGCTGCGTCGAGCGATGCCGGGTCATCGAAGCTGCCGGCGCGGACCTCGACGCCCTTGGCCGCCAGGTCCCTGAGCTTGTCCGGTGAGCGCGTCATCGCGACGAGACGCTTGGCGCCGCGTGCGAGGAGGGATTCCACCGCCTGGCGGCCGAGATGGCCGCTGGCGCCGGTAACGAGCAGGGTGGAATTTGCGAAATTAGCCATGAAAGTCTCCATTCGCGCCAGCAATGTACTGACGGCGTTTCACTCTCTGTTGAACACCAGGTCTCCAAAAGAGATTGCCTTGCATATAGCGATGGCTTAGGCAGGCCGAAAGAAGGCACTTCCAGCCCGGAAGGTCACCGCCGGGTAACCAGGAGTTTGAGATGTCGGATGATCCGAGGCGGCTCGAGGCCGTGGTTAGTCAGTTTCGCAAGGCAGGACTGGATGGCACGCTGGGCGCGTGCCCGGTGCGCGGCATACTCGACAAAATCAGCGACAAATGGAGCATGCTCATCGTCCTTGAACTAGCCGAGGGCCCGCTGCGCTTCAACCAGATTCGCCGCGCCATTCCCGACATCTCCCAGAAGATGCTGACGCAGACGCTCAAGGAATTGCAGCGCGACGGCCTCGTGTCGCGCAAGGTCTTCCCCACGGTGCCGCCTGCCGTCGAGTATCAATTGACGGAAATCGGCACCTCCGTGCTCCGCCCGTTCTCGGTGCTGGTCGAGTGGGCCGATGCCAATTATCAGGCAATCGAGACGGCCCGCAGCTCGTTCGACGTCCCGGCGGCGGTCTGAACCGCTTGGCCGTTAACAACTCCTGCGGCGGATTTGGGTCTGGGGCAGGAATCGCCTATATCATGGCAATGTTGCCAAACATCGAATCAGCCCAGTGACAGACATTCCCGACAACGAGAACGGCGCTCCCGCAGCGCCTTCCGATATCGCTCTCGTTTCCATCACCGCGGAGATGCGCAAGTCCTATCTCGATTACGCCATGAGCGTGATCGTGAGCCGCGCGCTGCCCGATGTGCGCGACGGCCTCAAGCCCGTGCACCGGCGTATTCTCTTCTCGATGAACGAGCAGGGTTACGAGTGGAACCGGCCCTACAGGAAGTCGGCGCGCGTCGTCGGCGACGTTATCGGTAAGTATCACCCGCACGGCGACCAGTCGGTCTACATGGCCTTGGTCCGCATGGCGCAGGATTTCTCGATGGGCCAGCTGCTCATCGACGGGCAGGGCAATTTCGGCTCCGTCGACGGCGATGATCCGGCGGCCATGCGCTACACCGAAGTGCGCATGGAGAAGGTCACCGGCTACCTGCTGGACGATCTCGACAAGGACACCGTCAACTTCAAGGACAACTACGACGCTTCCGAGCGCGAGCCCGTCGTCCTGCCGGCGCGGTTCCCCAATCTCCTGGTCAATGGCGGCGGCGGCATCGCCGTGGGCATGGCCACCAACATCCCGACGCACAACCTGCGCGAAGTCATCGACGCCACGCTGCTGATGATGGAAAACGGGAACGCCACGGTCGATGACATCCTCGAAGTCATGCCGGGTCCCGATTTCCCGACCGCCGGCCTGATCCTGGGCCGCTCGGGCATCCGCCAGGCCTATGAAACCGGCCGCGGTTCCGTGCTCATGCGCGGCAAGGTGGCGGTCGAGGAAGTGCGCAAGGAGCGTGAAGCGCTCATCATCACCGAGATCCCGTATCAGGTGAACAAGGCGCTCATGATCGAGAAGATCGCCGAGCTGGTACGCGACAAGCGCATCGAAGGCATCGCCGACCTTCGCGACGAATCCGACCGCAACGGCATGCGCGTCGTCATCGAGATCAAGCGCGATGCGCTGCCCGATGTCGTGCTCAACCAGCTCTATCGCTATACACCGCTGCAATCCTCGTTCGGCTGCAACTTCGTGGCGCTCAACGGCGGCAAGCCCGAGCTGATGACCGTCCAGGGCATCCTGACGGCGTTCATCGCCTTCCGCGAGGAAGTGGTCACCCGTCGCGCCAAGTTCCTGCTGAACAAGGCCCGCGATCGCGCTCACATCTTGGTCGGCCTCGCCGTTGCCGTGGCCAACGTCGATGAAGTCATTGCGCTCATCCGCGCCGCGCCCGATCCGGCGACGGCCCGCGAGCGCCTGATGGAGCGCAACTGGCCGGCCCGCGACGTGGCGCCGCTCATCGCGCTCATCGACGATCCGCGTCACCGCATCGAGGAAGACGGTACGTTCAAGCTCTCCGACGAGCAGGCCCGCGCCATCCTCGCGCTGACCCTGTCGCGCCTCACCGCGCTCGGCCGCGATGAAATCGGCAACGAGCTCGACGGCCTCGGCAAGGATATTTCCGAATATCTCGACATCCTACGCTCGCGCGAACGCGTGCTCCAGATCATCCGTGACGAGCTCATGGAAGTGCGCGAGCAGTTCGGTTCCGACCGCAAGACCGTCATCGAGGAGAACTTCGGCGATCTCGACGACGAGGATCTGATCGCGCGCGAAGACATGGTGGTTACCGTCACGCATGGCGGCTACATCAAGCGCGTGCCGCTCAACCAGTACCGGGCGCAGCATCGCGGCGGCAAGGGCCGCTCCGGTATGGCCACGCGCGACGAGGATTTCGTTTCGAGCCTCTTCGTCACCAGCACGCATACGCCGGTGCTGTTCTTCACCTCGCGCGGCATCGTCTACAAGCTGAAGGTCTGGCGTCTGCCGCTCGCGGCGCCGCAGGCTCGTGGCAAGGCGCTCATCAATATCCTGCCGCTGGAGCAGGGCGAGCGCATCACCTCGATCATGCCGCTGCCCGAGGACGAGGAAAGCTGGCGGAACCTGGACATCATGTTCTCGACCACACGGGGCACGGTGCGCCGCAACTCGCTGGCCGATTTCGTGGAAGTGCGCCAGAACGGCAAGATCGCCATGAAGCTCGATGAAGGCGACGGCATCGTCGATGTCGCCACTTGCTCGGCCAATGACGACGTGCTGCTGACTACCGCCCAGGGCCAGGCCATCCGTTTCCAGGTCGATGAAGTCCGCGTCTTCAAGGGTCGCGACTCGACCGGTGTGCGCGGCATCGCGCTGGCTGAAGGCGACCATGTCATCTCCATGGCCATTCTCCATCACTTCGAAGCCACGCCGGATGAGCGCGCTGCCTATCTCAAGATGAGCAGGGCCGTTCGTGGCGAGGGCGAGACCGAGGAGAATGCTGCGGACGACGCCGAGGAAGCAGTGGCCGGCGAGCTGCCGCAGGAACGCTACGCCGCCATGAGCGCCGCCGAGCAGTTCATCCTCACCATTTCCGAGAACGGTTATGGCAAGCGGACCTCCAGCCACGAATACCGGATCACGGGTCGCGGCGGTAAAGGCATCGTCGCCATGGCGGTCAACAAGCGCAATGGCGAGCTGGTGGCTTCGTTCCCGGTGCTCGACGAGGATCAGATCATGCTGATCACCGACGCCGGCCAGACCATCCGCATCCCGGTCAGCGGCGACAAGCCCATCCGCATCGTCTCCCGCGGCAGCCAGGGCGTGATCGTTCTCGATACCGCCGAAGGCGAGCGCGTCGTCTCGGTCGAACGCATCAGCGAGCCTGAAGGCGACGACGATGATGATGGTGACGCCGAAGGCGAAGCCGGTGAGGCTCCTGCCTCGGAAGAGTAGAACCTTGGCAAAAGACCGGCGGCCAACCCGCCGGTCTTTTCTTTTGGGGCTGTCCCATTTCCGAGCGCGATCCGAACTGTGGCGTTCCCAGTCGAGTGCCGTGGGGTAGGGCTCTCCATCCCTCCCAGCCCCTTGCGTCCCCGATCCTCCCTCTGCTAATCCTCCGGTAGCGAAACTCGAACCCATGGAGGGCTACGTGCAGCTTTTTTGGCACCACCGTCAGCGTGGCCCCGTCTTCGCCCTGCGGCACATCTGCTAGCAGGGCTGACCGAAGCGGTTCCTGACGTACATTCCCGTCTGATCGATCTGGTCTGCCCGTAATGGCAATTCGCTCCCGTGCGATTTGCCGTCTCCGGAATAGGGCGCCTTGCGCCGTACCAGAAAGAACAGAAAATGGGCTCGATCAGCCTCCGCAACGTCAGCATCATCGCCACCGATCCGCTCTTCAAGAATCTCGACTTCGTCATCGCCGAGGGCGGTCGCGTCGGCCTCGTTGCCGGCAATGGCCGCGGCAAGACCTCCCTTCTCAAATGCATGGCGGGCCTTGCCGAACCGACTTCCGGCGAGATCGTGCGTTCGCGCGGCATGAAGGTCGGACTTGTCGAGCAGGACGTGCCGCCGGCGCTCCTCGATCTCACCTTCCACGAAGCCGTCCTTCGAGCACTGACGCCCGAGCAGCGCGAAGATGAGGCCTGGCGTGTCGATGTCGTCCTCGATGAGTTCCAGGCGCCCGAGGCCATGCGGACGCGCCCCGTGCGTGCCCTGAGCGGTGGCTGGCAGCGTCTCATGCTCATTGCCCGCGTCTGGGTGTCGGAGCCCGATGCGCTGCTGCTCGACGAGCCGACCAACCACCTCGATCTGCAGAAGATGCTGCAACTCGAAACCTGGATAAACTCCGCGGCCCGCAACATCCCGGTGGTGATCGCCAGCCACGATCGCGCCTTCCTCGACGCTGTCACCAACCGCACGCTGTTCCTGCGCCCCGAGACCTCCCGCTATTTCGTGCTGCCTTACAGCGCCGCGCGAGAAGCGCTCGACGAGGCCGACATCGCTGCGGAGGCCCAGCAGGAGCGTGAGCTCAAGGAGGCAGCTCGCCTGCGCAAGCAAGCGGCCAAGCTCACCAATATCGGCATCAATTCGGGCAGCGACCTGCTGACCAAGAAGTCCAAATACCTGCGTGAGCGTGCCGACAAGATCGAAACCTCGATCCAGTCCCTGCACAGGGAGCGATCGGGCGATATCCGGCTGGCCAATAGCGGCACCCACGCCAAGGTGCTGATTTCGCTGGAAGACGTTGCTGTCACCACGCCTGTCGGCGATCCGCTGTTCAGAATTGCCAAGCTGCGCCTCTTCCAGGGTGACCGCCTGGTGCTGCTCGGCAAGAACGGGGCGGGCAAGACGCAGCTCGTGCGCCTGCTGCTGCGGGCCATCAACGAGCCCGGCAGCGTTCCCGGCATCAAGGTCAGTCCATCCGTGCGGCTTGGCTACACCGATCAGGCCATGTCGCAGCTCCCCGCCAAAGGCTCGCCGGCAGACTATATCGGCCGCTTCGGTGTAGGCGACCAGCGCACCAAGGCGCTGCTGGCCGGGGCAGGGTTCCCGATCGAGAAGCAGGGGCGATCCATTGCCGAGCTGTCTTATGGACAGCGTGCCCGGCTGGGTCTTCTGGGCCTGCGGCTCGAAGAGCCGAATTTCTACCTCATGGACGAACCGACCAACCATGTCGACATCGCTGGGCAGGAGCGGCTGGAAGAGGAAATCCTCGCCCATGAGGCGACCTCGGTGCTCGTGTCGCACGACCGCAGCTTCGTGCGGGCCGTCGGTACGCGGTTCCTGCTGATCGAGGGGAAGCGGGCGCGTGAGACCGAGGATGCCGAGGGCTTCTTCGCCGAGATGGCCGTGGCGGACGAGCAATAACGGAGGCGTTGCGGCGGGCTCGCGCCGGTGAGATAGCTTGGCACCCTCAAAGCAGGATGCCCAAAGTGCAGAGCTATCTCTATCTCGCCGTCGCGATCATCGCCGAAGTCATCGCCACGAGCGCGCTCAAGGCGTCGGACGGCTTTACCCAGCTATTGCCGTCCGTCGTCGTCCTGATCGGCTACGGCGTCGCGTTCTTCTTCCTGTCGCTGACGCTGCGCACCATGCCGGTCGGTATCGCCTACGCCATCTGGTCGGGCATCGGCATCGTGCTGGTCTCCGCTATCGGCTGGATCGCCTACGGCCAGCGGCTCGACCTGCCGGCCTTTGTCGGGCTCGGCCTCATCATCGCCGGAGTGCTGGTGGTCAACCTGCTCTCGAAATCGGTGACGCACTGACGAAAAAAGGGCCCCTCGCGGGGCCCTTCGTTTTCGCAACCAAGCCAATGGCTTAGGCGGAGTAGTACATCTCGTACTCGACCGGATGCGGGGTGTGCTCGAACTTGATCACCTCCTGCATCTTGAGCTCGATATAGCTGTCGATGAAGTCGTCATCCATCACGCCGCCGACCTTGAGGAAGTCGCGGTTCTTGTTGAGCTCGTCCAGGGCTTCGCGCAGCGAACCGGAGACGGTCGGGATTTCCTTGAGCTCTTCCTTGGGCAGCTCGTAGAGATCCTTGTCCATGGCATCGCCCGGGTGGATCTTGTTCTTGATGCCGTCAAGGCCCGCCATCAGCAGGGCGGTGAACGCCAGGTAGGGGTTGGCCAGCGGATCGGGGAAGCGAACTTCCACGCGCTTGGACTTCGGCGACTGGCCGAAGGGGATACGGCAGGAGGCCGAGCGGTTACGGGCCGAATAGGCCAGCAGCACCGGAGCCTCGAAGCCCGGAACCAGGCGCTTGTAGCTGTTGGTGGTCGGGTTGGTGAAGGCGTTGATCGCCTTGGCGTGCTTGATCACGCCGCCGATGTAATAGAGCGCGTCCATCGACAGGCCCGCATACTGGTCGCCGGCGAAGAGCGGCTTGCCGTCTTTCCAGATCGACATGTGGCAGTGCATGCCCGAGCCGTTGTCGCCGTAGACCGGCTTCGGCATGAAGGTTGCGGTCTTGCCGTAGGCATTGGCGACCTGCTGGATCACATACTTGTAGATCAGCACGTCGTCGGCCGACTGGATCATCGGCTTGAAGCGAATGCCGAGCTCGTGCTGGGCGGAAGCCACTTCGTGGTGGTGCTTTTCGATGATGACGCCCATCGAGCCCATGGCTTCGAGCATCTCACCGCGCATGTCCTGGGCCGAATCCAGCGGCGGCACAGGGAAATAACCCTTCTTGAGGCCGATATGATGGCCGTTATTGCCCGTCTCGTAGATGGCGTCGTTGTTGGTCGGCAGCTCGCTGGCGTCGATCTCGAAACCCACCTTGTAGGTGGTGTTCGAATAGCGGACGTCGTCGAAGATGAAGAATTCGGGCTCGGGGCCGAACACGACCGTGTCGCCGATACCGGCCGACTTGACGTAGGCCTCGGCCTTCTTGGCCATCGAGCGCGGGTCGCGGTTGTAGGGCTGGTAGGTGTTGGGCTCGAGAATGTCGCAGTTGATGGCGAGGGTCAGGGCGCCGAAGAACGGGTCGACATAGGCCGAGTTCGGATCGGGCATGAGCACCATGTCGGACTCGTTGATCGCCTTCCAGCCGGCGATGGAGGAGCCGTCGAACATGACGCCTTCCTCGAACATGTCCTCGTCCACGACCGACTGGTCCATGGTGACGTGCTGCAGCTTGCCGCGCAGGTCGGTGAAGCGCAGGTCGACGTACTTGATGTTCTCTTCCTTGATGCGCTTAAGGATGTCGCTTCCAGTGGTCATAGTTCTTCCTCAGTCTGAACCAGTGGTTTGTGGGGGTAGGCGGCTCGCTCTATCCGGGAGGGATCAGAGAGCGTCGTCGCCGAATTCGCCGGTGCGGATACGGATGGCCTGCTCGATCGTGTAGACGAAGATCTTGCCGTCGCCGATGCGGCCGGTCTGGGCTGCGTTGCGGATCGCTTCGATGGCCTTTTCCGCCAGGTCGTCGGGGCATACGACCTCGACCTTTACCTTGGGCAGGAAGTCCACGACGTATTCCGCACCGCGATAGAGCTCGGTATGGCCTTTCTGGCGGCCAAAACCCTTGGCCTCGGTTACCGTAATGCCTTGCAGGCCAACTTCCTGCAGCGCCTCTTTGACTTCGTCGAGCTTGAAGGGCTTAACGATCGCCTCGATTTTCTTCATTGCGGCCTCCAGAGGACGTCTCGACGCAGGCCCTGGGGCCAATCGTCGAACTTGTCCGGTCTTGCAAACTCAGGGCCCCCGGCCGGGTGCCGCTCATACGTATGCAGGGGGCGTGCCAAGTGTGCCAGGCCTAGAGAAACGCATGCAGTCACAATTGCTTGGGTTGGACAGCTGATCCAGATGATCAAGAGCCAAATAAGCCAATTGCACAAAGATTGAGCAACATGCGTGCGAATAGTGCATTGCCCTGCGTCCCGATTTTGCGGACTGCGCTCAATTTAGGCGTCGTGGCGCGCAGGTGCCAAAAGTTAAGTGATCGCTTTACAATTGGCGGGCACTTCGTTAGTTAAGCGATAGCTTCAGTGTCACTCGTCCCGAAGGCGGAAAACATGCGCAGACTCAAGATGCATATCGCACTCTCCCTGGATGGCTACGCCTCGGTGCCGGGCGGGGACCTGTCCTGGATCACCTACGACGAGGAGCTGGCCCAGCGCTCGCGAATGATGACGGCCGATGCCGACATGGCGATATTCGGGCGGGTGACCTACAAGCTCATGCAGAGCTACTGGCCGGGCGTGCCGAACGACCCGGACAGCACGCCGGGCGAGCTGGAGCATGCCAGGTGGATATCGCAATCCACCAAGATCGCGGTTTCGACCACGATGACGCAGGCGGATGCCGACTGGCCGGAGACGATTCTGCTCGGCGCCGATTTCGCCGAGCGCCTGCGCGAGATCAAGCGGCAGCCCGGCGGGAACATCATGGGTTTCGGCAGCCCCACGCTGGTCAATTCCTGCCTCGCGGCGGGCCTCGTCGATGACCTTTTCGTCAATCTCATCCCGGTGATTCTTGGCGGCGGCAACCTGCTGTTCGGCCCGCAGCAGCGCAGGGAGCTCAAGCTGGTCGAGGCCGTGCCCACCTCGTCGGGCGTCGTGGCCCTGCATTACCACCCGCAATGACAGTTCGGCCGAGCCGCCCCCTAGTGCGGCTCGACCGCCATCATTTCACTCGCGACCCGCGAAATTGCCGCCATCGGCCCAGAAGGTCGGGGAAGTCGGAGGAATGAGGCTTTGACTGAACCCCAAACATGGGATAGAGCGTGCGCCCAAACCGGGCCATGGGCACCGTGTTTGCGGGTGTGGCGGAATTGGTAGACGCACTGGATTTAGGTTCCAGCGCCGCGAGGCGTGGAGGTTCGAGCCCTCTCACCCGCACCACCGACATCTCCGGCAAGCCCTGGCCGCCATCGACAATGAATACGGGATTGAACCGAATGCAGGTCAAAGAAACCCTCAACGAAGGCCTCAAGCGCAAGCTGGCCGTTGTGATTCCTGCCACGGACCTGGCGACGCGCCTGGATGCCAAGATCGAAGATCTCCAGGGCAAGGCGGTGATCAAGGGCTTCCGTCCGGGCAAGGTCCCGGCTTCGCACATCAAGAAGGTCTATGGTCGTTCGGCCATGTCCGAAGTGCTTGAAGAGGCCATCAATTCGGGCGTCTCGCAGACCCTCGAAGAGCGCTCCGAGCGCGCTGCCGCCCAGCCGAAGGTTGACCTGCCGGAAGACCAGGCCGAGCTCAACCGCGTCCTCGACGGCGCTGCCGACCTCGCGTTCGACGTCAGCTACGAAGTGCTGCCGGCCGTCAAGCTGATGGACTTCAAGGGCATCAAGGTCGACAAGCCGGTCGTCGAAATCGCCGACGCCGAAGTCGACAAGGAGCTCAATCGCTTCTTCACCCAGAACAAGGGCTATGAAGACAAGGGCGACGAAGGCGTTGTCGAGCAGGGCGACCATCTCGGTCTGTCCTTCGTCGGCACCATCGACGGCAAGCCGTTCGACGGCGGCACGTCCGACCACGCTCACCTGACCGTTGGTTCGGGCGAGTTCATCCCGGGCTTCGAAGAGCAGCTCGTCGGCATGAAGAAGGGCGAGACCAAGGACGTGAAAGTCACGTTCCCGGCCGATTACGGCCAGAAGTCGCTCGCCGGCAAGGATGCCGTGTTCGCCACGACGATCCTCCATGTCGATGGCCCGCGCCAGGGTGAGCTCGATGACGAGTTCGCCAAGAAGCTCGGCCTCGAGAACGTTGACGGCCTGCGTGAAGCCATCAAGTCGCAGATGGATGCGGCCAACGCCTCCATGGCGCGCCAGCACGTCAAGCGCCAGATTCTCGATGCGCTCGATGAAGGCCACAAGTTCGACGTCCCCGAGCAGCTCGTGGAAGCCGAGTTCAACACCATCTGGCAGCGTGTCGTCCATGAGGTCGAGCACCATGGCCGTTCCTTCGAAGACGAAGGCACGACCGAGGAAGCCGCCAAGGAACAGTACCGCAAGATCGCCGAGCGCCGCGTGCGCCTGGGCCTGGTCGTCGCCGAGATTGGCAACGAGAACAAGGTCGAGGTCACCGATGACGAGCACCAGCAGGCCCTGATCGCCGAGGTCCGTCGCTTCCCCGGCCAGGAACAGCAGGTCTACGACTATTACCGCAAGAACCCGGCCGCGCTTGCTTCGCTGCGCGCCCCGATCTTCGAGAACAAGGTTGTTGATTTCATCGCCGAGCAGGCCAAGCAGACCGACAAGAAGATGTCGGGCGAGGAACTCGGCAAGCTGATCCAGGCCGACGACGAGTACGACGTGCCGGAAGAGCATCACCACTAAGAATTTCAGTGGTCTAGGTTTGAAGGGCCGCCCCTCGGGGCGGCCCTTCTGCTTTTCATCACCCTACGCTTGTGGGAGAAGGAGCAGGGGGCAGTTGCGGAGCGTGAGATGGGCGAGATCGGCGATTATGTGCTTCTGAACCCGGCCGAAATGGCCGAGGCGGACCGGCTGACGGCGGAATCGGGTGTGAGCTATGCGCGTCTCATGGAGAATGCCGGCACGGCCGTCACCGAAGCCATTCTCGAGCGCTATTACCAGATGCCGGTCCTCGTGCTCTGTGGTCCCGGCAACAATGGAGGCGACGGCTTCGTCGTCGCGCGCCAGCTCAAGGAAAAGGGCTGGCCCGTGCACCTCGTGATGCATGGCGACCGGACCAAACTCAAGCGCGAAGCCGCTGCCAATGCCGATGCTTGGACCGGCCGCATAGAAGCCTTCAATCCGGACCTGGTCAGTGACGCCGACATGGTCATCGATGCCCTCCTGGGCGCCGGGCTGGACCGCGACGTGGATGGCGAACTCAAGACCATAATCGAAGCCGTCAACGCGGCCCGCAAGACCGTGGTGGCGGTCGACGTGCCGAGTGGCGTCGATGGCGGCACGGGCGCTGTCCGTGGTGCCGCGATCGAGGCTACGCTCACCGTCACCTTCTTCCGCAAGAAGCCGGGTCATCTCCTGCTGCCCGGCCGCGAAAAGGCCGGCGAGGTTATCGTGGCCGATATCGGTATCAGGGAAGACGTTCTTGGTCCGATCGCCGCAACTCTCTGGGAAAACGGACCTGCGCACTGGCAGTTGCCGCACACCGATCCTGCCGGGCACAAATATACGCGCGGCCATTGCGTCGTCGTTTCGGGCGGCCCGTTGCAGACTGGGGCTTCCCGCCTCGCCGCCGAGGCAGCCCTGCGCGCCGGCGCCGGCCTTGTGAGCCTGGCGGGACACCGTGACGCCCTGATGGTCCATGCCAACCACGTGACTTCGATCATGCTCAAGGAAGCACCGCAATGGTCGGCGCTCGAACAGGTGCTGGGTCAGACCAAGGCTCGTTCGGTCGTTATCGGCCCGGCTGCTGGCGTGGGGCAGGCGACCATCGAGAATGTCTCCATCATCATGCAGAGCGGCGCTGCCGTCGTGCTCGATGCCGACGCCCTCACCAGCTTTGCCGATGCTCCCGAAGAGCTCTTCCGCTTCATCGCCTTCGATCCGTCCCGTCCGGTGGTCATGACGCCCCATACCGGCGAGTTCGCCCGCCTCTTCGGCGAGATCGAGGGTTCCAAGGTCGACGTCGCCCGCATCGCCGCTGTCCGCTCCGGCGCCATCGTCATTCTCAAGGGCTCGGATACCGTCATCGCCGCTCCGGACGGTCGCGCCTTCATCAACTCCAATGCGCCGGCCATTCTTGGCACTGCCGGCTCAGGCGACGTCCTCGCCGGCATCGTCGGCGGCCTCCTGGCCCAGGGCATGCCCGGCCTGCAGGCTGCCGCCGCCGCCGTCTGGATCCACGGCGACGCCGCCCAGCGCTTCGGCATGCCCGGCCTCATCAGCGAGGATTTGCCAGGGATTCTGCCTGAGGTGCTGGAAGGGCTGGTTTAGCTCTGGGCGCTTACGCGCGGGCCGCGGGACTTATTCCCCTCGCTGCCCGCAGCGCTACAATACCTTCACCCCGCTCATCCCCCTGCGCCGAGCGCCTCTTCCAGCACCCAAAAACAATGCCCCAAATTCACTCCAAAACGCCGCAAAACCCGCGAAAGATCGCAAAACATTGCCCGAAATTGAGTCAAAATTTAACGATTTGCAGCCATCGTTCTTAGGTAAGATGATGTTAAATCAACGAGTTACGAGAATTATCTCGCTAACTAGATGATGCAAAACTACCTAAAAAACGCCGCAACGGCCTGAAACGCGAGTCGGCGGCCCGTCACCAGGCCACCTGCAACTCCTCCAGCCCGTGGAAGTGGTACACATTATTGTACTGCGGCGCCTTGGCCAGCCGCAGGCCCGGCAGCCGTTCGAACAGCGTCTTGAGCGAGATCTGCAATTCAATCCGCGCCAGCGGCGCGCCGATGCAGAAGTGGATGCCGGCGCCAAAGCTGACGTTCTGGCCGTCGGTGCGGAACGGATCGAACGTGTTGGCATTGGCGAAGCGGGCAGGGTCGCGGTTGGCGGCGCCGAGCATCAGGCCGATCTGGTCGCCCTTCCTGAGCGACACGCCGTTCTCCATCTCGATGTTCGAAAGCGCATAGCGCGTGAACATGTGGAGCGGCGCATCGAACCGTAAGCATTCCTCGACCGTCGCGGCCGTCTGCTCGTCGCTGGCGAAGATCGCCTTCCGGTCGACGCCGCTCTCGATGATCGTCTTCACGGCATTGCCGGTCGTATGCACGGTCGCCTCGTGGCCGGCATTGAGCAGCAGGATCGCCGTCGAGACGATCTCGTCGTCGGTCAGCTTCTGGCCGTCCTGCTCGGCCGTGATCATGTGGGTGAGGAGGTCTTCGGCCGGCTTGACGCGCCGCTCGGCGATCAGCGTGCGGATATAGGCGATGAAATCGGCCGAGGCCTGGTTGGCGTCGCGCTCGGTCTCCTCGGTGACGCCGAACATGTACATGGTCACCATGCGGTTGGACCAGGCGACGAGCTGCATGGCCATGTCGGTCGGTACGCCGATCATCTCGGAGATGATGATGGCCGGGATTGGCGCAGCGTAAGCGTGCATCAGCTCGACCTGGCCATCCTTCTCGAAGCCGTCGATGAGCTCGTTGGCCAGAACCGCGATGCGCGGGCGCAGCTGCTCGACCTGGCGCGAGACGAAGGCGCGGTTCACCAGCATGCGCAGGCGCGTATGGCTGGGCGGCTCGAGGTTGAGCAGCGAATATTTCTCGGCGAGGTCGAAGTCCGCCACATGCGGCTTGCGCTCGGCCCAGCCAAGTTCCTCGCGGGTCGCCACATGCAGGATCTCGCGGCCGAAGCGCTTGTCGCGCAGCAGCAGGTTCACGTCCTTGAAGCCGGTGAAGCACCAGTGCCCGTAATTGTCCCAGAAGAAGGTGGGCGAGCTGGCATGGATGCCGTCGTAGAAGGCGTAGGGGTTCTGGTAGAAGACCGGGTCGCGGGGATTGGCGGAGGCGCGGCGGGCAGGGGCTATGGCGTCGGGTGCAGAAGTCATCGGAAACCGGTGGTTGAAGCTAGCTCGGACATTAGATCGTCGCCGGCCTAATGCAACCGCGCCTTGCCCTTGCCGGAAAAGTCGTTAGTGGAAAGCCAGAGCAATTCTGGAGTGCCGCCATGAGCGACCTGACCCTGGCCGAGGCCACGGAGAATATCTACACGTCCCTGCGCAACGACAATGCCGAGCTCGAAGTCCACGTCGCGGCCCTGAAGGCGGCGATGGCGCGCGAGGGAGCCAAGGAAGCGGTGTTCGAGCCGTCCAAGCTCGCGCAGAACAATCGCCAGGGCCGCAAGCTGATGCAGTCCTATTTCCGCAAGAAGGGCGTGACGGTGGTGTTCGCCGAGTAGGCGCCGCAACGCGGAATTAACCTCCGAGCGGGAACGGCGTGGTCGAGGAGAGCGGCTCTATTGAAGGTCGCCCCAGTCTTGCCTATCTCTCGCTTTACCGCGCATTAAGGCGCCATCCCCTGCAATCAGCCAAATCGCGCTGATTCGTTATCCAGGCACCAGAAGGGCATCCATGAGAGATCCGGTCGATACCTATATGAATACGCTCGTTCCCATGGTGGTCGAGCAGACCAACCGCGGCGAACGCGCCTTCGACATCTATTCGCGGCTCCTCAAGGAACGCATCATCTTCGTGACGGGCGTCGTCGAAGACAACATGGCTTCGCTGATCACCGCTCAGCTCCTTTTCCTCGAGTCCGAGAACCCGAAGAAGGAAATCAGCCTCTACATCAACTCGCCCGGCGGCGTGGTGACGGCTGGTCTTTCCATCTACGACACCATGCAGTTCATCCGCCCGCCCGTGGCGACGCTCTGCCTCGGTCAGGCGGCTTCGATGGGTTCGCTCCTGCTCCAGGCCGGTGAGGCCGGCATGCGCGCCTCGCTGCCCAATTCGCGCATCATGGTCCACCAGCCGTCCGGCGGCTACCAGGGCCAGGTGACCGATATCCTGATCCACGCCCGCGAGGTCGAAGGCCTCAAGCGCCGTCTCAATCAAATCTATGAGAAGCATACGGGCCGCACTTACGAAGAAGTCGAGAACGCTCTCGAGCGCGACCGCTTCCTCAGCCCGGAAGAAGCCAAGGACTTCGGCCTGATCGACAGCGTGTTCGAGAAGCGCGCGGTGCCGGAGCAGGCGTGATCGCAGGCATTAACGCCGATACGCAAGAGCCGTTGACTGTGACAATGGTGTGATTGCGCAGGGCCGGATCGATCTTTAAGGTCGGTCTGGCTTAGATTTTGTTTAAGCGCCATGCGCTAGCCTGACCGCTAGCGCTGATTTTGGGGGCGCTCTGCCCCCGGGAGTGACAGGATGTCCAAAGAGACAACGAACGGCGAATCCTCGAAGAACACGCTGTACTGCTCGTTCTGCGGCAAGTCTCAGCACGAGGTTCGTAAACTGATCGCCGGCCCGACCGTATTCATCTGCGATGAGTGCGTCGAGCTCTGCATGGACATCATCCGCGAAGAGAACAAGACGTCGATGGTTAAGTCCGCCGACGGCGTCCCGACTCCGGCGGAGATCTGCAAGATCCTGGATGACTATGTGATCGGCCAGGCCCGCGCCAAGCGCGTGCTGTCGGTTGCTGTCCACAACCACTACAAGCGCCTGCACCACGCGACCAAGAACCAGGACGTTGAGCTTTCCAAGTCCAACATCCTGCTGATCGGTCCGACCGGTACCGGCAAGACGCTTCTGGCCCAGACGCTGGCGCGCATCCTCGATGTGCCGTTCACGATGGCCGATGCCACCACGCTCACCGAAGCCGGCTATGTCGGCGAGGACGTGGAGAACATCATCCTGAAGCTCCTGCAGGCCGCCGACTACAACGTGGAGAAGGCGCAGCGCGGCATCGTCTATATCGACGAAGTCGACAAGATTTCCCGCAAGTCCGACAATCCGTCCATAACCCGCGACGTTTCGGGTGAAGGCGTGCAGCAGGCCCTGCTCAAGATCATGGAAGGCACCGTGGCTTCGGTTCCGCCGCAGGGCGGCCGCAAGCATCCGCAGCAGGAATTCCTGCAGGTGGACACGACGAACATCCTGTTCGTCTGCGGCGGCGCCTTTGCGGGTCTCGAGAAGATCATCGCGGCGCGCGGCGAAGGCTCGGGTATCGGCTTCGGCGCCGTGGTCAAGGACCCGCAGGATCGTCGCGTCGGCGACCTCCTCAAGGACGTGGCCCCGGAAGACCTGGTCAAGTTCGGACTCATCCCGGAATTCATCGGCCGCCTGCCGATCCTGGCGACGCTCGACGACCTCGATGAAGCAGCCCTGATCGAAATCCTCACCCAGCCGAAGAACGCCCTGGTGCGCCAGTATCAGCGCCTGTTCTCGATGGAAGACGTGGAACTGACCTTCCACGAGGACGCGCTCAAGGCGATTGCCAAGCATGCCATCGAACGCAAGACGGGTGCCCGTGGCCTGCGCTCGATCATGGAAGCGATCCTGCTCGACACGATGTACGACCTGCCTTCGCTCGAAGGCGTGGAAGAAGTCGTGATCAGCGAGGAAGTGGTGAACGGCAAGGACGCTCGCCCGCTCTACATCTACGCCGAGCGCAAGAAGGAAGAAATTCCGGCCGGCGCCTGATGCGGTGACGCAAAAGCATTGATTTTCGCCGAGGGCAGCCCTAGCGCTGCCCTCGGCTTTTTTGTGTCTTTGGAACTTGGGATGAGTTCAGGTCTGCCTCAAAGATTGCGGGCGCGGCTGGCGGAGCTGGCCGAAGGCAAATCGCGCGCCGGGCTGGCGCAGCGATCGGGCGCGATCTCGGAAAAGTATCGGGAGTTCAAGGCCTCGTCCGGCCATATCGGCGGGGGCGACGATGTGCTGGCTTATGCGATGAGCCGGATGCCTGCGACCTACGCTGCCGTGGAACGGGTGTTCACCGAGGCGGCAACGCGGGCCGAGGGGTTCGAGCCGCGCTCGCTGCTGGATGCGGGCGCGGGGCCGGGGACGGCGAGCTGGGCGGCGGTCGAGCAATGGCCGGAGATCGAGGCCGTGACCATGTTCGATCATGGCGGCGGCTTTCTCGATCTGGCGCGCGAGCTGGCAGAGGGCGAATTGCCGGCCGAAGTCCTGCGCGCCGAGTTGCTGCGGCCGGGGCTGAGGGAACGACAATTCGATCTGGTCGTAGCGAGCTATTCGCTGACGGAGTTGCCGGATAGCGAGGTCTCCAAGGCTGCGCTGGGGCTGTGGCGGCATTGCGCGGGCGTGATGGCGATCATCGAACCAGGGCGGCCTCGGGACTATGCGCGGCTGATGGACGTGCGCCGGGCGCTGCTGGCCGATGGCGCGCGGATGGTGGCGCCTTGCCCGCATGGGGATGAGTGTCCCTTGCCGGAGGGCGACTGGTGCCACTTCTCGGTGCGTTTGCAGCGCAGCAAGGACCATATGCGGATGAAGGGCGGCACGCTGGGGTATGAGGACGAGAAGTTCAGTTATCTCATCGTGGCGCGGCCCGAGGTGATGGCGCAGGCGGCGCCGGCGCGGATCATCAAGCCGGTGGAGCGGAACAAGTTCGCGGCCGTGTTTGAACTGTGCGCGCCGGACGGGCTGCGGCGGCAGGATGTGCTCAAGCGAAACGCCGAGGCGTTTCGTGAGGCGCGGAAGGTGGACTGGGGGGATAGCTGGGGTTGAGGCGTGTTGCGCTCTCACCTGGTGGGAGAGGGTGCCCGAAGGGTGGGTGAGGCCTCAAGCACCGCGCCCCCTCATCCGGCGCTATCGCGCCACCTTCTCCCACAAGGGGAGAAGGGAGGGCGGTGTGTCTTTCCAGCGTGTTGCCATCGGACTTCTCCCGTTCTCGGATTCCCCATCTTCGGACTTTGCTCCGCCCTCGGATTTCCCCATCACCGCTCTCCCCACCACCGGACTTCCCCGGCGAAGGCCGGGGCCTATTGCACCGTCCCCCAGGAGTGGCGTCATCCGTAGGCCCCGGCTCTGCGGCCGGGGAAGTCCGGCGGTGGGGGAGAGTGTCGTGGTAAGGTGAGAGCGATGAGCGACTGGCGCGCCCTAGGCTGCCTGCAACGGCGCCGGCCCTACATATCGCGATTGCGGGCGGATCAGCCTTCCCGTGGCGGCCTGCTCCTTTGCGTGGGCGATCCAGCCGCCGGTGCGGCCCATGGTGAAGACGCAGGTGAAGGCCGAACGGGGGAAGCCGAGGGCTTCGAGCAGGAGCGCGGTGTAGAATTCCACATTGGTTTCCAGCGGCCGGTCGGGTTTCTTGCGCTTGAGCAGGGCCAAGGCTGCCGCCTCGACGGCTTCGGCCAATGCCACGCGGTCCTTGTCCACCTCGCCGGGGGCGACCAGCGGACGCAGGGCCAGCTTGAGAGCGTCGGCGCGCGGGTCGCGGACCCGGTAGATGCGGTGGCCGAAGCCCATGAGACGGTCGCCGCGGGTGAGGGCGGCGTCGAGCCAGGGCTCGGCGTTGGCGGGCGTGCCGATGGAGTCGAGCATATCCAGCACCGGGCCCGGCGCACCGCCGTGGAGCGGGCCCTTGAGCGCGCCGAGGGCGGCCAGCACAGCGGAGGTGAGACCGGCGCCGGTAGAGGCGACGACGCGGGCGGTGAAGGTCGAGGCGTTGAGGCCGTGGTCGGCCACGGTGACGAGATAGGCATCGAGCGCTGCCGCCTGCTGGGGCGAGGGCGTCTTGCCGGTCAACATCTGCAGGATAGCGGCGGCGTGGCCGAGACCCGGGCGTGGCGCAACGGGCTGCTGGCCGGATTTGAGCCGCAGGACCGCCGGGGTGAAGACTGCCGGCGCGGCGACGAGGCGCAGGGCGGTTTCGAGATCGTTGCCATCAGGGATCAGCGCCATCAGCGCGCGGATGGCGTCGACCGGCTCGAGGCTGGGGTCGGCGCTGGCGACGTGGGCGAAGACCTCGGTGCGGGCGCGGGCGAGGGCGCCCGGAAGGTCTTGCGGCAGCTCGAAGAAACCGGCCCAGAGCAGCGAGAGCAGCTGTTCGTAGGACGTGCCGGCCAGATCATCGAGCGAGACGCCGCGCATGATGAGGCGCCCGGCAAGGCCATCGACGTCGGACAGGATCGTTTCGGCGGCGACGACGTCTTCCAAACCACTTTTCATCGGTTTTCTCCTTGGCTTTGCAGGAGAAGGTAGGGTGGCTAAGATTGACGTCAATCTTGATCGAAAGGATCAATGTCTTGTCCGCCGACTGGCTCACTTCCGCAGAAGCTCTCGCCGTACTCGGCACGCAGCTGCAGACGCTCTATGCCAATGTGAGCCGGGGCCGCATCCGGGCCAAGAAAGACCCTGACGACCCGCGCCGCAGCCTCTATTCGGGCGACGATGTGCGGCGGCTGGCGGATCGGTCGCCGGGACGGCGCAGGGCCGAGAGCGTCGCCAGCGATGCCATTCGCTGGGGCGAACCGATCCTCAAGACGACGCTGTCGACGGTCGAGCACGGACGTTTGTTCTATCGCGGCGTGGACGCCGTGCGGCTTTCAGAGACGGCGACGCTTGAGGACGTTGCCGCGCTGCTCTGGCAGACGGGGCCGGTGCGGCTGGCGGGCGAGGCGTCGGGCGATGGCGAGCCGCTGGAGCGCGCCTTCGTGGCGCTGGGGCGACGGGCGGCGCACGACCTGCCTTCGCTCGGGCGCGGTCCGCAAGTGCTGCGGCGCGAGGCGCAATCGGTGGCGGCGACGATGATTTCTGCGATCGCGGGAGGCTCGGAGGGGTCGGTGCACGAGCGCGCGGCGGCAGCTTGGGGACGGCCCGAGGCCGCCGATGTCATCCGGCGGGCGATGGTGCTGCTGGCCGACCACGAGCTCAACGCTTCCGCCTTTGCGGCGCGCGTGGCGATTTCGACGGGATCGGCGCTGTCGGCGGCGGCGCTGGCGGGGCTGGGAGCGCTTACCGGCCCGCTGCATGGCGGCGCCTGGGCCGGTGTGGCGGCGCTGATGGAACTGGTCGAGCGGGATGGGGCCGAGGCGGCGGTGCGCAACTGGCTGGGGCAGGGCCGGCCGCTGCCGACCTTCGGGCACCGGCTTTACCCGAATGGCGACATCCGCGCCGCTGCGCTGATGGCGGCGTTCGAGCTGCCGCCGGCCTTCGCGGCGCTACGGGAGGCCGGAGAGCGGATCGTAGGCGAGAAGCCCAACGTGGATTTTGCGATGGCGGCGCTGACGGCGGCCCATGGCCTGCCGGAGCGGGCGCCGATCCTCATCTTCGCCATGGCGCGCTGCGTGGGCTGGCTGGCCCATGCGCTCGAGCAGATCGAGCGGGGTGAGCTCATCCGCCCGCGCGCGCATTATATCGGCCAGAAGGCCGGAGAGCCGGGCGGTTTGAGCTGATCGGCCCAGACCGATCAAATCCGCAAGGGTGTTAATCACTATCTTCCTCCTGCGGTTGACTTGCTTCCTGTTCGGATCACCCTATTTAAGGAAACAGAATCAGCCGAACGGCTCAGTTGGGAGCGTTTGCCTGGTTGCTACGGGCGCGTTAAGCCAAGACTCCTCCCTTTCAACGTGCCCTGGAAAGGATAAAACATGACGGATGTCACCACAGGCGCCGAGTTCAGCCGCGACCGGGTTTACCCGGTGCTGCCCCTGCGCGACATCGTTGTATTCCCTGGCATGATCGTTCCGCTTTTCGTGGGCCGCGAGAAATCGGTTAAGGCCCTCGAGGAAGTCATGCGCGACGACAAGCACATTCTTGTTGTGACGCAGAAGAATGCCCAGGACGACGATCCGTCGCCGGACCAGATCTATTCGACCGGTACCATCGCTTCCGTGCTGCAGCTCCTCAAGCTGCCGGACGGGACGGTCAAGGTGCTCGTTGAGGGCCTGAACCGCGCCACCATCGACCGGTATCTTCAGACGGTCGATTATTTCGAAGCCGAAGCGACCTCGCTCGCCGAGCCGGTTTCCGATCCGGTCGAAGTCGAAGCGCTGGCGCGCTCGGCCCAGACGGAGTTCGAGAACTACGTCAAGCTCAACAAGAAGATTTCCGCTGAAGTGGTCACTGCCGTCGGGCAGATCGAGAACCATTCCAAGCTGGCCGATACCATTGCCTCGCATCTGGTGATCAAGATCGCCGAGAAGGAAGACCTTCTCGCCACGGTTTCGGTTGCCGAGCGGCTCCAGAAGATCCTGGGCCTGATGGAAGGCGAAATCGGCGTCCTGCAGGTGGAAAAGCGCATCCGCTCCCGCGTCAAGCGGCAGATGGAGAAGACCCAGCGCGAGTACTATCTCAACGAGCAGATGAAGGCGATCCAGCGCGAGCTGGGCGACGGCGAGGAAGGCTCGAACGAGCTCACCGAGCTCGAAGAGCGCATCAAGAAGACCAAGCTCTCCAAGGAGGCTCGCGACAAGGCCAATGCCGAGGTCAAGAAGCTCAAGCAGATGAGCCCGATGTCGGCCGAAGCCACGGTCGTGCGGAATTATCTCGACTGGATGCTCAGCCTCCCATGGGGCAAGAAGTCCAAGGTCAAGCGCGATCTCAACCTGGCCGAGGAAGTGCTCGACGCCGATCACTATGGCCTGGAAAAGGTCAAGGAACGTATCCTCGAGTACCTGGCGGTGCAGAGCCGCACGGGTAAGCTCAAGGGCCCGATCCTGTGCCTCGTCGGTCCTCCGGGCGTCGGCAAGACCTCGCTGGGCAAGTCGATCGCCAAGGCAACGGGCCGCGAGTTCGTGCGCATGTCGCTCGGCGGCGTCCGCGACGAAGCCGAGATCCGTGGCCACAGGCGCACCTATATCGGCTCCATGCCGGGCAAGGTGATCCAGTCGCTGCGCAAGGCCGGCAAGTCCAATCCGCTCTTCCTGCTCGATGAAATCGACAAGATGGGCCAGGACTTCCGCGGTGATCCGTCTTCGGCTTTGCTCGAAGTGCTCGATCCGGAACAGAACGCGACGTTCAACGACCACTACCTGGAAGTCGACTACGACCTTTCGGATGTGATGTTCGTCACCACGTCGAACACGCTCAACATTCCGGGTCCGCTGATGGACCGCATGGAGATCATCCGTCTCTCCGGCTACACGGAAGAGGAAAAGAAGGAAATCGCCCTTCAGCACCTCATTCCCGAGACGCTGGCCGAGAACGGGCTGCGCCCCGAGGAGTTCGAGCTCCCCGATGCTCAGCTGACCGCGCTGATCCAGAAGTACACCCGCGAAGCCGGTGTGCGTACGCTCAAGCGTGAGATCTCCAAGCTCATGCGCAAGGCCGTTCGCGACATCCTGACGGGCAAGACCAAGAAGGTCGTGATCGACGACGAGCTGCTCGAAAAGTATCTCGGGCCGCAGATCTTCCGTCACGGCGAGATCGAAGCGGAACCGGCTGTGGGCCTGGTGACGGGGCTGGCATGGACTCCGGTGGGTGGCGAATTGCTGACCATCGAAGGCGTGATGACCCCGGGCAAGGGCCGCATGACGGTGACGGGCAACCTCAAGGAAGTGATGAAGGAATCCATCACCGCCGCGATGGCCTATGTTCGCTCGCGTTCGATCGACTTCGGCATCGAGCCGCCGATGTTCGACAAGCGGGACATCCACGTGCACGTGCCGGAAGGCGCGACGCCCAAGGATGGTCCGTCGGCCGGTATCGGCATGGCGACTGCCATCGTCTCGGTGATGACCGGAATTCCGGTGCGTCACGATGTGGCCATGACGGGTGAAATCACCCTGCGCGGCCGGGTCCTGCCGATCGGCGGCCTCAAGGAAAAGCTCCTTGCGGCGCTGCGTGGCGGCATCAAGACAGTGCTGATCCCGGAAGAGAACGTCCGCGACCTCCAGGAAATCCCGGAGATCGTGACCAAGGGGATGGAAATCATCCCGGTCAGCCGGATGGACCAGGTGATCAAGCACGCATTGGTTCGCCAGCCCGAGCCGATCGAATGGACCTTCGAGGAGAAGGTGGAGGCGCCGATCGCGGCAGAGGCCAACGACAGCGCTGGCGAGGCCGAGGCCGGTCTCCACTAAGCCAAAGCGACAAGCAAATAAGGAAACGGCGCCTCAGGGCGCCGTTTTCGTTTGTGCGGCACGCAGCTTGCGCTTGCAGAATAGTACCCGCGTTCCCGCCCGGACCTCCTTGAAGCCGAGAGCAAAAACAAGTGGGGCTGGGCGGGTTTTTCTGCCAAGGGGCTGGATGATTTCGGCGAGAGCCTGCGCCAAGGTGCCCGCGTTCGGGCCTGAACATCCACCACTTTCATCGCACAGTGTTGCCAAGAGCGGCGACCTGCTGCTACCCCTTCACAGAACAAAGGCGGAACAAATCCGCAGGCGAGGATAATCATGCCTAAGGGACTACTCGTCATTCTCGTGGCCGTGACGCTGGATTCAGTGGGCATTGGTCTGGTCTTTCCGATTCTGCCCGAATTGCTGCGCGAGGTTGCCCATGAGAGCAATATCGCCGTGCTCTATGGCGGCTTTCTCTCGCTCTATGCCTTGATGCAGTTCGTCTTCGCACCGGTGCTGGGCATGCTCAGCGACCGGTTTGGCCGGAGGCCCGTGCTGCTGGTGTCGTTAGCCGGTGCTGCCGTCGATTACCTGGTTCTGGCTTTTGCGCCGCAGCTCTGGATGCTGGTTCTCGGTCGTGCCATTGCCGGCATCACCAGCGCCAATATTGCCGTGGCGACCGCCTACATCGCCGACATCTCCCCTGAGGAAACGAGGGCACAGCGGTTTGGCTACCTCAATGCCTGCTTCGGCATCGGCTTCATCCTGGGGCCCGTGATCGGTGGGCTGCTGGGCGAATACTGGATCCGTGCGCCGTTCCTGCTGGCGGCAGTCTTCAATGCCGTCAACTTCGCGCTGGCGCTGTTCCTGCTTCCGGAATCGCGACCGGGCGAACGTAAGCCGCTGAACCTGGCCGAGCTCAACCCCTTCAAGTCGATCTATTGGGCACTGAGCTTCCGCATGCTGCTGCCGCTGGTCGGGCTTTGGCTGGCTTTCAACTTCCTCGGCCAGGTCTACGGCACAGTCTGGGTGCTGTTCTCGGAGGACCGGTTCGATTTCTCGCCGATGCTGGTGGGTTTGTCGCTCGCGAGTTTCGGCGTGTTCCACGCCGGCGCGCAGGCGTTTCTCACGGGGCCTGTCGCGACGAAGTTCGGCGAACAGCGGGCGCTTATCATCGGCATGGCCTTCGAGACCACGGCCTGCCTGATCCTGGCCTTTGCAACGCATGGCTGGATACTCTTCGCCCTCGCGCCGCTCTTTGCACTCGGTGGTGTGGGCATTCCGGCGTTGCAATCCCTACTGACCCGTCAGGTGGGCGAGGACAAGCAGGGGCAGTTGCAGGGCGTGCTGGCCAGCATGGTCAGCATCGCCTCGATCTTCGGACCGCTCTTCTATTCGGGCATTTACTTCGCCACCCGTGACACGTGGTTGGGAACGGTGTGGATCGTCACGGTCATCATCTATCTCTGCTGCCTGCCCGTCATTCTCTCGATCCGGGCGCCAAAGCAGGAGGCTCCAGCCGCTTAGTGCATCATGCGGCCGCCGGCCACGTCGAGCGTTGCGCCCGTGATCCAGCCGGCGCTCGATGAGGCAAGGAAGAGGGCGGCGGCTGCGACGTCCTCGGGCAATCCGATCCGGCGCAGCGGGTGGCTGGCCGCCACCTGCTTCTGCACCAGTTCAGGCATGTTGGCCGCGGTGCGATCGGTGAGGATTGCGGAGGGCGAGATGCAATTGACCCGGACACCGTCCGGCCCGACTTCGCTGGCGACGTCCTGGGTAAGAAGGATGATTCCCGCCTTGGCGGCACCATATGCAGGAGACGCCTGCGACGGACCGCGGCCAGCGGTCGACGCCATCGTGACAATGGCACCGGCCCTGCGCTCCTTCATCGCCGGCAGGAAAGTCTTGATGGCGAGGAAGGTGGCGGTGAGGTTGTGGTCGATTGCGGAGCGCCAATCCGCTTCCTCGGTCTGTTCGACGGGCGCGGGCCGCGCTGTTCCGCCGCCCGCGAAAGCGAACAGCAGGTCGATGTCGCCGAATTCTTCTTCCGCGATATAGCGGGCCTGCTCGAGGGCGCTGGCGTCGGTGTTGTCTGCCTGGACGGGCAGGGCTGTCGCGCCTGCGGCTGTCAATTCGTCGGCAAGCGTGTTCAGCTTGGCCTGGTCGCGACCGTTGAGGGCCAGGCGCACGCCGTTATGGGCCAGCCAGCGCGCGGTCTCGGCGCCTATGCCGCCGGACGCTCCGGTGATGAACGCGGTCTTGCCGGCGAGGTCGGGGTAGGTGGGGATCGCGATCATCACAGCACCCGCGAAAGCGCCATGCCGAGAATGGCGATTCCCATGAGCGCCGCCGAGGCGCGACGAACACCGACGCCGCCGAAGAAACCGCCTTGTCCGGCCTTCAGGGCGCGATAGGCGAAGATCTGCAGGATGCCGGCTACGATCGCGGTCAGGGCGCCGATGGCTAGGGATAACTCGGGCGCATAGAAAATTCCCGAGTGATAGGCCCACCACAGGATAACACCGGCAATGACGGTGACTGTCGCGGCGCCCATTTGCGGGCGGAAAAGCTCCAGCGCATGATCGTTGCCGATCCGCGCCTGCACCATCGTGGTGCCGGCCCAGAAAATGGCGGCGGCTATGTGCGCGACGAGCGCAAATGCTACGAGGTAATCCATGGCGGGCTCCTTTGGGCTGCCGGTTGAATTGAATATACAGATAGTATAGGTAATTTGCATGTCAAGCGACGGCCCGAAGCGGCGTTATGTGAGCGCCAAGCGCGCAGCGGCGAGCGAGGCAAACGATGCGCGTATCGTCGAGGCGGCCTTTGTGGTGCTGCAGCGCGTTGCCGAAGGCGGGGAGCCGTTTTCGCTTGAGGCCGTGGCCAAGGAAGCGGGGGTGACGCGGTTGACCGTGCACAACCGCTTCGGATCGCGCCGGGGATTGCTGGAGGCCGTGTTCGACAGTCGGGCGGCCGAGGCCGGGCTACAGCGTGTTGCGCGGGCCATGGCGCAGCCCGACGCGGAGGCTGCAATCATGATGGTGATTTCGATCTTCTGCGATTTCTGGGCGTCAGATCATCGTGGGCTGGGAGGCCTTGTCGTTACGGGAGCTGCGGATCCGGAATTCGTCGAGGCGATGCGTGCGCGCAATGAACGACGGCGGCATATTTTCGGCGTGCTGGCTGGTCGGCTGGTGGAAGAAGGGCGGTTGGCGCGGGATAAGGAGAGCGATCTGGTGGATATTCTCTTCGCGCTGTCGAGCATGCCGTTCTACGCGACTCTCGCCAATGGCGAGCGAAGCGCGGAGGCGGCCAAAGCCTTGGTTTCCGGGCTTGCGCAGGCCGCAATTGCCGGTGGGCAAGTCCATTGAGGACCTTGCGGGGCGCATTTTTCCGCTCCATTAACAGGATTGCGCGGCAGAACGGGCCGAAACGCCCGGAAAACCTTGCGTTTCGCTCAGAATCGCAAAAATGTGGCCGCGTCTTGGTTCGCCAGCGAAGGCGAGCAATTTCACTGTGAGGAAATGCTATGTCGAACAAAAACGATCTGATCGGCGCTGTCGCCGAGAAGGCCGAAATCACCAAAGCTCAGGCTGCTGCTGCAGTCGACGCGGTCTTCGACGCGATCACCGCTTCGCTCAAGGCGAACGATGAGGTTCGGTTGGTCGGGTTTGGTACGTTCTCGGTCTCCAAGCGCAAGGCCACCACGGGCCGCAATCCTGCTACCGGCGCCGAGATCAAGATTCCGGCTTCCAACCAGGCCAAGTTCAAGCCCGGCAAGGGCCTGAAGGACGCGATCAACTAATCAAGTCCGTCTTTCGGATTTGCCATGGCCCCGAGCATTGTGTGCCGGGGCCATTTGCTTTTCGTGGGTACGCAACCTGGCTGTTCCGCTGGGCAAAACGCAGCGCCCATATTGACGGGCATCGAGCGACCCCCTAGTTAGAGCCCGCTGGAACGGCCTTGCGCCATTTTCCGGGCGATTAGCTCAGTTGGTAGAGCGCCTCGCTTACACCGAGGATGTCGGCGGTTCGAGTCCGTCATCGCCCACCAGTCCTCCTTCGCGCCTCGTCATGACGGGCGCTTGAAGAGCCCGACATAAGTCGCCTTTCCCAGAATGTGGCCTTGCATGGCTTCCATGACCTTCGTGCGATCGGCGAAGCCGTCTTCGCCGGACGTGACGTCAAGCTTGGTGTCGAGCGCATAGAGTTCGAACACATAGTGGTGGCGCGGACCGCTCGCGGGCGCGCCCGGGCCTCGGTAGTAGGGACCGCTGGCGCTTGTCTGGAGGCTGCCATCGGCCAGCGGGGAGTTTTCCGGGACGCCTTCAGGGAGTTCTGTGGCGGTAGCCGGGATGTTCCAGACCAGCCAGTGCAACTGGTCTTCGCTCGTCTTGGAGCGCGCGACGTCGATGTCGTGCAGGTGGAGCACGAAGCTCTGCGTGCCCTCAGGTACGTTCTCCCAGCTTATTTGCGGCGAGGTGCCTTTACCGGCCTCTACGTTCTCACCGGCTTGCGTGAATTGTGGTGGTATGTCCGTGCCATCGGGGAAGGCAGGGATTGTCAGCACCATTGCCGGTGGCCGCGCGGCGGCCGCCTGTTGGGCCTGGGCCGGAGCGAGCGGGGACAGCGACGCGACGGCAAAGAGCGTAGCTGCGAGAGCCAGATGGCGCATGAAATTCCTCCTAGCGTAGCTGGCCGTCGCGGAATGGCGGCGGGCCTGCGGGTCATCGAACCGGAGCGCGAGGTGAAGACGCGGGGGAGGCGCTCCAACGGCAGTGAGGATTGGAGGCTAGTCCTCAGTGTCCCATCAGAACAAGTTATGGTCAGAAGTGGCTTTCGTAGGCTGGAGGGTAGTCGGCCTGCGCCGACGTTCGTTTGGGCCGGTATTGCCCCTCGCCAGCAGGTTGGGCGAAGCAAGGCAAGCACTTCCGATTCCAGAGATTTTCGCTCCCGACATTCGTTAAGAAAGCCAGCCGCCCGGCGAGTTTTCCTTGGGGAAAAAACGGGCTGTGAAAAGAAGTTCAAAAAGCGCGTTCTCAGCGCTTGACTTGGTCCGATGTGCCGGTTACATCCACGCCACCTTGCAGGGACGACCTGCCTTGCGGGGGTGTAGCTCAGTTGGTTAGAGCGTCGGCCTGTCACGCCGAAGGTCGCGGGTTCGAGCCCCGTCACTCCCGCCACTCTTCTCCCACACATCGTTGGATTTCATGAAGAGTGGCGGTTGCCACTTCGGCGAAGCTTCGCCGTCAGGGTCATTCCAGAAATTGCCAGATCTGTGATTGGATGCCGGAGGGCCGGGCAGCCCTTCTGGGCCAGGCGCCGGGTTGATGGCTGCGGCTGGTTATTCGAACCAGAGCCGGTAGGCGATGATCGCGATCGAGAAGGCGATCATCACACACAGCGCGACGCTCAGCAGCGCGACGCGCGATTTCTGCGGCGGGGCGAGGTTGATTCCAGGCACGGCTTCATACCGAGCTTCCGGGTCGCCCCACTGGACCCGCCGCACGCGAACGATCCTGTCGGTCATGACCGTCTCCCTTGGTGCCTTCCCAGAATGCGCGGGAGTGCGAAATGGCCGATGAAGCCGATAGCAGCAATTTGACGAAAGTCGTGCGGAGCGGGACTAGGTGAGCTGGAAGCCACCGCCTGCCTTCCAGCGTAGCCAGGCGTCCACGCTGCGCCGGTGGTTGGCCACCATGTCCGGCAGGTCGTGCGGGTCGAACCAGCGGTACTCCAGCGCCTCGCCATCGCGCGGCACAGGCACGCCTTCAAAGGTGCGGGTGGTGAAGATCATCGCAAAGTTGCGGCAGACGTCGCCATTGGGGAAGGTTGTCGTTTCCCAGGCGGGATCGCTGGCGAAGCCTATGGGCTTCACATCGGTGATGACGAGACCCGATTCTTCGAGGACTTCGCGCACGATGGTTTCCTCGACGCGCTCGGAAGGCTCGCAGGCGCCGCCGGGCAGGGCCCAGCGCAGGAAATCGGGGCGGAAGTCGAGGAGGATGTAGCCGGCTTCGTTTTCGATGACGATGCGGGTGCCCGGAACGAGGAGCTCACGGCTGCCGACGAGGGCTCGCAACTGGCCGAGATAGCTATCGGCAAAGCTGGTCATGCGATTCCCATTCTAGAAAAGCCAGCGGAACAGCAGGAAGGCGCTACCCAGCACCAAAGCGAGCGCCGCGAGGAGCAGCAGGCCGTCGCGGGTGGTGAGGGCCAAGCCGAAGGTGGCGATGATGGTGCCGGCGGAGGTCGAGGCGCCGGGGACGAGTTCGAGCGGCGGCATGGTCAGCGCGACGAGAATGCAGACCATTGCGGCGAGGCGCATGCCCAGACCGTCAGTCAGGAAGGTGAGTCGGGCCCAACTAAGCTTTTCGATCCACTTGACGACGGGGCGGATGAATTCCAGCGCCTTCCGCGTGCGCTCGGGAGAGAGCGCGGCTTTGCTCAACCGGCTCGGCAGCCAGATGGACTTGCGGCCGGCGATCAACTGGCCGGCGATCAGTACCACGGTCGTGCCGACAATGGTGGGCAGCGTCGGGATGAGGCTGAGCGGGGAAACCACGATCATGGCCGGGAAGAAGAGCAGGGGACCGGCAATGCGGTCGCCCGCGATCTCCTGGATCGTTGCGACGGAAATACTCTCGCCCTGCGCTGCGCGTGCGGCGATGGCGTCGATCAGGCCCTCAAGCGGGCGGGCAGGCGCTTCCGTCATGCGGCTCCAGGTATTTGAGTCGGCGCAAGGAAATCACGGATAGGGCGAAGCAGGAAGCGGTTTTGGCGGCGGATGCCGGAACGCGCCAGCGGTCAAGTTGTTTGGGGGCTCGGGCCGCTGGCGCGACCTCGGTCGGGTCCGTCACAAACGCGTCCGAGGCGCGGCATGGGTAGCCGCGTTTGCCGGGAGCGGAAATCATTGCGGCGCTGGATGATGAACGGCTGGTTAGGATTAACAATTCAATTGCGGCGAGTGGGGGCGGCGGGGTTTTCGCGCTGAGAGCGAAAATGTCGGGAGTTTTTGATGAGATAATGTAGGTAACTATCTGATTTATAACGATGTTGTCGCCTAAACGTCCCCCGGAATCGTTAAATTTTGAAACAAATTTGGGGTAATTTCGACGATCTTTCGCGAGTTTTGACGGAGTTTGGGAGCAATTTCGGGGATCCTTAAAACGCGTCTGGGAGGGGCGGGAGCAGGTACGGGGGCATCGCTAGTTTAGCGCGAGCTGGAGGGAGGGGGATAAGTTGGTGGCGGGGCCGGAGGAACCGATGCTGCCGCGCTTGAGAAAGTTTGCTGACTCCGCTTTGCCGGGCTGGTGCCCCGACCTTGAGGATGCGCACGGAGGAGGACGGGCTGAGGGGAGCAGTGGCAGGTAAGACGTTTGGGCGGGGGGGGCCGGGATGAGGGCTTGTTGGCCCGGAAATTTCTCAGTTCGGAAGGGTTTGAACGCTCGCGGGTAGCTTTGGACAAGCTATTGCTCGGTTATTGGGTTTTCCATTCTTGAACCTGCACAAAAAAAGCGCATTGTTGGTATGGAAGTGGGTCGTCCGGCTGAGTCTTCCTCCCTAAGCTCGTTTCCGGGCAAAATTTTTTACATCTGGATCAGTTCCTTGAAAACCGAAGCGGTTAGCAGCGCCAGGGGGCGCAGCAATTCGTTTGCCCATGTGGCGGAGGCCCAGTGGGGCCAGGGCGTCAATACGCTTGTGCGCATCACTCGCATGAACCTGCGTCACCCATGGCTGGTGACAATCACCCTGGTTTCGACCGTTATCGCGTCAGCGCTGCAATTGTTCATCCCGCAGCTGCTCGGGCGCGCGGTGGACGAGGCGCATGGGCTCGCAACGGCGGGCAGTGCGGGGCAGGCGGCGGAAAGCGCGCTCTGGATCACCGCGATCCTGCTGCTGGTGGTGAGCGTGCTGCGCGGCATCTTCACGATGATGCACAACTATTACGGCGAAGCCGTTGGGCACCATTGCGCCTACGAGCTGCGCCTTGCCTGCTACGAGAAGCTGCAGCGGCTGAGCTTTTCCTTCCACGACCGCGTCCATTCGGGCGACCTCATCATGCTCGGCATCATCGATATCGATGGCGTGCGCATGTTCTTCGCGACGGGTCTCCTGCGCGTCGTGCTGCTCGGCACCTTGATCGGCGTGGGTTCTTACATGCTGCTGAGCACGGACCTGGCGCTTGGGCTACTGGCCCTGAGCTTCGTGCCGTTCGTGGCCTGGCGCTCCTCGACCACGCAGTTGCGGCTGCGCAATACCTGGCTGATCCTTCAGGAAAAGATGCAGGCGCTTTCGCGCGTGATGGACGAGAACCTGGGTGGCATCCGCGTGGTGCGTGCCTTTGCGGCCCAGCAGCACGAACTCGGCAAGTACGACCGGGCCTCGAGCGATGCGCTCGAACTGGCGCACAAGCGCGTCGACCTGCGCGTGGGCAATACGGCCGCGATGAACTTCTCTTTCTTCGTCTCGATGGGGCTCGTGCTCTGGCTTGGCGGCACGAAGGTAATGGCCGGCGAGATGAGCGTAGGTACGCTCGCTTCGTTCCTGACCTTCATGACCATCCTTCAGATGCCGGTGCGCCAGCTCGGCCTCATGGTCAATTCCTTCGCCCGCGCCTCGACCTGCGGCTCGCGCCTCTTCGCGCTCCTGGATATGGAGCTGACGATCAAGGACGAGCCGGGCGCCAAGGACCTGGTGGTGACCGATGGCACGCTGCGCTTCGACAATGTGAGCTTTACCTACCAGGGCAATACCGAGCCGACGCTGACGGGAGTGAGCTTTGAGGCACGCAAGGGCCAGACGATCGGCATCGTCGGCCCGCCGGGCAGCGGCAAGTCGACGATCGCGCACCTGATCCCGCGCTTCTATGACGTGACCGGCGGCAAGATCACGATCGACGGGCAGGATATCTCCAAGGTCACGCTGCAATCGCTGCGCAAGTCGGTGGGCGTGGTGCAACAGGATTCGTTCCTGTTCACGACCTCGATCGAGAACAACATCGCCTATGGAGATCCTTGGGCCAAGGAACGGCGGATCGAGCGGGCTGCGGAATTCGCGCAGCTGCACAACTACATCGTGGGCCTGCCGACCGGCTACGACACGGTCGTGGGCGAGCGCGGGGTGTCGCTTTCGGGTGGCCAGCGCCAGCGCCTTTCGATCGCGCGCAGCCTGATCCTCAAGCCTTCGGTGATGGTTTTCGACGATTCGACGGCAGCAATCGATGCGGGCACCGAGCAGCGCATTCGCAGCGCCATGCGGCGCTTCGCGCGCGACCGGGTGACGCTCGTCATCTCTCACCGGCTGTCCTCGCTCATGCATGCCGACCAGATTCTCTTCGTCGAGAATGGCCAGATCGTCGAGCGCGGCACGCATGACGAATTGCTCAAGAAGAACGGGCGCTACCGCGCGCTCTATGATTTGCAGGTGAGACCGGAAGGCGACGGCGAGTCTCAGATCGAGGAGGCCGTCTGATGTCGGTTCAGGAAATCCAGGACGAGGAAAGCGAAGACCGCACCCGACGGCCGCCGCGCGCGGTGGTGGGCTCGCATCGCGAGGAAGAGGAAGTCTTCGGGAAAGCCTACGACCCCAAGATCGTGCGTCGCATCTGGAGCTTCGTGAAGCCCTACCAGACCCAGATCGTCATTTCGGTGCTTGCTGTTCTGGCTTTCACGGTCAGCCAGCTGCTGATCCCGCTGATCATCCGCTACGCGATCGACAACGGCATGTCCCCCGGGGCCGATCGCATGGTGCTGGTGTGGGCGGTGCTGGCCTTTGCCGTGGTGATCGTCGTCAATTTCGGCGCCAACTGGTTGCAGGAAACCGTGGTCGGCAAGGTGGCCGAGAACGTGCTCTTCGACATGCGCCGGGCGATGTTCGCGCAATTGCAGCGCGTTTCGCTCTCGTTCATGGACAAGACCGAAGTGGGCCGGCTGATGTCGCGCCTGCAGGGCGACGTGAATTCCATGCAGGAATTCCTCGAGACCTCGGTGATGTCGGTGGGCGATATCGCGCTGCTGTTCGGCATCGTCTTCGTGCTGCTGGCGCTGGACTTCCGGTTGGGCCTGCTGACGCTCTCCACGATGCCGGTGCTGTTCATCGTGCGCCTTTTCTGGCTGCCCAAGGCCAAGGTCGCCTTCATGGCCGCGCATGAGACCAATTCGGTCGCCAACGGTGCGCTGGCGGAGGGCATCAATGGCGTGCGGACGGTGCAGAGCCTCGATCGCCAGAAGGTCAATTTCGACCTCTATGACGAGAAGGCCTATGCCAACCTTAAGACTCACCTGACGGCGGCCAAGTTCGCGCAGGTGATGGTGCCGATCGTGGACAGCCTCACTGGTATCGCCATGGCGACCGTGGTGGTGGTTGGCGGCTCGATGGTGCTCAACGGTGGGCTCGATGTCGGCGTGATGGTGGCGTTCCTGTTCTACATCCAGCGCTTCTTCGACCCGATCCGTTCGCTCACTATGCAGTATTCGGTGATGCAGCGCGCCATGGCGTCCGGTCAGCGCATCACCGAGGTGCTCGACGTGCCGGTGGACGTTGTCGACAAGGCTGACGCCAAGGTGCTGAGCCCGGAAATGGATGGCTCGGTCGAGTTCAAGAACGTGACCTTCGGCTATCGCAAGAACCTGCCGGTGCTCAAGAACGTCAGCTTCCGGGTCAATCCGGGCGAGACGGTCGCGCTGGTCGGGCCGACGGGTTCGGGCAAGACGAGCTCGATGGCGCTGGTGCACAGGTTCTACGACGTCTGGGACGGGCAGGTGCTTGTCGGTGGCGTCGACGTGCGCGACCTGACCCAGGATTCGCTGGGCAAGCAGATCGCCATGGTGCTGCAGGAGCCGTTCCTCTTCACCGGCAGCGTGCTGGACAATATCCGCTATCACAAGACCGAGGCGACCCGCGAACAGGTGATCGACGCGGCCAAGGCGGTGGGTGCGCACGACTTCATCATGAAGCTGCCGGACGGCTATGAAAGCGTGCTGGAGCAGCGCGGCGGCAACCTGTCGCTCGGCCAGCGCCAGCTGATCAGCTTCGCGCGTGCGCTGGTTGCAGACGCCAAGATCCTGGTGCTCGACGAGGCTACGGCCAATATCGACAGCTACACGGAAATGCTGATCCAGAAGGCGCTGGTGAAGCTGCTCGAGGGCCGTACTGGCCTCGTGATCGCCCACCGGCTGGCCACGATCCGCGGCGCCGACAGGATCATCGTGCTGCAGAACGGCGAGAAGATCGAGAGCGGCAACCACGACGAGCTCATGGCCCACAAGGGGCTCTATTCCAAGCTCTACAACATGAACTACGCCTCGTTCGACGACATACCGGACGAGATGGTGGCGGCGGCCACCTCCGTGCCAAAGGGCGCGGCGACCTGAGGCCTTGAAACGCAAGCCGGCGCCTGGTGCGCCGGCTTTTTCATGTGTGGCGCGACGGCCACAATGGGCAGCTTGCCATCTTATGGCCCAGCGCAGGCCCGATTTTATGCGCATCCCTGTCTAAAGATGCATTGGCGTAGCGCACTTGCGGCTCCATATTGGAAGGGTCATTCGAAAGGAACCGCAGCAAAAAGCTCCGCGTTGGATGCATCTGTCTCGAGGATAGCCCGAGAGGAGACCGAGGATGAGCTTGATCAGAGCCCTTGCCATCACGGCCATTCTGGCGACGGCGTCGATGCCGGCGATCGCTGCGGATCCTATTGCCTACCAGACCAGCGCGGATACGGTCGCGGTTCCCGTCGCGGACGTCCCCTTCGATTGGAACGGCTTTTATGGCGGCGTCTACGGCGCGGGCCAGTTCAGCCCCGAACGCGGCAATCAGTATGGGCTGGGACTCGACCTGGGCGTCAACGCCACCTTCGATTTCTATCTCGTGGGCGCGGAAGTTGCAGTTCAGGGGCTGACCGGCGGGAGCGGCGAGACCTCCTACGGGCAGGTGCTGGCGCGCGGCGGCGTGCTTGTGGCCGACGACCTGGCGCTTTATGCGACGGCGGGCTACGGGATCGACCTGGGCGTGCCCGAACAGAGCAACTGGCTGCTCGGCGGCGGTGTCGAGATGGCCATCACCGACAACGTGTCGTTGCGCGCGCAATACCTGCATGGTTTCGAGGCCGAAGGGGCCAACCAGACCAACCAGGTCACCATCGGCGCCAACTATCACTTCTGATCGGCTCTGCTGCCGGCACTCGAATTGATCGCAATTGTATCAAATTGGATCAATCCGGCCGCAAGTCCCTGCAATCCGTCACCAATCATTATCCGCACCGGCCAAAATGAGGTGGCCGGGGGGTAGTTCCGCGGGCGCGTGAGCGCCAAAGTGGCGGTCAACTAACAAGTATGTGCGGAGTACAAAAATGATTGCACGGACACTGACGCTCGGCGCCGCCGTTGCGACGCTCATGTCAACGGGTGCCTTTGCGGCCGATCTGTATTCCGGCACGCCGGCTACCGATCTCTATTCCAGCCCGATGTTCAACTTCGAAGGCGCCTATGCCGGTGTGCAGGGTGGTGGCTATTGGGGCACAATCAACGGCCCATCCGTCACCGGTTGGAACCTGGACCTCGTGGCCGGTGTTAATTTCGCCGTGACCGATCTCTTCCTCGCCGGCGTTGAATTCCAGGGCGGCGTGATGTGGCCCGAAAGCGGCTGGAAGTGGGATATGCTCGGTCTCGGCCGCGTAGGCGTGCAGGTTACCGATGGCATCATGGCCTACGGCGCCGCGGGTCTCGGCAATGTGGCCGGCGACGGCGTCTATGCCTTCGGCGGCGGCGTGGAAGTTGCGACCTTCAACTCGATCAGCGTGCGCGGCGAAGTGCTGGGCATGGCCAATTGGGGGCAGGGTCCCTCGGCGGCCAAGGCAACTGCCGGTGTGTTGTTCCATTTCAACTGACGGCTTTTAAACCGACAGGGGGTGGTTGCGGGTTCGGGCGAATCCGGACAGAGGTGCCACCCAGGAATACGAATATGTGGTGCGCCGAAGGGTATTTCGGCGCATCATAGTTGAGGCAGGGACGACTCGTTGTTGCCTCATCCGTGGCCGGTTTCGGTCGCACCAGAGGGCGGAAGTCCTCGAATTTGTTGGACCTTGGGTCAAATCCGATCCATTCTTGCAACAGGTGCCTTCGAAACGTCACGGATTCCTCCCTGAAAGCCCAGAATAAGGGGTTGACGGGGTTGTCATGGACCAGACGGTCTGAGACATATGCTTGTGACTGTAGTCTACCCTAGGGGAATGCAAGATGAAGATTTCTGCACTTTTGGCTGGCGTTGGCGTTGCCACGCTCATGGTTTCGGGCGCTCAGGCGGCTGACCTCCTCCTCCCGGCTCAGCCGGTTGCTCCGGTTGTTGATACCTCGATCTTCTCGTTCGACGGTTTCTACGCTGGTGTCACCGGTGGTGGCGCTTGGGTTTCGGGTGGCGGTTCGGCCGGTTCGATCGGTGTTGTGGCTGGTGCCAACTTCACCGTCGCTGACCCGATCCTCCTCGGCATCGAAGGCCAGTTCGACGGCCTCATCTTTGATGGTGGCATGAACGGCTACGATGCCCTGATCCTCGGCAAGATTGGCGTTCTCGCCTCGCCGCAGGTCCTGGTTTATGCTTCGCTTGGTGGTGGCTGGGTCCACGAAAACGCCAACGGCGGCAACACCTATGGTACCTGGGCTTACGGCGGTGGCGTCGAAGTGGCTGTGACCGATAACATGTCGATCCGCGGCGAAGTTCTGGGCCTGCACATGCCTGACCGTGCAGAGCAGAACGCTGCCAAGGCGACCATCGGCGTCCTGTTCCACTTCTAATACGCTCTGCTCGACTCTACCCGGGGGCTCCTCGGGCGGGGTAGCGTCTTGCAAAAACCCAATTCGGCGAACCGGGCCCGGTTCGCCGTTTTGGCTATTCCAAGGCCCCGCTTCGGCGGGGCCTTTGCTATTTGGGGCGAGCGTAGTGCGGGCGCGCCTTGGCCGAAGGTGTGACGTGAAGCTTGATGCCGGTTAGGGAGGCCGCTCCGGCCGAGAGGTCGGGCCAACGAGCGTGCCGATAGTTACGGCAGGAGCCGGGTGTTGCTAATCGTGAGGCGCGATGTTGGCGGCTGATGCCTATCGCTGCTCCCTGGCGCATTTAGGGCATTCAGTTGTGACGTTGGGTGCTGTGGCTGGCCAGGCTTAGTCCGGCGATGCTGCTTGCTGCCTCCAAGACTGCGGCGCCTCAGGTGAACTGCTGGCGGTAGGAGGAGAGGGCTGTGGTTTTGCCAGGAGATGCTCTTCTTGTGGCCACAGGGTTCCTTCGTCCGGGAAGCGCCTCGGGAGAGAAGGTGCTCGGATAGGGCGTGGCGTTGCAGTGCGTGCTTAGGGATATTTTGAACGTAGGTCGGCGAGGCGCATCGCAGCGAGAGGCGGGCGTGCTGTTGGGTGGACGTATGGCTGAATGGTTTGGTCGTGCGGAGGTAACCGGCGTGTTGCGCGGGTGGCTCTTAAGGCCAGCGGCGTCGTCTCAACGGCATTTGCTTCCTGCTTGGGCCGGCTAGGTGCGTCCGCGATAGTCTGCTCGATGGCGAAGGGCTCGTTCGCGTCTTGTGGTCTCTGAGGGCGGGAGGGAGGTTTCCTTTCTCGCTCAGTCTCTCCACCACCACGGCATTTCCCCGGACTTGATCCGGGGTCCATTGCACCCTCTCGCTCTAGTGGAGACAGAAGGGCCCCGGCCCTTCGGCCGAGGAAGTTCCCGTGGCTGGAAGAAGTTTGAGGTGAGTGGGTGAGGAAGCTGCCCGCCTCACCCGGCGCGGATCAGTTGGATCGCGGTGTCTTTGCGGAAGAGGTAGAGCAGCGTCCTTAGCGCTTCGCCTTCTTCCCCGGTGAGGCCGGGATTGTTGGCGAGGGCGGCTTTGGCGTCGTCGTGGGCCCAGTCGAGCAGGTGCCGATGGGCGTCGGGGACGGCGAGGCGGTAGCCGGGCATGCCGGATTGGCGGGTGCCCAGAATGTCGCCCTGGCCGCGCAGTTCGAGGTCGCGTTCGGCGATGACGAAGCCGTCTTCGGTGCCCTTGATGGTGTCGAGGCGGGCGCGGGCGGTTTCCGAGAGGGGTTCCTTGTAGAGCAGCAGGCAGGCCGAGCGGTTGGAGCCGCGCCCGACGCGGCCGCGAAGCTGATGGAGCTGGGCGAGGCCGAAGCGCTCGGCATGCTCGATGATCATGATCGAGGCATTGGGGACGTCCACGCCCACTTCGATTACGGTGGTGGCGACGAGGATCTTGGTTTCGTTGCGGGCGAAACGATCCATCACCTCCTGCTTGGCAGCGGCGCTCATCTTGCCGTGGATGAGGGCGACCTGATCGCCGAAAACCTTCTTGAGCTCGGCGTAGCGGTCCTCGGCGGAGACGACGGCGAGGTGTTCGGATTCCTCGACCAGCGGGCAGACCCAGAACGCTTGCGCGCCCTCGGCGATGCGGGCTTTCAGGCGCGCGATGACGCGGGGATATTCGGAGATCGAGAGTACGGCGGTGTCGATGGGCTGCCGGCCGGCGGGCTTTTCGCGCAGGATCGAGACGGCCATGTCGCCGAAATGGGTGAGGACGAGGGTGCGCGGAATGGGCGTGGCGGTCATCACCAGGAGATCGGTGTGACGGCCCTTGTCCGAGAGGGCGAGGCGCTGATGGACGCCGAAGCGGTGCTGTTCGTCCACGACCGTGAGGCCGAGATCGGCAAACTCGACGCCGGACTGGAAGAGGGCGTGGGTGCCGACCGCGATGCTGGTGGCGCCGCTGGCGAGGCCGGCCAGCGCGGCGCGGCGCTCGGCGGCGGGCATCTTGCCGGTGAGGAGGACGATGCCGAGGCCGGCGGCATCGGCCAGGGGTTTCAGGGTCTTGTAATGCTGGGCCGCGAGCAGTTCGGTGGGGGCCATCAGCGAGGATTGGGCGCCCGATTCGGCGAGGGCGGCCATGGTCATGAGCGCCACGACGGTCTTGCCGGAACCGACATCGCCCTGCAGCAGGCGCGACATGCGGTCGGGCGAGGCCAGATCGTGCCGGATGTCCGCGATAGCCTGCTTCTGGCCGGCGGTGAGGGTGAAGGGCAGGGCGGCTTCGACGCGGGAAGTGATCTCGCCGGTAAAGGTGCGGGCGATGCCGCGCGCGGCGACGAGCTGGGTGCGGACCAGCTGCAGGGTGAGCTGGCCGGCGAGGTATTCGTCATAGGCGAGGCGCTGGCGGGCAGGGCCGGTGAGGTCACCATCCTCGGGGGATTCAGGCAGGTGGACCTTGTGCATGGCCGCCGAAAAGCCAGGCCACTTGAACCGCTCGCGGGTGACGGCAGGAATCCATTCCGGCAGTTCGGGGACGGTTTCGACGACCTGGCGGATGACCTTGGTGAGGGCCTTTGAGGAAAGGCCCTGCGTCAGCGGATAGACGGGCTCGACCAGCGGCAGCGTCGCAAACTTTTCGGGTTCGACGATGTAGTCGGGATGCGTGATCTGCTTTTCGCCGTTGAAGAAACCGACTTCGCCCGAGACGTAGCGCTCTTCGCCCACCGGCAGCGCCTTCTCGATCCAGCCGCCTTCGGAGCGGAAGAAAATGAGCTGGATGTCGCCGGTCTCGTCATGGGCGAGGACGCGGTGGGGAATGCCCTTGCGGCCGCGCGGAGGCACGATATGGCGGTCGATATGGAGCTTGAGCGTGACCGTGCCGCCGACCCAGGTATTGGCGACACCCACCATCTTGCGGCGGTCCACGACGCCCGAGGGCATGTGCATGAGCACGTCGAGCGCAATGGCTTCCTGCCCGTCCGGCGCGCCGAAGAAGCGGGTCAGCAGCGCAGACAGGTGCGGGCCCACGCCCTTGAGGGAGTGGAGCGAGCGAAACAGCGGATCGAGGGCTTGCGGTCTGGGCACGATTCTTCCTTGGGGGAAGGAGTAGAGGGTTTTGGGATGGGGGGGAAGCGGAGGGGCTTGGGGGCGGCTCACCCCCCTCCCAGCCTCCCCCGCAAGGGGGGAGGTGTTTCGATCCAGTTGCTGGGACACAAAGCGCTCAACAACCACGATAGGCACCTCCCCCCTTGCGGGGGAGGCCGGGAGGGGGGAGGAGGTCAGGCCCCCGCATCCAAACATGTGACAACCGCCTTCTTTGCGCGTAAAAGGGCCTCCCACATCATTGAGTTGACCCGATCATGGCTCTTCAAAACAGCGCCGGTGAAGACATTGGCATGCGCCGCCGTCGTATGCGCTATCGCGCCTGGCACCGTGGCACGCGCGAGATGGACCTGATCCTGGGCCCCTATGCCGATGCACATATCGAGGGGCTGGGCGAGGCCGAACTCGATCGGCTCGAAGTGCTTATGAGCGAGGAGGACACCGACCTCCTCATGTGGATCACGGGGCAGGAGCCGCCGCGCGCGGACGTGGATGCCGAATTGCTGGCCGTGCTGGCCGCATTCAACGACAAGAGGCTGGCGGGCATATGAGCGAGCACCCGGTACGCACCATTTCCAACGTACCGGACGGGATGCAGCCCATCGTGCTGGCCCGGCTGGTCGAAGAACGGCTCAAGGCTGATCCGGACGCTCCCGCGGCCGCGGTGTTCGTCGCGCGCGACGGGCGGCGGCTGCAGCGCATGGCCGAGACGCTGGCGCAGCTCATGCCGGGGCACCCGATCCTGACCGTGCCGGCCTGGGATTGCCTGCCTTACGACCGTGTTTCGCCCAATACCGTGACGATCGCCGACCGCATGAAGACGCTGGCGGCGCTGACCGATGGCTCGGCCAAGGGCGCGGTGATCCTCACGGCCGTGAACGCGCTGGTGCAGCGGCTGATCCCGCGCGCAGTCACTGCCGGCATGTCGTTCTCGGCGGCGGCCGGGAAGGTAGTCGATAGCGAAAAGCTGATCGCCTGGGCGGCCAACAACGGCTACCTGCGCGTACCGACGGTGCGCGAGGCGGGCGAGTATGCGGTGCGTGGCGGCATCGTGGACCTGTTCCCGGCCAGCCACGAAACCCCGCTGCGCTTCGATTTCTTCGGCTCCCAGCTCGAAACCATCCGCACCTTCGATCCCGACAGCCAGCGGACCACGGGCAATATCAAGGCGATCTCGCTCTCCCCGATGAGCGAAGTGGTGCTCAACGAGGACACCATCCGGCGCTTCCGCGGGAATTACACGGCCACCTTTGGCGGCAATACGGCCGACGATCCGCTCTATGCGGCGGTGAGCGCGGGTGCGCGCTATCCGGGCGTCGAGCACTGGCTGCCGTTCTTCTACGAGGAGATGAGCCGGCTCTCCGACTATACCGGCGACGCGCCGTTCATCTTCGACGACCAGGCCAAGGAAGCCTTCGCCGAGCGCCAGCAGCAGATCGCGGACTATCACGACGCCCGCGTCGAGGCGCGAAAGGCCCCGCCTGGTGCAACCTCCGGCGCGCCCTATAAGCCGATCGAGCCGGGACTGCTCTACGAGATGGAAGCGCCGGCTTACGCGCAGGCAGGCGCGAGCGTGGTGCAGTTCTCGCCCTTCGCGGCGCCGAGCGGCAGGAAGCAGGACGATGCCGGCGGGCGGCTGGCCCACAATTTCGCGGCGGAGCGGCAGGCGGCGGACGTCAACCTGTTCCAGGCCGTGGTGGACCTCCTCAAGAAGAACAGCCGCGACGGGCGGCGCACCATCATCGCCTGCTGGTCGAACGGCACGCGCGACCGCATGGCGCAGGTGCTCAACGACCACGGGCTCAAGCATCCTCGCATGGCCGAAAACTGGCGCGATGCGGAGACGACTTCGCCCAACGCCACGGCCCTCGTGGTGCTTGGGCTGGAAACGGGCTTCGAAACCGATGACCTGATGGTGCTCTCCGAGCAGGATATCCTGGGCGAGCGCATCCTGCGGCCGCAGCGCAAGAAGAAGGCCAGCGACGCCCTGACCGAGGCATCGAGCCTGGCGGCGGGCGATCTCGTGGTCCATGTCGACCACGGTATCGGCCGGTTCGTGGGGCTAAAAGTCATCGAGGCGGGCGGGGCGCCGCACGAATGCGTCGAGATCGAGTATGCGAAGGGCGACAAGCTCTACCTGCCGGTCGAAAACATCGAATTGCTGTCGCGCTACGGCTCGGAGGAGACCGGCGGCGAACTCGACCGGCTGGGCGGCGTCGCCTGGCAGGCCAAGAAGGGCCGGCTCAAGAAGCGCATCCGCGAAATGGCGGAGCAACTCATCAAGATCGCGGCGGCGCGCCAGCTCACCCGCTCCGAGCCGCTGTCGCTGCCGACCGGCGCTTACGAGGATTTCGCGGCCCGGTTCCCCTACGAGGAAACCGAGGACCAGCTCGTCGCCATCGAGTCGGTGCTGGACGACCTCACCTCGGGCCGCGTCATGGACCGGCTGGTCTGCGGCGACGTGGGTTTCGGCAAGACCGAAGTGGCGCTGCGCGCCGCCTTCGCCGTGGCGCTCTCGGGCAAGCAGGTGGCCGTGGTCGTGCCGACGACGCTGCTGGCCCGCCAGCACCTGCGCACCTTCAAGGAACGCTTCGCCGGCCTGCCGGTGCGCGTGGCCGGCGCTTCTCGCCTCATTCCCTCGGCCGAACTCAGGGCCACCAAGGAAGGCCTTGCCGACGGGCAGGTCGATATCGTGGTGGGCACGCACGCGCTCCTTTCCAAGAACATCAAGTTCAAGGATTTGGGGCTGCTCATCATCGACGAGGAGCAGCATTTCGGAGTGGGCCACAAGGAACGGCTCAAGGAACTCAAGGCCAACGTGCATGTGCTGACGCTGACGGCAACGCCGATTCCGCGCACGCTGCAACTGGCGCTGACCGGCGTGCGCGACCTGTCGCTGCTGGCGACGCCGCCGGTGGATCGTCTCGCCGTGCGTACGTTCGTGTCGCCCTTCGATCCGCTCTCGATCCGCGAGGCGCTGCTGCGTGAAAAGTATCGCGGCGGGCAGGCGTTCTACGTCGTGCCGCGCATCAAGGATCAGCCCGATATCGCCGAGTTCCTGAGCCAGCAGGTGCCGGAAGTGTCGTTCGTGGTGGCCAATGGCCAGATGGCGCCGGGCGAACTCGACGACATCATGAACGCCTTCTACGACGGCAAGTTCGACGTGCTGGTGGCGACCACCATCGTTGAGTCGGGCCTCGACATTCCGAACGCCAATACGCTGGTGGTGCACCGGGCCGACAATTTCGGCCTGGCGCAGCTCTACCAGATCCGTGGACGCATCGGGCGCTCCAAGCAGCGCGCCTACGCGCTGTTCACAGTGCCCCCGGACCGCAAGCTCACCGACACCGCCGAGCGGCGGCTTGGCGTGCTGCAATCGCTCGAGAGCCTCGGTGCAGGCTTCCAGCTCGCCAGCCATGACCTCGACATTCGCGGCGCGGGCAACCTGCTGGGCGAAGAGCAATCCGGCCATATCCGCGAAGTGGGCTACGAACTCTACCAGTCCATGCTGGAAGAGGCCGTGGCCTCGCTGCGCTCGGGCGAGGAGGAATATGAGGAAAAGGGCGAGTGGAGCCCGCAGATCTCCATCGGCATGCCGGTGATGATCCCCGAATATTACGTGCCCGACCTGCAGTTGCGCATGCAGCTCTATCGCCGGCTGGGCGATCTCGACGATGCACGGGAAATCGATGCCGCCGGCGCCGAACTCATCGACCGCTTCGGGCCGCTGCCCGAGGAGGTGGAAGCGCTGCTCAAGATCATCCTGGTCAAGTCACTCTGCCGTGCGGCGAATGTCGAAAAGGTCGATGCCGGCCCCAAGGGCGTGATCATCACTTTCCGCAACAACGAGTTCGCCGATCCGGCTGCTCTGGTGCGCATAGTTGCCGATCCGGGCCAGCAGGCTCGCGTGCGTCCCGATCAGAAAATCGTGTTCGCCCGCAATTGGCCAAATGCGGAGGCGAGACTCAAAGGTACCGCGGCTATACTCTCCCGGCTCGCCAAGCTGGCAGAGGGTAGCCGCGCTTCCGTCACAGTTGCCGGATAATGCTTTGGTTAATCGCTCCGGTCATGTTATTGCCCGAATTGCCCTTGAAGGGCACCAATCAGAAGGTGGCCCAAACCACCGCAAGAATTGCCAGGGAAACCCCATGAAGTTGAAAAATGCTCTCATCGCCGGTTTGGCGGCTACGGCCCTGATGTTGCCGTCTTATGCCGCCCTGGCCCAGGACAAGCCTGCCCCCGCCGCCCCGGCAGCAGAGCAGCCCGCAGCGCCCGCCGAAGGGCAGCAGCCGGCCGCGCCCGCAGCCAACAGCCAGGTCAATGAGCAGAACCAGCAGGCTGCCGCCGATCCCAATCGCGCGCCGGCCCAGAACTGGCTCAAGGTCTGCGACCCGATAGATGGCGGCAAGAAGGCCTGCATCATGCGCCAGGTGGTGCTGGCCAACGGCCAGTTCCTCGGTTCTTTCCTTCTGCGTGACGATCCGGGCCAGGAAAGCCGCCTGCTCGCCGTCGCCGCGGTGCCGCTTGGAGTCCTGCTCCCGTTCGGCCTGACCTGGCAGATCGACGGCGGCAAGCCGATCCGCGTGCCGTTCATGCTCTGCGATCCGCAGTCCTGCGCGACCCAGCTCGTGATCAACGAAGCCTACGTCAACAGCCTCAAGAAGGGCGGCAAGCTCAAGCTCACCGCCAAGAACCGCCAGAACCAGGATCTCACCATCGAGATCAACCTGGCCGGCTTCACCGCCGTCTATGATGGCGAAGCTGCCCTGACCTTCGACGAATTCCGCAAGGAACAGACCGGCGCCTCCGCCCTCGAGCAGCAGCTCCAGGATCGCGCCGAGCAGCTCCGCAAGGAACTCGACGCCGGCCAGACCCCGACTCAGCCGGGCGTCTCGACCCAGACCAACGTCCCGCCGGTCGACCCGAAGCCCGCTCAGTAAGAGCAAGCCCACGGCAAAATTCAGGGGCGCTCCTCAGGAGCGCCCCTTTTGCTTTTGGTCGGCATAATGAGGGTGTGGGACGCCTAGTGCCGGCAGCAGTGTTGCCGGCCCACTTCGATGCCCCGTTCTCTCCCCACCACTGAACTTCTCCGAGCGAAGGCCCCGGGGCCCATTGCCCGGCGCCGCTAGAGTGGAGATATCCGTGGGCCCCGGCTCTGCGGCCGGGGTTGGGGGCATTACGCCCAGCCCTCACCGATTCCCCATACCCATCTCAAACGCCTGCCGCCGCAACCCCGGCATCGACTTCAGCGCCCAGAGGCCCCCAGCCCGCAGCGCCTGCGCCGGCAGCATCTCTGCCAGCAGCGATCGGAACAGCGCATCCACGATCCCCGTAGTTCGCGCCAGATCCGGCGCCCGCCGCGCCGCGTAATCATCGCTGAGCCTCAACGCCCATCCGTTCGCGCCGACGTCCACCTCCGCCAGCGACGCCGCCAGGTCCGCCAGCGACGCCGCCAGGTCCGCCACGTCCCTCAGCCCCAGGTTCAACCCCTGCGCCCCGATCGGCGGAAACGCATGCGCGGCCTCGCCAACCAGCACGATCCCGTTTTTCCCCGCCTCGGTCACCGTCAGCGTCGAAAGCGGGAAGACATGCGTCGGCGTCGCCAGCGCGATGCTGCCGAAAAGGCGCATCGATTTCTTGAGGAACGTCTCGATCAGCGCCTCGTTGCCCGCCGCCCGCGCTTCATCGAGCACGGCGCGATCATCGATCCACACCAGGTTGGCCCGATTACCGCCCGCCGGCACCAGCGTGAACGGTCCCTGCGGGTAGTGGAACTCGACCGAGCAATTGCCGATAGGCCGGCCCAGCTCAAGATCGCAAACCAGCGCCGCCTGCGTAAAACCATTCTCCCGCGCCCGGAAATCGCCTTCCTCGCGAACGAGCGACTTCTTTCCGTCCGCGCCCACCAGCAGCTCCGCAACGAGTTGGGTGCCGTCCGAAAGCGTCAGCAGGTGCCCGTCGGCACCCGGCGCAAGTCCGGTCAGCGTGACCTCGCGTGTCACGAGATTCGGCAATTGCGCCGAAGCCTGGCTGAAAGCCTCGGTAAGCTTCACGTTCGGAAAATTCCACCCGAACGCCGGCAGTCCTGCCTCGACACAGTCGAAAAGCGTTTCGGGCGCGCGCAGCAGCCGATTGGTGGCATCGATGATGCGGATTTGCTTGAGCGGATGCCCGACATCGGCTGGCTCGGCGATCAGCCCAGCCTCCTGCAGATAGCGCACCGCCGGCATCATCAATGCGGAAGTCCGGCGATCCACTGGCCCCTTTGGCGCCAGATGCACGGTCGAGAGCCCCGCCTTGGCAGCCGCAACCGCCGCCGCTATTCCGGTAAGGCCTCCGCCGACTACTACCGCCTGTGCTCGCTGGATTTCCGTCATCTCGCCATGGCCAATCGTTTGTCGTGCCCCGAAGGGATCACATAGGCTCCGGCATAGGAGCCAACAAACATGGCCACAAGGAAAATCCACAGATTGTCAGGCATGAAGGCGATGAGCGCGATTGCCGGTCCCGGGCAGATGCCCGACATGCCCCAGCCGATCCCGAAAAGCGCCGCGCCGCCAACCAGCGGCGCATCGATCCGCTGGTACTCTGGCTCATGGAATTCGACGTCGAAGAGCGGCGCCTGCCGCCGCCGTCCGGTCCGAACGGCGATGAACATCACCGCAATGGCGGGGACGATGACGAATGCCAGGCTCGGGTCCCAGCCGCCGGTCGGAATGGCCGTCACATCCAGAAAGCGCAGTACTTTCAGCGGATTGACCATCTGCGAAACGTAGAGACCTGCGCCGAACAGCAGGCCGCTTGCGGCTGAGGTGAGGAGATAGGTCGGTTGCACGCTGGACTTCATCTCAAACAATTCCCGTAACCGCGACCGTGACCATGGCCACGACGAAGAACACCCCGACCGCCACGAACGAGCGTCGCGAAAGTCGCGCCAGCCCGCACACGCCGTGCCCTGACGTACACCCGTTTCCGATCTTGGTGCCGAACCCGGTGAGAAGTCCCGCCAGTGCGATCCAGACGACGGCGGGCAGGGGAGCATTGACCGGTGTTACCAACTGCGCTGGCGCACCACCCGGACCGCCTATGCCCAGCCCCGGGACGAGATAGGACGCAGCCAGGGTTCCGATCACGAGCGAGGCGAGGAAAACCAGCCGCCAGACCACGGTACGAGCCGGCGGCAGCAATTGACCGAAGATGCCAGAAATGCCGGCGATCCGCCCATTGCCGAGCCAGAGGACAGCGGCCGCCAGGCCGATCAATACGCCGCCTGCCGCGGCCGATATGGGGCTGAAGGATTCCATCGAAACGCGCGCCTTTCCTGCCAGTTTGCCGAAGGCTAGCACCCGTTCCGTCGCCCGGCCAGAAACCGGCCGGCCATGTCATGCCCTAGTTACACCCCGGGTAGAAAAAACCATCTGCTGGAAATTTCCTTTGGGGTGCTTCTTTCAAGCCGAAAAGTGCAACCCTAAATATAGCCATTCGTACCAACGGGATGGAGCCCTTGATGATCGAGCTGCTAACCGATCCGAATGCCTGGATCGCCCTTGCAACCCTAACCGTCATGGAGATCGTCCTCGGCATAGACAACATAGTCTTCATCTCCGTCCTGGTATCGCGCCTGCCCAAGGAGCAGGCTGATCGCGCCAGGAAGCTTGGTCTATCCCTGGCGCTCATCTTCCGCATTCTCCTGCTTCTCGTTATTTCCTGGATCATCGGCCTTACCCAGCCGGTCATTTCCGCTTTCGGCTTCGAGCTGTCCTGGAAGGACATCATCCTTCTCGGCGGCGGTCTCTTCCTCATCTACAAGGCCACGCACGAGATGCACGCCGAGATCGAGGAGCCGCACGAGCCCACGATCGCCCAGGCTGCCAAGGCCGGTTTTTCGGCCATCATCGCCCAGATCATCGCCATCGACCTGGTGTTCTCGATCGACTCGATCGTGACTGCCGTCGGCATGGCCGAGCATGTCGAGGTCATGATCGCCGCCGTCATCATCGCCGTCGGCGTGATGTTCGTGGCCTCGGGCCCCGTGGCTCGCTTCGTGGCCGAACACCCGACCACCAAGATGCTGGCGCTCGCCTTCCTGCTGCTCATCGGCGTGTCGCTGGTGGCCGATGGTCTCGGCTTCCACATTCCCAAGGGCTACATCTACTCGGCCATGGCCTTCTCGGTCCTCGTCGAGGCAGTCAACATCTTCGCCCGCAAGCGCAAGTCCTCCCGCGTTCGCCTGGCGGCGGCCGCGACAATCCCCGGCGCTCATCTGGACGCCAGGGAGCTGGGCGAGGTAGAGGCTGGGAATGGCCACGCCGTCGCACAGGCGGAATCTGCCGCAGCGGCCAGGCCCAAATCCACGCCGGCCTCCCGCGCGCAGTCGCGGCCGAAGTCGGCGCCGCGCAAGCCGAAGACGACACGTTGACCTGAGGGGGAATTGACGAGATGAGCAAGGCGATCATCGTGCGCACCACCGGTGGACCGGAGGTGCTCAAGCTGGAAGATCGTGAGGTCGGCGAACCCGGCCCCGGTCAGATCCGGATCCGCCAGCACGCGATCGGGCTCAATTTCGTCGATACCTACCAGCGCTCCGGCCTCTATCCGCGCGACCTGCCTTTCGTCGCCGGCAACGAGGCTGCCGGCGAGGTCACGGCCGTCGGAGCCGAGGTCACCGATTTCAGGGTAGGCGACCGCGTCGCCTACCAGGGTGACCCCGGCGCCTATGCCGAAGAGCGCCTCATCTTCGCCAATCGGGTGGCGCCGCTGCCCGACGGCATCGACTACGAAACCGCCGCGGCCATCGGCCTCAAGGGCGCGACGGCTTACTACCTGCTGTTCCTGACCCACAAGGTCGAGCCCGGCCAGACGATCCTCTTCCAGGCTGCCGCCGGTGGCCTGGGCCTCATCGCCTGCCAATGGGCCCACGCCCTGGGCGCACGCGTCATCGGCACCGCCGGTTCGGACGAGAAGGTGGCTCTCGCCAGGGCCAATGGCTGCGACGAGGTCATCAACTACCGCACCGAAGACTTTGTCGATCGCGTTCGCCAGCTGACGAACGGGCAGGGCGTGGATGTCGTCTACGACGGGGTCGGCAAGGATACCTTCGTGGGCGGCCTCGACTGCCTCAAGCCGCGTGGACTGATGGTAAGCCTGGGCAATGCCTCGGGCCCCGTCTCGATTCCCAATCTGGGCATCCTCTCGACCAAGGGCTCGCTCTACGTCACGCGCCCCACCGGCGGCACCTATTGGCGCAAGACCGAGGATTATCGGGCTGGCCTTGCCGCCGTCTACCAGGCGGTACTCGATGGCACGATCAAGGTATCGATCAATCACCGCTTCGCGCTGGCCGACGCCGCCGAGGCACATCGTGCGCTCGAAGGGCGTCGGACCACGGGTTCGGTCATTCTCCTGCCGTAGCGGCTAGCTCTGCCGCGCCGTGACGCGGGGCAGGGTATCGTACTGGTGCACGGGTGGCGGCGAACTCAGTGTCCACTCGAGCGTCGTGGCGCCTTCGCCCCACGGATTGTCGCCTGCCGGGCGCTTCCGCGCATAGGCATCGATCACGGTGACGACGAACACCACCAGCCCCGCCGCCGAAATGTAGGCGCCGATGGACGAAACCATGTTCCACAACGCATAGGCGTCCGGATAGTCGACATACCGGCGCGGCATGCCCGCCAGCCCCAGGAAGTGCTGGGGGAAGAACACGATGTTGACGCCCACGAACATCAGCCAGAAATGCGCCTGCGCCAGCCGCTCGTTGTAGAGGTAGCCGCTCATCTTGGGGAACCAGTAATAGAACCCCGCAAAGATCGCGAAGGCCGAGCCAAGCGACAGCACATAGTGGAAATGCGCGATGATGTAATAGGTGTCGTGGAGCACATGGTCGATGCCCGCACCGGCCGCCACCACGCCCGTGACCCCACCGATCGTGAACAGCAGAATGAAGCCGAGCGCCCACAGCATAGGCGCGCGGAACGAGATTGACCCGCCCCACATCGTCGCCAGCCAGGAGAATACCTTCACGCCCGTAGGCACCGCGATGACCATCGAAGCGGCCATGAAATAGCTCTGCACGTCGCGCGAGAGCCCCACGGTGAACATGTGGTGGGCCCAGACCAGGAACCCGATCACCCCGATCGCGATCAAGGCATAGACCATGCCCATATAGCCGAAGACCGGCTTGCGCGAGAACGTGGCCACCACCTGGCTGACGATGCCGAAGGCCGGCAGGATCATGATGTAGACCTCCGGATGCCCGAAGAACCAGAAGAGATGCTGGTAGAGGATCGGGTCACCGCCCCCTTCGGGCGCGAAGAACGTCGTGCCGAAATTGCGGTCGGTCAGCAGCATGGTCACCGCCCCCGCCAGCACCGGCAGCGCGAAAAGCAGCATGAAGGCGGTCACCAGCATCGCCCAGGCGAAGAGCGGCATGCGATGCATGGTCATGCCTGGCGCGCGCATGTTGAGGATCGTGGTGATGAAGTTGATCGCCCCGAGAATGGACGAGGCGCCCGAGAGGTGCACCGAAAGGATCACGAAATCCACTGCCGGCCCCGGCTGTCCCACGGTCGAGAAGGGCGGGTAGAGCGTCCAGCCGCCACTATGGCCGGTCGAGCCCGACGGCCCCTCGACGAAGAACGAGATGCCAAAGAGCCCCAGCGAAGCCACCAGCAGCCAGAACGAGATGTTGTTGAGCCGCGGAAACGCCATGTCCGGCGCGCCGATGAGGATCGGCACGAACCAGTTGCCGAACCCGCCGATCAGCGCAGGCATCAGCACGAAGAAGATCATGATGAGCCCGTGCCCGGAGACGACGGCATTGTAGAGATCGGTGTTGTGGAAGAGCTGCAGCCCGGGTTGCTGTAATTCGTATCGGATCAGAAGCGAGAATATCGTGCCGACGAGCCCGGCCAGCACCGAGAAAACGAGATAAAGGGTGCCGATGTCCTTGTGATTGGTCGAGAACAGCCAGCGGCGAATGAAGGGGCGTCCGAGAAGAGTCGGAGCAGTTGCGTCCATTTGGGCCTCCGAAAGCCGAAACGGTGGCCGCGAAACGCAGCCATCTTCGGAACCGAGGCGATGATAGGAAGCTGTTTTACATTCAACAAACGAATTTAATCGCTGGATTACTGCAGAAATATTGCTACTTGACCCACATGGCCCGCATCTGCGCGGTGATGTCGAGCTTGGGGATCTGCGGCGAAAGGCCCTCGATATGGGCTGGCTTGACCGCCGGCCACATCACGTTGTCGAAGAATTCAAGCAAAGCCTTCGGAATGAAGCGGGTCCGCGAAGCATAGACATGCCGATCGCCATAGGCCGATTGCTGCGCCACGAAGAACTTCTGCGGCACGATGAGATGCAGGCGGTCCTTGGCCCGCGTCATCGCCACGTAGAGCAGCCGCCGCTCCTCTTCGAGCTCATGGGTCGAGCCCGTCCCGAGGTCCGAGGGGATGCCGCCATCCACGACATTGAGCACATGCACCGACTTCCATTCCTGGCCCTTGGCCGAATGGATGGTCGAGAGAATGAGATAATCCTCGTCGAGATGCGGAACGCCCGCCTGGTCGCTCGTCGCGTCCGGCGGATCGAGCGTCAGCTCCGTGAGAAATCGTTCGCGCGAGGGATAGCCGGCCGCTATCTGCTCAAGCTGGAGCAGGTCGGCATGCCGTACCTGCGCATCCTCGTACGACGCCTCCAGCAGCGGCTCATACCAGAGACGCGCGCGGTACAGGTCGCTCGGCCAGCCTGACCTGGCGCGCAGATGCCCGGCAACCTCCAGCAGCCCATCCCAATGCTCGGAAGCGCGGGGCGGGGCAGGGAGCGCCAGGAGATGCGCCACCGGATCTTCGGCCTCCGCCATCGCATCGAGTACGCGCCCGGCCGAAGCCGGCCCGATCCCCGGCAGAAGCTGCAGCACCCGAAACCCTGCCACGCGATCACGCGGATTTTCCACCCAGCGCAGCAGCGCCAGCATATCCTTGATATGTGCGGCGTCGAGAAACTTGAGCCCGCCGAACTTGACGAAGGGGATATTTCGCCGCGTCAGCTCTATCTCCAGCGGCCCCGAGTGGCTCGACGTCCTGAACAGCACCGCCTGCTGCTTGAGCACAGTCCCGCCTTCGCGATCCTCGAGCACGCGCTCGACCACATACCGCGCCTGGTCCGCTTCGTCCTTGACCGTCACCAGTTGCGGCTTGTCGTTGGAAAGCCGTTCCGTCCAGAGGTTCTTGGTGAACCGCTCGGCCGCGAGGCCGATCACCGCATTGGCCGCCGACAGGATCGGCTGCGTCGAGCGATAGTTCCGATCGAGCGTGATCACCGACGCCGGCGGCTGGAACTGTGCGGGAAAATCGAGAATGTTCCGCACCGTCGCCGCGCGGAACGAATAGATCGACTGCGCATCGTCGCCCACCACGGTCATGCCCTGGCCGGCCGGCTTGAGACCCAGCAGGATTGCCGCCTGCAGCCGATTGGTGTCCTGGTACTCGTCGACCAGCACATGATCGAAACGTCCGGCCACTTCGGCGGCGATCGCCGCATTGCTCATCGCCCCGGCCCAATAGAGCAGCAGGTCGTCGTAATCGAGCACGTTCTGCCGCTGCTTGGCCTCGACATAGGCGCCGAAGAGCGTCCGCAATTGCTGCTCCCACATGGCGCACCAGGGGAATGCAGTCTTCAGCACCTCGTCGAGATCGGTCTGCGCATTGACGGCGCGCGAATAGATGGAAAGGCAGGTGCCCTTCGTCGGAAACCGCGACTTGCTCTCCGAAAGGCCCAGCTCATGCCGCACGAGATTGAGCAGGTCCGCCGAGTCCTCGCGGTCATGAATGGTGAATTCCGGGCTGAGCCCGATATGCGGCGCCAGCTCCCGCAGGATACGCGCGCCCATGCCGTGGAACGTCCCCGCCCAGGTCAGCGCATCGGCCACCACGCCCGATCCTGTCCCCATCACCTTGCCGGCAATCCGCTCCACCCGCTTGCTCATTTCCGCCGCGGCCCGCCGCGAAAACGTCATGAGCAGGATGCGCCGCGGGTCGGCCCCGTTGACGATGAGATGCGCCACGCGGTGCGCCAGTGTATTGGTCTTGCCCGATCCGGCGCCGGCGATCACCAGCAGCGGCCCCGCAGAGGCGCCTTCACCCACGCCGAACTCGACAGCCCGGCGCTGCTCGGCATTGAGTGAATCGAGATAGGCGGGCGCAGCGATCACGGGGCGAATCGGAAAAGGGACGGTGATCCGTCCAATAGGCATGTTTCGCGTTTTGTTCGCAAGCGGCCCCGTCGGCTCAGGCCGCGAGCTTCACGCGATTGCGTCCTTCCGCCTTGGCCACATAAAGCGCGTCATCGGCCCGCCGCAACACGGTCTCGAACGTATCGTCCTCCGCCCGAAACACCGCGACGCCAGCCGAAATCGTGATCCGGATCCGTCGCGAGTCATCGAAATGCCCATCCTCGACCGCCGCCCGGATACGCTCCACGGCCGCAAAAGCCTCATTCGTGGCCAGGTCATCGAGCAGCGCCACGAACTCCTCGCCGCCCGTCCGCGCCACCACGTCAAGCTCTCGCGCCGCCCCGCGCAGCCGCGCCGCCACATGCACCAGCGCCTGGTCGCCGACGTCATGCCCATGCGCATCGTTGATGCTCTTGAACCCATCCACGTCGAGTACCGCCACCGCAAAGCCGCGTCCCAGCCGCCGCGCACGGTCGTAATGCGCCTTCCCGGCCTCCGCGAGCGTCCGCCTATTGGGTAGCTCAGTGAGATAGTCGGTCGAAGCCGCCACCTGCAATTGCCGGCGCAGGCGCTCGGTGCACATGAGGATGAACGCAGTCGTCCCGATGATCGGCAGCAGCGGCAGCAGGAGGGGCGAGAGCGGGTTCAGCCAGTTGTCGTTGGTGACCAGTGCATAGTTCGCATCGACATTGGAGATCTGGTAGCCGACGGCGCGGATCACGACGCACGCGATGGCAAAGGCGAAAATCCCCGTCAGCATCCTGCGGCTGACCGAGGTCGCTTCCTGGCTCCTCCTGGTCAGTTCGTAGAGGCTGCCGCCCATGAGGGCGAGCCAGACCACGGCCATCCCTACCACGCGAATCTTGAAATCGGGATAGACCGCCGAGAAGACCAGCACCCACAGCATCGCGGCCACCGGCAGCAAGACCAGCAAAGGCGGCACCGTCCGTCCATGGAAGAGCCGCAGGCTGCAATAATAGCCGTAGAGCCCAAGCACGAGGAGGCTGTTGGCCGCCGTCACCATGACTGGGGCCGGCAGCAGCGTCCCATAGGCGAAGACCAGGCAGCCGAGCGCAATCATCAGCGTGGCGATCTGCCAGTAGATCGCCGCCGGACGCAGCGAGCGCGGCAGGGAAGAGGTGGTAACGCCAAGGGCAAGCCCGTTCGCAAGCATCACCAGCGAGACGGTTACAAAAACTGAGGGTGTGTCCATTCTGATCACGCCAGGCCAGCTTGCGATTTCTATCGGGCTGCCGGCACTCCCTCCTCGGTCTAGAAGTGAGCGGAGTATCCTATGCGCTTTGTAAACCTTGCGTTTTCATCCGGGGACAAAAAAGCGTTCCCGCAATCGTCGTCGACAAAAAGTTTACGCGACGCCCTATCAGACCTCGACAGCCAGTCCCGCAGCCTTCCAATCAGGAAACCCCGCCACGAGGCGCCGAACCTGAAACCCGTTATCCGTCAGTAGCTTCTCGGCTGTCTTTGACAGAATGCAATAAGGTCCGCGGCAATAGGCGACGACTTCCTGCCCGGGCGGCAACTCCGACAGCCGCTCGGCCAATTCGCCGGTCGGCACATTCAGCGCGCCCGGCAGGTGCCCCAGCGCATACTCCTCCGCCGGCCGAACATCGAGCAGCGTCACCGCGCCGGACCGCAGCAGCTCGAGCAATTCATCGCGGGAAATCGCCGTGTGCTCCCCGTTGCGCGGATCGGCAATCAGCTCGCGAATCTCGGCCTGCCCATGCGCGGCATAGCCCCTCAGCGCCGCCAATATGGCCTCGATCGGCCCGCCGCCCAGCCGGTAGAGCACGCGCTTCCCATCACGTCGGCTTTCCACGAACCCACCGCGCCGCAGGTGCTGCAAGTGCTGGGACGTATTGGCAACCGACAGCTGCGTCAGCTCGGCCAGCCGTTCCACCGACCGCTCGCCCTGCGCGATATGGTCGAGCAGCAGCAGGCGGTGCGCATGGCCCAGTGTGCGGGCAATGTCGGCAAGTTCGGAGAGTTGAAGAATATAGGGATCTGTCGCCATTCCCCGCAGAATAGCATCGGACAATCGATCAAGTAAAATCTTGAATGTTTTGCTCGAACCAGCGGCCGCCTGAGAAAATGCGGCCAGAACAGCGGGTCGCGCCGCACGCGCCTTCCCATTCCGCGCCTATCGACCGAATGATCACATCTGCCTGAGCTAGTCCGCTTGCACTAGTGCTGCGCGCTTTCGCCGGGAGCTACGATCCAGCCCTCCCAAGGAGGCTGAAATGAACCGCATCATCGCCCTTGCCCTGGCCGCCGGCCTTGTCTGCACTCCGGCCGTCGCCGCGCCCCCATCGCCCGAGACCAATTGGGGCCAGCAGGTGAAGGCCGCGAACCAGGCGAACGCCTATCCCGATGGCACCAACCGCGGCGCCTATGTCCGCGCGCAGGCACGCGACAATGAAGGCCCTGGCTACGGCTACGAAATCCAGACCCTGGCACCCATCGGCAACCAGCCCGCGCCGCACAAGCCGTAGCTATTCCGGTTCCTGCACTTTGAGGATCACCGTCTCATCGGGCCCGATGGGCTGGCCGTCCTGCGTACAGACCTCCAGCCGGATCGGCTGACCCGTCGCCCGCTCGAGTAGCATCGAATGCTCCTCCTCGGGCGAGAAGAGGTGAAGTTCGCCGAACTGCCTGAGTGCGACGATAACCGGGAAGAGATCCTTCCCCTTCGCAGTGAGCTGATATTCCATCCGCGCACCGCCCTCGCTGGCCGGTACGGCCTGCAGGATTCCGCTCTCGGTCAGCCTTCGCAGGCGCTCGGTCAGGATGTTCTTGGCAATGCCGAGGCTCTTCTGGAACGCGCCGAAACGCGTCAGCCCGTCAAAGGCATCGCGCACGATCAGCAGCGACCACCAATCCCCGATCACGTCGAGCGCCCGCGCACTCGGGCAATAGTCCTGCCTAAGGCTCTTTCGCGCGACCACCGCTGACTCCTTGCTCGCTTCGCCATCAAATGATGGTTGCATTATTAAACCAATCAGGCTACCTGATTGATGGTTTCGTTATTAAACCAAACCGATCTGGAGCTTGCAATGTTTTTGACCAATTCGCGGCGCCCGCAGGCGCCACGAACAAATGCGCTCGCGCCCGAATCCGCCGCCGATGCGCCGCCTCCGCTCACCCGCGCCAGGATTTTTCTCTTTGCCCTGGCCAGCGGCCTGGCAGTCGCCAACGTCTACTTCGCCCATCCGCTTCTCGACGTGATGGCCGACGATCTCGGGTTGTCCCGCGCCACGGCCGGCCTCATCGTCGGCATCACCCAGATAGGCTACGGCCTGGGTCTCATCCTGCTGGTGCCGCTCGGAGACCTCGTCGATCGACGCAAACTCATCGTCGCCCAGTCGCTCCTGTCCGTCATCGCGCTGATCAGCGTTGGCCTTTCGACGTCCGCGACCATGCTCCTGGTATCCATGGCCGTCGTCGGTCTCCTCGCCGTCGTCACCCAGGCCCTGGTCGCCTACGCCGCCAGCCTCGCACGACCATCCGAGCGCGGTAACGTCGTCGGCATGGTCACCGGCGGCATCGTGCTGGGCATCCTTCTCGCCCGAAGCGTTGCCGGTATCGTGACTGATCTCTCAGGATGGCGCGCCGTCTACATCGTCTCCGCCATACTCACTTCCGCGGTCGCCCTGTTGCTCTGGCGCGCGCTCCCGCGACAGCAAAAGCCGCGGACCGGGCTCTCCTATCCGGGCCTCATCAAGTCCCTCGGAACCCTCTTCATCCAAGAACCGGTGCTCCGCATCCGTGCCATCATCGCCATGCTGATATTTGCCAACATCACCACTTTGCTGGCGCCGCTGGTTCTTCCCTTGAGCGCGCCGCCATTCTCCCTTTCGCACACCGAAATCGGTCTCTTCGGCTTTGCCGGGGCAGCCGGTGCGCTGGCCGCCATGCGGGCAGGGCGGTGGACCGACGCGGGATACGGCCAGCGCACGACCGGCATCGCGCTCGTGCTCATGCTGGTCGCCTGGTTGCCGATTGCGCTGCTGCACCACTCGATCCTGTGGCTGATCGCGGGTGTGCTGATCATCGATTTCGGATTGCAGGCCACCCACGTCACCAACCAGGCCATGATCTACCGCGTGAGGCCGGAAGCCCAGAGCCGCCTGACGGCCGCCTACATGGTGTTCTATTCGATCGGCAGCGCGCTCGGCTCCTCGACTTCCACCATCATCTACGCCGCAGCCGGATGGACCGGCGTCTGCGTCGCCGGCGCCGGCATCAGCCTCGTGACCATCGCCTTCTGGGCATTGACCCTCAAGTCCACGCCCGCCGCGGCGACCCGAAGGATGCACGGCCGGGCCGAAGTTCAGGAGCTCGCTGCCTAGCGCAGTGTTCCCGTCAGCGCGTTCCCGCAGCATGGCGGCAACTCTTTGCCGCCATGCCCAATCACTCATGCGAATCTCGCTTTGCTTATGTATTCGACGCGGCCAGCGCTCTATGGAAACGCGCAATCTCACTCGGGCCAAACTCGTGTTGGCCGACGACCAGCATGGCGCCGCGAAGGCTCACAGGCGCGGCTCGCTGGATGGCGAAACGGATGGCATTCGCTGCCGACCGGAACCTTTTCGGTCCCAATGCGAGCGCAGTCGGGCGGTCGCGACCGAGATAGAGCTCGGCTGCCCAATTCCTAGGTTTTCTCATTTTTCTTTTCTTTAGATGCGGGCCTTCAGCAACACGTCCGCGAAAGCGGATACGCGGCTGCCATGTAGAGGCCGATATTGGCCACAGCCCGAAAGGTTTGACGATTGACAACCAGAGTAACGTTGGCCAGCAGCTCTTGCGGCAGCTCTTCTATTGCGAACTGTATGGCTTTGGCGGAGCTGGAAAAGCGTAGATGGCGTAAAAAGCCTCGCCGCACGGCATCCGTCCCAGAATAGAGTTCGGCGGATTTGCCGTAGTCGAAATTATCATTCATCGGCGACCGATGGTTATTCGGTCTACGGGGCGTTGGTCCGTCGGCAACTCATGGACTGCGGCCACCGAGGGCCGCAGATCGCGCTCCCCGACGACCCGCTGCATTTTCGCTGTGTGCGACTGCACACGATATCGGGGCATTTCACCATCGAGAGGCAACGCGCCCACGATGGTCCAGGGCCCGGTTGGATAGTTAGCAATCCGCGCCGCGGGTATGATGTCCACTACCTGACCAGCGATGAGCTTATGATGCATGGTTCCTCCTAAAAGACCGAGGAGACCAAGCCTCTTGCCGATTGTGGGTGGTAATTCTCTTGTTTCTAGCTGCTGCCGAGACCACGTCGGGCAGCTCGCTTGGGAGACTGTCTGGGCGTCTTCGTCTCGGCGGGTTTGTCGGATAGTTCCGTTGCTTCTTTAGCAAGACGCAGCGCGCGCAGCTTTTCGGTCTTCGCGTCTTCTGCGGCTCGTTCGCTAAAATAGTCCTTGAGACCGGGATTATCCGACAGCGTCAGCTTCTGATGCCGCTTGCCGTTCTCGGGGGTGTCTTGGCGCCAATCCATCGGCAAAACGCATCCTCCTTTGTGGCACTCGGCAGCTGACGCCGCCGAACGCCTGGGGCATTGTGGATGCTAGCGCGCCTGAAGGTTCGTCGCCGATACCTTGCCGTCTCGACCACTTTCGAGGTCGTAGGAAACCTTCTGGCCCTCGGCCAGGGTCGTCAGACCGGCGCGCTCCACGGCGCTGATATGGACAAAGGCGTCTTTGCTGCCATCGTCCGGGGAAATGAAGCCGAAGCCCTTAGTCGTATTGAAGAACTTCACGGTGCCGTTCGTCATGTCATAGCTTTCTCTGGCTCCGCATGCGCGCATGCAGAGACGTTACCTCTCCGCAACATGCGAAGAAGTTTTAGCGTTCGCAAAATCAGGGTTAGCCAAAACCGGCGAGCCGGGTGTCAGATAGCCAATGAGGCTGAAAACGTAGAAATATTATGGCCGAAAAATACGCCCGTAACAAGGCAGTATTATTTTCGATCCATTTGGTATGTGCCAAAGCGGACTTATGCCACTGCCTCAACGCCGCAACGACAGGCGGATAACCGTGCTTGAAATCATCCGCCTATCTGCTGTGACCTCGTCAGTGAAGAGGTCGCCGTTGGTTACGGACGGCCACCCTTGCTGGCAGCCTTCTTCACCTTGACCTTGGTTTCCCTATAGAGGTTACCGCCGCCGCTCATGTGCTTGAGGCGTCCGGCTTGCCGGTCTTTTTTGGGCATATCAATTCTCCAGGTAAAAAAGGGCCCGGAGCGCGAACCTCTCCGAGCCCTGGAAACCTTCGATGGCTGCGTCCTATCTGGAGGCAGTAAGCGCACCGTAACGGTTGGGATGCTCGAAGTCGTGAACTAAATTTCCGCGAGGGGCTGGGGCCGCGCCTGCGGGCGACGAGATTGAGCCTGCGCGGGGCGCTTGGGTGCAGCGATCAGCCCTTCGCGGATCATCTGTTTACGCACGTTCTTGCGGGCGCGCCGCACGGCCTCGGCCTTCTCCCTCGTTCGCGCTTCGGACGGCTTCTCGTAATATTTCCGGCGCTTCATTTCCCGGAACACGCCTTCTCGTTGGAGGCGCTTCTTCAAAACACGGAGGGCTTGATCGACGTTGTTGTCGCGTACCAGAACCTGCAAAAACTATCCTAACTCGTTGCTCGCCTCACCCACCTCGGGCAGACGGTAGCCGCCTAGTGGCCGCTCAAGGAGATAGTATCAGACTTCGGCCTTTCAACCTAATCCGACCGCGCGGCAGCGCCGCATTTACCAAACTATCGGCTCATGCGCGCCCGAGAGACGACGTGGCCGACGAAATGCCATTGGTGATGCAGGGAAGGGCGGGCGGAAGCTCGGCCGCTAGAATGGACTGGCCGCCGACCGTCAGAAAGGGAAAGCTGTCCACGATGGCGGGTGGGGAGGGATTCGAACCCCCGGAACGCTTTCACGTTCGCCGGTTTTCAAGACCGGAGCAATCAACCACTCTGCCACCCACCCAGTAGAGAGGCGTTTAGCCGACGTGGCCACCTCTGTCCATATCCGTGCTAGGAGAAGCATGGGGCGCCGTGGGGGCGACTCATCTCTTCTTGCCAGACCGATGCGAGGATCAGCCATGGATGCGCCTCTGCCCTTGCCCATGCTCATGCCTTTGGGTGATCGAGCCTTCCTCATCCGCTTCGGCACGTCCCTTAGTGAAGCAGCCAATCGCGCCGCGATCACCTTCGCGCGCCGGCTCGATTTGCGAACGCCCGAGGGTGTCGAGGAAATCGATCCGAATCTGGTGTCCGTCCTCGTCCGCTACGATCCCGCCCGCGTCGTCCCGGAAAAGCTGGCCGGCGAACTGCGCCTGCTGCTGTCCGGTACGGACGATGCCCAATCCTCGACTCCGCGCCAGCATCGTATCGAAGTTCATTTCGGCGGCGAGGACGGCCCCGATCTGGATAGTGTCGCGCAGGTCCTCAACCTGACGCCCGCCGAATTCGTCGCCGCACACAATGCCAGCGTGCTTCGCGTCCTGACCACGGGCTTCGCCCCCGGCTTCGTCTATTGCGGCTTCCACCCGGAAGCCCTGCACCTCCCGAGGCGCGCCGAAATCCATACGCGCGTACCGCCGGGCTCGGTGCTCTTCGCTGCCGGGCAGACCGCGATCACCGCCACACCCATACCCACGGGCTGGCACGTCATAGGCCGCACCGACTTCGCCAATTTCGTCCCCGATCGGGACCCGCCGACGCGCCTGCGCGAAGGCGATGAAATCTCCTTCGTGAGGGCCGGATCGTGAGCGGTTTCCTGAAAATCCTCCGCGCCGGCCCTTTGGTCACCATCCAGGACATGGGCCGCATCGGCAACCTGCGCTACGGCATAGCCGCCTCCGGCCCCATGGTCCGCAGCGCCTTCCGCGCCGCCGGCGCGATGCTCGAACGGGCAGGGGAAGCCGGCATCGAATTCACGCCCACCGGGATCGAATTCTCCGTCGACACAACCACTTCCGCCGGTTTCTGCGGTGGCGACTTCAAGTTGATCGTCAACGGCAAGCCCGCCCTCTGGAACGCCGCCTACGCCCTTGCCCCTGGCGATCGCATCAGCATCGCCCCCGGCAACTGGGGCAATTACGGCTACGTCCGCTTTGAGCACGAACTCGACGTGCCCCCGCTGCTCGGCTCAAGATCGACCAACAGCACCGTAGGTCTCGGCGGCTTCGACGGCCGTCCCTTGCTGGCCGGCGATCGCATCCCGTTCGGTGCGCCCGGAAGCCCATCGCCGCCCAAAGGCGACATCCTCACCGAGCCACAAAGCCTGCCGATCCGCGTAATATGGGGCCTTCACGCCGATCTCTTCCCCACCGCCATGCGCCGCGCCTTCCTTGAAGCCACCTTCCGCGTCTCCAAACGCCTCGACCGCATGGGCGTCCGCCTCGACGGCGGCGATTTCTTCCGCGAAGCCCGCATCCTCTCGCTGGTCTCCGACGCCGTCGTGCCCGGCGATATCCAGATTCTCGGCGATGGCACGCCCATCGTGCTCATGCGCGACCATCAGCCCACTGGCGGCTATCCGCGAATTGCGACAGTGATTTCCGCCGACATGGACAGGTTCGCGCAATTGCGGCCCGGCACGCCGGTCAAGTTCGAGCCGGTTACCCTGGCCCATGCGCTGGCAGCGGAGGGGGGAAACCGGTGAGCGTGATCGACCTCAACGCCGATCTCGGCGAAGGGATGGAAACCGACGACGAACTGCTTGAAATTGTCTCCAGCGCCTCGATCGCCTGTGGCGGCCACGCCGGCGATGCTCCCACCATCCGCCGCATCCTCACCATCTGCAAGGAACGCGGCGTGCGCGCCGGCGCCCATCCCGGCTATGCCGACAAGGTACATTTCGGCCGCTTCCGCCTGGTGATTCCCCTCAGCCAGCTCCTCGCCCAGGTCCGCTCCCAGCTCTTTCTCATCCGCTGGATCGCCGACGAGCTCGGCGTCACCCTCGAATACGTCAAGCTCCACGGCGCTCTAGCCAACCAGACAGCCGAAGAACTCGCCTTCGCGGTAGCCGTCTTCGGCACAATCCAGGGCATGGATCCCTCGCTCGCCATCCTCGCTCTCGACAACAGCCAGCAGGTCCGCGCCGCCCGTGCCGTCGGCGTGCCGCTCATCCTCGAAGCCTATGCCGACCGCGCCTACACGCCCGAAGGCCTGCTGCTGCCGCGGTCGCAGGAAGGCGCCGTGATCCACGATGCCGACGCCGTCGTCGAGCGCTGCCTGCGCCTTGCCCGCGATGGAGAAATCGTCGCCGTAGATGGCTCGATCCTCAAGTCCGAGGCGCGCTCCATCTGCCTCCACGGCGACACGCCGGGGGCCGTCGAACTCGCCCGGCGCGTACGCACCGCGCTCGAGAATGCAGATATGACCGTAGCGCCGGTCCGCCCCGCCTGAAGGGCCGGTTGCGCTGGCCCGCGATCTGCTCCATAGGGAAGCGCAACGAACCGGGGAGCGATGCGATGACGGCAAAACTCATAGACGGGAAGGCCTTTGCCGAGGGTCTGCGCGCGCGCGTGGCCGAGCATGTGTCGCGACTCAAGCGCGACCACGGCATCACGCCCGGGCTCGCCGTCGTCATCGTCGGCAACGACCCCGCCAGCCAGGTCTACGTGACCAACAAGGCCCGCCAGACCGCCGAGGTCGGCATGGCCTCCTTCAAGTTCGAACTGCCCGAGGATACGCCCGAGGCCGAAGTCCTCGCCCTCGTCAGGTCGCTCAACGAGCGCGACGACGTGCATGGCATCCTCGTCCAGAACCCGCTGCCGCCCCAGATCGACCCGCTCAAGGTCATCGAAACCATCTCGCCCGCCAAGGATGTCGATTGCTTCACGCCCGATAGCGTCGGCCGCGCCGTTATCGGCCTGCCTGGCCCGCGCTCCTGCACGCCCCTGGGCTGCCTCATGCTGCTGCGCGATACGCTCGGCTCGCTCTCGGGCCTCAATGCCGTGATCGTCGGGCGCTCCAACCTCGTGGGCAAGCCCATGGCACAATTGCTCCTGCACGAGAACTGCACCGTAACCGTCGCACATTCGCGCACCAGGGACCTGCCTGCAGTCCTCGCACAGGCCGATATCGTCGTCGCCGCCGTCGGTCGCCCGAAAATGATCAAGGCCGAGTGGCTCAAGCCCGGCGCCACCGTCATCGACGTCGGCATCAATCGCGTGCCCGCGCCGGACAAGGGTGAGGGCAAGACTCGCCTCGTGGGCGACGTCGATTTTGCTGCCGCCAAGGAGGTCGCTGGAGCCATTACCCCGGTGCCGGGCGGCGTCGGCCCGATGACCATTGCGTGCCTTTTGGCCAACACCGTCACGACCGCGTCACTTATCAATCATCTTTTACCGCCAAAGGACCTCACCGCCTGAGATTCAGGGGTTGAGAACCATTGAGTGATAGGCGATTAAGCATTCGGGCTCTTTGCTTTTGAGAGTTGATTTGATTTCCAGACTTCTTGCGGCCGTTAGTGCCGGTTTTCTTGCATTGCTGACCGTTCCGGCCGTCGCCGGTAACTCCGTTGGGTCGATCAACCCACTGGATGACCAGGCTATCTTTGTCTTTGGCGGGCGCTATTACGAGGAAACCTTCTTCACCGGCATGCAGCCCTGGGCCGTCACCTACGAGAACAACTTCGTTCTCGGCGGCGGCTATCAGCAATTCTGGCTCAATCACCCCACCGGCCTGCGCATCGGCGGCGAAGCCGGCGCAGCTCTGCGCATGGGCGATTCGTTCTCGGGCGAAGCCTGGGCCGGCATCGTGGCGCGCTTCGATGGGCTCGTCCTGGGCGACACCGTCCGCATCGCGCCCTCCGTCACCTTCGGCCTCACCGCCGAAACCGCTCCGGTCGGTATCGAGGCCGGCAATCGCGGCGGCGGCGATTCGACGTTGCTGTTTTACATCGGCCCCGAGCTCAACGTGTCCTGGGTCGATCATCCCGAGACCGAAGTGTTCTGGCGGATACATCATCGCTCGGGCGCGTGGGGTACACTGGGCAACATGGCCGACGGCGCCAACGCAAGTTCGTTTGGCGTCCGCTGGAAATTCTAGTAACTAGGAAGTGGGCTTCCGTCCCGCATATATGGCTTCGATTCCGGGGCCTTGGCTGTTCCGTATGGGCTCGGGCGGCACATCCACTGCTTTGATGGAGTGGTGCATGGATTGCAGGTTGAAGACGGCAGGAGCCTTGCTCCTGGCGCTGGCAGGCAGTGTGGCGGCGGCCGGACCCGGCTTCGCGCAGTCGATTCACGACACCGATTCCGCGAGCCTGCAGACGCTTTTCGTCTTCGGCGGCCGTTACTACAGCGAATACATCGAGAACGGCATCAACCCGTTCAAGCCGGCCTACGAGAACAATTACATCGTCGGCGCTGGCTACCAGCGCTTCCTTCCCGGTTCCTGGCATTATTGGCGCCTTGGCCTCGAAGTCGGCCTTGCCGCTCGCCTCGGCGACTCGACCTCAGCCGAAATGTGGGCCGGCGCCGTCGCCCGCTTCGATGGCATCGTGCTCGGGCCTGTCCGGATTTCTCCCGCGCTGACCCTCGGCGTTTCCGCTGAAAGCGGCATGGTGGGTATTGAAGCCGTCCATGCCCAGGAAGTCGGCGGCGGCGATCCGGCGCTGCTCTTCTACATGGCGCCCGAAGTCAACGTGTCCTGGACGGACAATCCAAATCTCGAAGTTTTCTGGCGCCTCCAGCACCGCTCCGGCGCCTGGAACACGCTCGGCAACATGCGCGACGGCGCCAATGCCACGACCGTCGGTCTGCGCTGGAAGTTCTAGGGTCCGTACGCAATTGTACCGGTAGATGAGGTTGCGATGGCCGCCCCACCCACCGGACTTCCCCGGACTTGATCCGGGGCCCATTGCCACCCTCCACTCGAGTGGAGGAATCCGTAGGCCCCGGCTCTGCGGCCGGGGAAGTTCGGTGGTTGTGGCGCGGCAGCGACTTCCGTTGGACTCTGTCGGATGGGGAGATAAGCGCTCTGGGGCGCCGGAACTTATTGAGTACGGACCCTAGGCCAGATGAAAGCTGCGCAGCACCGTATGGTCTCGCAGCCCGGATGCCGGCTGCTTCCCGGGAAGCAACCGCTCTGCAATGGCTTCGCCATCATCCACGCCGCGCGCATCGATGATGACCGCTGAAAACGGCAGCACCATTCCACGCCGCGATCGCTCCAGCAGATCGAACAGCAACACCCGCACATCGCTCCGCGCGGCGCAGGCCACGCACTCGGCCCCAGCCTCATGCTGGTGCAGCGGCCGCTCGACCCGGAGCACCGTCGCCCCGGGAATCGAGGGCAGGGCCTCATCCCCTCCGGCAACGATGGTCACCGGGATGGATTGGGCCCGCCGCTCGAAGGGTGCGCTGGTCATCGCTACTCGGACTTGGGCGTGTAGTTGAGGACCGGGCCGAGCCACCGCTCGACCTCGCGGATCGCCATGCCCTTGCGATTGGAATAATCCTCGACCTGGTCACGCTCCACCTTGGCCACGCCGAAGTAATAGCTTTCCGGATGCGACATGTAGATGCCCGAGACCGACGAGCCGGGCCACATCGCATAGCTCTCCGTCAGCGTCACGCCGATGCGCTGCTTGGCATTGAGCAGGTTGAAGAGCGTCGTCTTCTCCGTGTGGTCAGGCTGGGCCGGATAGCCCGGCGCCGGGCGGATGCCGTCATAGGGCTCGTGTACCAGTTCCTCGCCCGAGAAATTCTCATGGGGCGCATAGCCCCAGAATTCCTTGCGCACGCGCTCATGCAACGCCTCGGCAAAGGCCTCGGCGAAGCGGTCGGCCAGCGCCTTCACCAGGATCGAGGAATAATCGTCGTTGTTCCGCTCGAAGCGTTCGGCGATCGCGTTTTCCTCGAGCCCCGCCGTCACCACGAACCCGCCGACATAATCGGGCTTGCCGCTATCGAGCGGCGCCACGAAGTCGGAGAGCGCCATGTTCGGGCGGCCATCGCGTTTGGTGAGCTGCTGGCGCAGCGTGTAGAACGTCGCCAGCTCCTGCTTGCGGCTCTCGTCGGTGAAGAGGCGAATGTCGTCGCCCACCGCATTGGCCGGCCAGAAGCCGATAACGGCCTTGGGCCGGAACCAGTTCTTCTGCAGCACCTCCTTGAGCATGGCCTGTGCGTCGTCCCACAATTGCCGCGCGGCCGCGCCCTGATCGGGGTCCTCCAGGATCGCCGGGAAGCGGCCCTTGAGCTCCCAGGTCTGGAAGAACGGCGTCCAGTCGATGTACTTGGCCAGCTCGTTGAGGTCGTAGGTCTCGAAAACCCTGGTGCCCAGGAAGCTCGGCTTGGGCGGCGTATAGCCGGCCCAATCGGGGCGGAACGCGTTTTCACGCGCCTTTGCCAGCGGCAGGCGCTGCTTTTCGGCCTCGCTCTGCGCATGACGTGCGGCAACCTTGACGTATTCCTCGCGCACCTGAGTGACATAGTCACCCCGCTGCTCCGGCGAGAGCAGGCTCGAAACCACGCCGACGGCACGGCTCGCATCGTTGACATAGACCGTCTGGCCACGCTCGTAGCGCGGGCTGATCTTGACTGCCGTGTGCACCCGGCTCGTCGTCGCACCGCCGATCAGCAGCGGAATGTCGAACCCTTCGCGCTCCATTTCGGCCGCGACGTGCACCATCTCGTCGAGCGACGGCGTGATGAGCCCGGAAAGCCCGATCACGTCCACATTCTCGGCGCGAGCGGTCTCGAGGATCTTGGCCGTCGGCACCATGACGCCCAGATCGATGATCTCGTAATTGTTGCACGAGAGCACGACGCCCACGATGTTCTTGCCGATATCGTGCACGTCGCCCTTGACGGTCGCCATCAGGATCTTGCCGGCGCTGCGGCGGCCGCCTTCGCCGCCATTGGCGAGCTTTTCAGCCTCCATGTAGGGCAGGAGATGGGCCACGGCCTGCTTCATCACGCGGGCCGACTTCACCACCTGCGGCAGGAACATCTTGCCCGAGCCGAAGAGGTCGCCCACCACATTCATCCCGCTCATCAGCGGGCCCTCGATCACGTCGAGCGGCCGGGCTGCCGCCAGGCGAGCCTCTTCGGTGTCGGCATCGATGAACTCGGTAATGCCATTGACCAGCGCGTGCGAGATACGCTCCTGCACCGGCTTTTGCCGCCAGGTCATGTCCTTCTGGCTGCCTTCGCTCTTGCCGCCGCCGCGGAAGCGTTCGGCCAGTTCGAGCAGGCGGTCGGTCGCATCCTCGCGACGGTTGAAGATCACGTCCTCGATCGCATCGCGCAGTTCCGCGTCGACGGATTCATAGACCACCAGCTGACCCGCGTTGACGATGCCCATGTCCATGCCGGCCTGGATGGCATAGTAGAGGAACACGGCATGCATCGCCTCGCGCACCGGCTCATTGCCGCGGAATGAGAACGACAGGTTCGAGACGCCGCCCGAAATATGGGCATAGGGCAGGGTCTCGCGAATGGTGCGCGTCGCCTCGATGAAGGCGGCGCCATAGCCGTTATGCTCGGCAATACCCGTCGCCACCGCAAAGATATTGGGGTCGAACACGATGTCTTCGGGCGGGAAGCCGACTTCCTCGGTGAGGATCTTGTAGGCCCGCGTACAGATTTCGACCTTGCGCTCATAGGTATCGGCCTGGCCGTCCTCGTCGAACGCCATCACCACCACCGCCGCGCCATAGGCACGCACGAGCTTGGCGTGTTCAATGAACGACTCCACGCCTTCCTTCATCGAGATCGAGTTGACCAGGGCCTTACCCTGCACGCACTTGAGGCCGGCCTCGATCACCGAAAACTTGGAGGAGTCGATCATCAGCGGCACGCGGGCGATGTCCGGTTCCGCCGCGAGCAGGTTGAGGAACTCGACCATCACCTTTTCGGAATCGATGAGGCCTTCGTCCATGTTGATGTCGATCACCTGCGCCCCGTTGGCGACCTGGTCGCGCGCAACTTCGAGCGCGGCGGCATAGTCGCCGGCCGTGATGAGCTTACGGAAGCGGGCAGAGCCGGTGACGTTGGTGCGCTCGCCCACGTTGACGAACGGAATTTCCTTGGTGAGCGTGAAGGGCTCGAGGCCGGCAAGCTTGAGCTGCCGCTCGACCACCGGCACCTTGCGCGGCGGATACTTCGCCACGACCTCGGCAAAGGCGCGGATATGGTCCGGCGTCGTGCCGCAGCAGCCGCCGATGATGTTGACCAGTCCATCGCGCGCAAACGTCTCGATCTGCCGCGCCATGAATTCGGGGCCTTCGTCATAGCCACCGAACTCGTTGGGCAGGCCCGCATTGGGATAGGCGCAGATGAAGGTGTCGGCCACGTCCGAAAGCTCGGCGACGTGCGCCCGCATGGCATTGGCGCCTAGCGCACAGTTGAGGCCGATCGTGAAGGGATTGGCGTGCCGCACCGAATACCAGAACGCCGTAGGCGTCTGGCCGGAAAGCGTACGCCCGGAAAGGTCAGTGATCGTGCCCGAGATCATGATCGGGCGCGTGATGCCGCGCTCCTCGAAGATGCGCTGCGCCGCGAAGATGCCGGCCTTGGTATTGAGCGTATCGGTGATGGTCTCGAAAAGCAGCAGGTCGGCGCCACCATCGATAAGGCCGTTGATCGCCTCGCCATAGGCCGCCACGATCGCGTCGAACGTGATGCCGCGATGGCCCGGATTGTTGACGTCCGTGGACATGGAGGCAGTCTTGTTCGTCGGCCCGAGCGCGCCGGCCACGAACCGGCGGCGGCCATCGCGCTCCTCGGCGATCTTCGCCGCCTCGCGCGCCAGCCGTGCGCCCTCGACGTTCAGCTCATAGGCGAACTCCTGCATGTCGTAGTCGGCCATGACGATCGACGTGCACGAAAACGTATTGCTCTCGACGATGTCGGCGCCTGCCAGGAAATACTGCAGGTGAATGTCGCGGATCGCGTCGGGCAGGGTGAGGTTGAGCAGGTCGTTATTGCCCCGCACGTCCTTGTGCCAGTCCTTGAAGCGCTCGCCGCGATAGCCTTCCTCGTCGAGCTTGAGCCCCTGGATCATCGTCCCCATGGCGCCATCCAGGATCAGGATGCGTTCTGACGCCGCCTGCTTGAGGGCAGCGAGGATTTCCTTCCCGTCGGAAAGATGGGAATCGGCTTGGGGATCGGAATGAGAAGTCATGGCAAACTACCGCTTGGCCGCCGCTTCGGGCGGGCGCGAACAGGGATATAAAGATTTCTTTATATGATTGCCGAAGGCGAGGCAAGCAAGCCCTGCCGAAGTTCGGCCCTGATCGGCAAACGGTTTTTCGGGAAGGGAACCCTTAGCGCAGGAACTGCGCGATGACCGGGCTATGGTTGACGCGCACGCCGTCCAGCGTCGCATTTCCGCTCAGCAGCGCATGCGCTGCGAATGGCGGCAGCATGAACACGAAGAGAAACGCCCAGAGCGGATAGCGCATGAGACCTCACCCCTCCGCGAGCAAACCACAATTGGTCGCTGGCGGACAGATGGAGCCTAGCGGGCGTGGGCAAACCCGCCGCTACCCGATTTGATTGCATTTTATCGATCGCTCTTGCGCGGTGGCGCCGCCGCGATGCTCAGCACGGATTCGAGCGTCAGGTAGGAGCGCAGCAGGCGAAACACGACATATTCCGGCAGCCCGATCAGCGCGCCGACCCGGCCATTGGCCAAGGCCGCGAACGCGCCCATCAGGGCAGGAGCGCCCAGCATCACCGCGAGCACGGCCTGCCCGGTGAGCGTGCCTGTCGGATCGAACGCCAGCAGCAGGTGCAATGCCCCGAACATGGCCAGCGGCACCGTCATCGCCCGCCGAGCCGAATTGAGCAGCATGAACGGCAGCACCACCTTACCGCGCACCGAAAGCTCCCAGCTGTCGAGATACGTCCGGTTGCGCGCCGACACGTGATAGACCGAGCGGAACCAGCGCATGCGCTGCTCGCGCAGGTGTTTATAGGTCTTGGGCACTTCCGAGACATAGACCACCGACGGGTCCGAAACCACGCGATTGCCCAGCTCTCCGATGCGCAGGGACACATCGGTGTCCTCGCCGTTCATGCCCTGCACGAACCCGCCAACATCGCGCACCAGCGCCGTGCGATAGGCCGCGAACATGCCCGGCACGCCGATGGTCCCGTCGAACGCCCCATAGGCCACCTGGTAATAGCCGTGCTTGAGCAGCACTTCGAGCGTGCGCGCCCGGTCGAACGGCCCGTCGCCCGGCGCGATAGGCATGCCCCCGACCACGCCGACATCGGCTCGCGAAAAATGCCGCATCGCCAGCGCGATGGTCTGCGGCTGCACCTGCGTATCGGCATCGATGCGGATCACGAACTCGGTCCCGGTCTCCGCGATGCCGCGATTGAGCGCGATGGCCTTGCCCGGCGTCGGCACGTCGAGCACCCGGCCCGTGAGATGGCTGGCCGCCGCGATCGCTGCTTCGGCCGCTGCAATCGTGCCGTCCGTCGAGGCATTGTTGAGGATGGTGACCGTGAGCTCGCCATCATACTGCGCCGCCGAAGCATCGATGGCCGCAATGGTCCGGGCAATCACATGCTCCTCGTTGTGCGCCGGCACGATCACCGTCACCGGTGGCGCAAAGGCACTCTTCCGGCGGAGCAGCGATTGCAGCGTGCCATCGACATAAAGCACGAAGAACAGCGCCGGCAGGAACAGGAACACGCCCGGCCCCGTGCCGCCGAGCAGCGCCACGTTGCGCAGGTCGAACACCAGCGGCAGCTCCAGCCTGTCGACACCGACGGCCACCGCGATCGAAACGATCACCGCCACGGTCAGCCGCACCAGCGACACCAGCTTGAACCGCCGGCTGAACGGCGCCTCCGCCCGAGCCGGCATGCTGCCGTGGTCGAGCAGTTTCGCCGAGAACACGAAGAAGCCGATGAGGCCCGAGAGGATCTCGATCACGTGCAGCGAATAGACGAAGCCGGTCAGCCGGAACCCGATGATGTTGATGGCATCGAGCGCCCCAACCACCAGCACGTAATAGAGCATCAGCTCAAGGAAGAACCGGATCTTGCCCCAGAGCGTCGAGCCGAACATCGTCGAGAACGCCACATAGAACGAGACGATGAAAATCCGCAGCGGGATCGAATGCGTGCCGATATAGGGCGAGAACACGAAATCCCGGTTGGGAAACGCTTCGACCAGTGCCGGCACCCGGTTGACCGCAAACAGCAGCGCCGTGCTCATGGCGAGGAACACCGCCAGTACGACGGGCGCCCCCCACAAGGGCAGGGGACGCGTCAGGCGCGCGGGCGCACTGTCCACCGACCAGAACTGGTGGCCGGTGGGCGCGCCCGTAATTGCCTCGTTAGTGCCGCTGGACGAGGAAAGCGACATCGCTGCGCTTCATGCCTGCAATGAGGCTGCTGAGGTCCGTCCGGTCGAGATCGTGGATCGCAATCGGATCGAAGCTCCCCGCTTGCGCCGAAAGGATCAGCAGCTTACCCGCGCCGGCCTTGGCCGCGCTATCCGGCGTCAGCAGCGAAACCTTGCGCAACGCATCGGTAAGCGTGCTCTCGGTCACCACAGTCAGGCTCACCGCCGCCTTGTCGTCGCCGAACGCCATCCGCGCCGCTGCCGGCAGGAACTGCGCCAGCATCGCCGAGGCGCGGCTGGATTCGGCCGCGTTGAGCTTGCCTTCCACCACCAGTCCCACCGCAGCCGCGTTGGCGAGTTCGCGGACCATCGGCCCCCAACCCTCGCTCGGCTGCACGCCGGGCGTGAGCGTCGTCGTCGGCAGCAACTGCGCCTGCGCGTCCGGGCCAGCCCGGCAGATGCTCTCGTTGGGCGAGGTGTCGACCAGTTCGATCTGGATGCGATTGGCCAGTCCCTGCTGATCGGCCGGCAGGTCGATGGGCAGGTCTATGCTCTTGGCCTTGCCGTCGATGCGGCGGCTGTCGAGCAGGTTATTGTTGAGCGTGATGCGCAGCACCCAGTCGCGGTTCTCTGCCAATTCGCTCATCTTGATGGCGAGGTTGAGTCGGCCCGGCATCAGCCCGCCCGGCAGGTCGGCCAGCTTGTAGTCGATCGTCCAGCGCTTGGAGCCGCGGAAATTCTTGACGATGGTTTCGCTGCCCAGCGTCGCCGCATCCACCGGCCAATGCGTTGCCAAAGCCGGCGCCTGCCGCTCCGCTGCGCGCAGCGCGATGAGGCGCTCGACGCCAGGCTGCCCGGCAAGCTGGAAGCTCGTATCGCTCAGCCGCGACACCGGCGCCGCTCCGACATTGGCCACGAGCACGCGTGTCCCCATCTGGTCGGCGCTGTCGAGGGTGGAGGCAATGCCCGCGCGCGCCAGCTGCTGGTCCGCCCAGAGCGCCGCCGCCGCATCCGCGGTCGACAGCCCCGGTACAAGGTTCATCGGCCCCGATGCCGCGATCAGCGCCGTCTCGGGATCGTCGATCTTGTCATAGGTCACAAGGCTCAGCGCGCTCTCGGCCAGCAGCGTCACCGCGCTGCCGGAATTGGCGGCATCCGTTGGGCAAATCTGCCCGGAATTGGTATTGCCGCGGCCGATCAGCGTCACGTTCACTTCCTCGCCCAGGAGGTCGGAAGCGTCGAGCGCGATCTTCACCGCGTGGCTCGCCTTGCCGCTGTTGAGCACCACCTGCTCACGGTCGCGGCCATTGACTGCGATCGTCATCCGGCCGTCGCCATGCTCGGCAAGTTCGGACTGGAAGGCGAGGTTGAGTTCGCCGCTCGTGAAGCTCACGCCCGGAGGCACTGCGAAGCGGATCTGCGTCTCGTCCGGGAAACCGGCCAGCCCGATCCAGCTCCGCTGCAGCGGCCGCAGCACCTTGAGCTCGGTAGCCGCCACATCGGTGCTTCCGGTCACGGTCGCGTCCACCGGCGGGTTGTTCCCGCCGGCGACGTTGGTAACTGCCGTGCGCGCCTGGTCCGCAAGGGCGACGACACTTTCACCAAGGTCTCCGCCACGCGAATAGACCATGGCGGTGCCGACGACCGCGAATGCCAGGATCGCAACCAGGGCGAGGCGCAGAAGGTCACGCATCACGCAGCGTCCGCAATCTTCTTCTTGACCACGCCCGGACGGGTGTTCTTCGTCCAGAGCGACTTGGCCGGGATTGCCTCGGCGTCGTAGCGGTCCTTGTAGCGGTCGACGATCTCGAGCGTTTCCGCCAGCAGCGCATCGCGCAGCAGGATCGGCTCAAGGCCCAGCGAACGGAACGTTGCATTCGAAACGCTCAGCGTGTTCTCGACGGCTTCCTTGCGCGGATTGTCGACGAAGGCGACCTCCGCCCCGGTGACTTCGGCCACGAGTTCGGCGAGCCCACGCACCTGGTGCGTTTCCGCCACCTGGTTGAGAATACGCACGCGGTCGCCCCGCGCCGGCGGGTTGGCCACGGCCAGCGACACGCAGCGCACGGTGTCCTGGATATTGATGAAGGCACGCGTCTGCCCGCCCGTGCCATGCACGGTAAGCGGGTGGCCGACCACCGCCTGCATCAGGAAGCGGTTGAGCACAGTGCCGTAGTCGCCGTCATAGTCGAAGCGGTTGATCAGCGCCGGGTCGAGCCGGGTCTGCTCGGTCTGCGTACCCCAGACGATGCCCTGGTGCAGGTCGGTGATCCGCATGCCATCATTGCGTGCATAGAACTGGAACAGCAGCTGGTCGAGCGACTTGGTGAGGTGATAGACGCTGCCCGGCTGTGTCGGGTAGAGGATCGACCGCGGGTAGGTTTTGCCGTCCGGCCCGGCCACGGTCACGTCGAGATAGCCCTCGGGCAGTTCCAGCCCGTCGCCGTCATAGCCATAGACGCCCATCGTCCCGAGATGGACGAGATGCGTGTCGAGGTCGAGCTCGACCAGCGCCGCCAGCAGGTTGTGCGTGCCGTTGATATTGTTGTCGACCGTGTAGCGCTTGTGTCCGGCGTCGCGCATGGAATAGGGCGCCGCGCGCTGCTCGGCGAAATGCACCACGGTCTGCGGCCGCTCGGCGGCCAGCAGGTCGCGCAGCGCGTCATAGTCATGGGCGATGTCGATATTGGCGAAGCCGAGCGTCTTGCCCGTCACGCGTTCCCAGGCGGCGATGCGCTCGGGCATGTCGGCGATCGGCGTGAGGCTCTGCACGCCCAGTTCCCCGTCGATGCGGCGACGCGACAGGTTGTCGACGATAAGCACATCATGACCTTCGCTGGAAAGCTGAAGCGCGGTCGGCCAGCCACAGAATCCGTCACCGCCCAGAACGATAATTTTCGTCATAAAAAATCACTCCAAACAAACACGCGCCGCCAGACGCAAGCTGGAGGCTGCAACTTCACCGGTATTGGATTGGTGGGTGTGACGGGCGCGGCTCCGATGGTTGCCGACGCGCTCCCACCACCCCCTCAATGCGGGGTGAACGGCGCGGACCTAACAACTCCGTTCCGGTCCCCCAAGGGCGCGAAGTCACGTTTTGTTAAGTAATTGGCCTTTTGGGAGCACAAATTTCTGCGAAGGCCAGAAAAGGCATAAGTGGATATGTCTATGCATGTCCAAAGACATAACTAGGTATGCTGCTTGCCAAGCAGACCAGTTGGTAGGCTGCTCAAGGATGCGGATTTCATTCTTCGGGCCGACATCACCCTGTCACCGAAAGCTCTCAAAACGCCCGCAGCTACCGCAGCAGGAGAGCCCTCATGGACAGGCTCGAAACCGCCAGATTGATCCTCCGACGCCCCAAGGCCTCAGACCTTGGTGGCTATGTCCACTACTGCCAGAGCGACCGCTCGGTTTTCGTCGGCGGTCCGTTCGATCGCGTTCGCGCCTTCGAGAAACTCGCCGGCATGATCGGGCACTGGGACCTGCGAGGCTTCGGCCGCTACGTCTTCGCCCTCAAGGCCAATGACCGTCCCATCGGCCATGTTGGTGCCCTGCAGCTCGATGACGCCGCATCGCCCGAACTGAGCTGGACCATCTGGGATAGCGGCGACGAAAAGCACGGCTACGCCTTCGAAGCCGGCCAGGCCTACCTCGCCCACGCGCCGCGCGCTTATGGCTTCCCGTCGCTGCTCGCCCAGGTCGATCGCGAGAACCTGCCGTCCCGCAAGCTCGCCGAACGCCTCGGCGGCATCCTGGCCCCAAACGCAAGGGCGCCCGAATGGGCGCCCAATTCCGTGACCTACGATTTCGTGTTCTAGCCGCTCAGCGCGAGTGCCCGAGTGTGTGCATCAACCGGTTGGCCCAGCCGAATATGGCCGCCGAATGCGCCAGATCGAGTATGTCCGCGTCGTCCAGTCCCTGTTCCCGCAGCGCCGTCACATGTTCGGGCCGGGCCGAGGGCGGGGTGATTGAAAGCGCCTCACAGAAATCGATGATCGCCCGCACCCGCGGACTTTCCGTTTCGTGCAGCCCGAACCGATAGATGCGCTCCACGGTCTCGGTATTGCCCGTCAGTTCGATGAACCGCCGCGCGTGAACCGACGCGCAATAGACGCAGCCATTGATGCACGAGGCAATGAGCGCTCCGAGCTCCCGCTCGGCGCGGTCGAGCCCGCCCTTCACATACATGATGTCGTTGAAGAGCTGCGTGCGCGTCACATACGAGTCGGGGTCGTGCGCCAGCGTGCGCACATAGGGCGAAACCTTGCCGCTCGAAGGCGTGATCTGCATCGCCGCTAATTGCTCGGGCGTCGCATCGGCAATTTCCACCGGCGGCAGGTAGGGGTGCCAGGTCAGGGCCTTGACCTTGAAGTTGCTCATCTCGGTCATGGCGTATCCCTCAACAGGTCGAGAGTGGCAAGGATGCGGACCTCGAAATTGAGGAAGCCGATGAGTTCGGCCAGCGCCACCACTTCGGGCACTGTCAGCCCCTCGGTAACAAGCCGCTCGGTATCGTTGCGCGTGCAGGCCCGCGGCGCCACGGTGATGAAATCGACATGGCGCAATATCGCGCGCAGCCGCCGATCCGCGCCCTGCGGGAAACCACCATCGGCAATGAGCGCAAGCTCCGCATCGTCCCCCGGCATACCGGCGCGATAATGCGCCGCCAGCCGCTCATCGCCGTTGAGCCGCGCCATGCGTGCCGCCAACGCCGACCGAAGCGGCAGACCCAGGCCCACATCGACCTTGGGCTCGATCACCGCCGCGCGGCAATTCTCCGCGCCATCGACGAATTCGGGCCGCCGCGCCCTTATGGCCGCCAGCTCGGATTCCGGGGCCAGCCCGGCAAGGGTATTGAGGACGTCTGCGTTCATGCTGTTTCCCTTGGATCGGCGCGTCGGATGGATACGAGACAGGAATTGGGGGCCGTCGCCTGCGCCAGTGTCGAGGTTGGCCGGATGGCGGTGAGCGTATTGGGATTGCCGCCCCGATCGATCCCGTCGACCGGATCGAACCATCCACCCGTCGGCAGCACCAGCACGCGCTCCATCAGGTGCGGCGCCAGCGCCACGCTGGCCCATATCCGGCCACGCTCGTTGTAGATCTCCGCGACATCGCCTTCCGCAAGCCCAAGCTCACGGGCATCGCCCGGATTGATCTCGACTCTCTCCAACCCGTCGCGCTTCGCACTCTGGCTGGGTCCCGCGCCATGCAACTGGCTATGCAGCCGCGTGCTCGGCTGGGGCGACAGGAGATGAAAGCCGTGCTTCGTCGCCAGCGGGGAGAGCAGGCATTCCTCCGGCTGCATCCAGCTCGGGTGCCCCGGATGATCGGCATAGTCGAAACCCGCAACCGTCTCCGAAAACAGCTCGATAAGGCCGGACCGCGTGCGCAGCGGTCGCGCGGCGGGATCGGTCACAAAGGCCCGGAAGTGATCCGCCGGGGCTGGCGCGGTGGCGTCGATATCGAGCCCGGCATAGCCCTCGACAAAGAACGTCTCCGCCGAGGGTAGCTCGGGATAGCGCGCACGATAGCCATCATAGAGATGCACCACCCACTCGGCCTCCGACCGACCTTCGGAAAAATCCTCTTCAAGCCCCATGACCCGCGCAATGCGCCTCAGGCCATCGTGGTCGGTCAGCACATTGTCCGGCGGCGGCAGCACCTGGCGCGAATAGACCAGCCAATTGTCGCGCGAAGAAGCGGCAATATCGTTCCGCTCGAAGGGCAGGGCGGCGGGCAGTACGATATCGGCGTGCCGCGCCGTCGCCGTCCACACCGAATCCGTGACGATGACCGTCTCCGGATTGCGGAACGCGCGCGCCAGCCGGCCTAGATCCTGATGATGATGGAACGGATTGCCGCCAGCCCACCAGACCAGCCCGATTTTCGGTAACGGCAGGATGCGGCCGTTGTAAGCGATGGTCCGGTGCTCACCCTCGAGCAGTTCGGTGATCCGGGCCACCGGAATATAGTGCCCCACCGGATTGCGCCCCTGCTCGAATGACGGCCCCTTGAGGCGCCGCACCGGCTGGCCCACCGAATTGACGGCCGTGAGTCCGAAGGCAAAGCCGCAACCGCGCTCACCGACATACCCCGCCATCGAAGCCAGTGCGATCGCCGCCCAATAGGGCTGCTCGCCGAACCGGGCCCGCTGCAGCGACCAGCTCAGGTTGATGAGGCTCGGCGTGTCGGCAAGCTCCAGCGCGAGCCCGGTAATCACGGCTTCCGGAACCCCCGAAATCGCCGACGCCCAGGCTGCAGACTTCGGCGCGCCATCGTCTTCCCCAAGCAGATAGCGCGCAAACAGCTCGAAACCCATCGTGCAGCGCGCAAGGAAATCATGGTCTGCCCGTCCGCGCACCAGCAGCGTATGGCAAAGCCCGAGCATCACCGCCGTATCGGTATTGGGCCTGAGGAAATGGTGCTCGGCGCCCTCCGGCGCATCCGCGGCGCTGGGCGAAAACACCACCATCCGCCCGCCATTGCTCACATAGTCCCGCAACGCAGGAGCCGCGCGATGCGAACCCGTGCCTCCGGCCTCCACCTGCGCATTGCTCAGGCGGAACCCGCCGAACCCCACGAGCAGGCGGCACGAAGCGGCGATATCGCTCCACGATGGCGCCGTATCGCACGCATCCTTGTAGTCCGCCCCGAGCACATGCGGCAGCAGCACCCCGGCCGCGCCGTAGCTATAGGTGTTGACCGCCGAAGTGAAACCGCCCGTGAGATTGAGGAAACGCTTCAGCTGGCTCTGCGCATGGTGAAACCGCCCCGCGCTGGCCCAGCCATAAGAACCGCCGAAGACACCCTCGTTGCCCAGCCGGTCCCGCGTGCGCGCCAGCGTATCTGCCACCAGCCTGGCCGCCTGGTCCCAGCCCACCGCAACATAGTCGTCGAACCCGCGCCCCCGTCGTGTCGCCGGATCGGTCGGCGCCTCCAGCCAGCTCCGCCGCACCATCGGCGACAGGATGCGTGAGGGATGCCGCGCCAGGTCGAGATAGGCCATGCCTACCGGCGACGGATCGGGGTCGAGCCGGAACGGACGCAGGCTCGGCTGGCCGGCTGCGTCGTGCTCTACCTCGAATGTACCCAGGTGGCTGGCGAAGAGGTGCATGTTCGTTCCTTGGGCGAGGCGGAATAGCCGCCTCGCCCTGGGTCAAAGCCTACTTGGCCGGATGCATGTCGAAGGCACGTACCCAGTCGTCGCCGCGCGGCGTCCAGGTGATGTCGTTCGCATAGGCATAGGTCGCCGGCTGTGCGTAGAGGAAGATGGCCGGAGCCTGGTCGCACATCACTTCGGTCGCCTTCTTGTAGGCGGCCTGGCGCACGGCCGGGTCGGTGCTGGCGCGGCCTTCGGCCAGCGCAGCGCCGAAATCGGCATTGTCCCAATAGGCGTAGTTATTGCCCGGAGCGAAGAGCGTGAGCAGGCCATCCGCGTCGATCGTCGGCCAGGCCTGGGCCAGCAGCGAAATCGGCGAGAGCTCGTGCGATTGCAGGTACTTGTTCATGTAGACCGAGAATTCGAGCTCGGTGATCTTCACGTTAAGCCCAATGTCCGTGAGCTGGGACGCCACGACCTGCGCCACTTCCGTGCCCTGGAGATAAACGCCCGACGGCACGTCGAACTCGATCGGCTTGCTTAGGTCGACGCCGGCCTCGGCGAGCATCTGCGCCGCCTTGTCCGGATCGTAGGGATAGGCTTTGAGGTCGGGATTGAAGCCAAAGTAGTTCGGCGTCAGCACCTGGCAGAGCGAAGGCTGGGCAAGGCCGTTGAACAGGGCCTTGGAAATGCCTTCCTTGTCGACCGCATAGTTGAGCGCCTGGCGCACCTTGACGTTGTCGAACGGCGGCACGGTGGTGTTGAACTTGATCATCATCGAGCGCGTCGAATCCACCGCACCGGCAGTCGCGTTGCCCGACTGCTTGATCCGGTCGATTTCCGTCACCGGAATGCCGTTGATCATGTCGACATCGCCCGAGAGCAGTGCCGCGATACGGCTGCCCGTCTCCGGGATGATCTGGAAGGTCACCGAGTCGAACTCGGCCTTGTCGCCGAAATAATCCGGGTTGGCGTCGAGCACCACGGATTCGCCCGGCACGATGGTGCGCACCTTGTAGGGACCGCCGGACATCGTCTCGTTGACCGGGTTATGCTCTGCCGCCCATTTCGGGGGCAGCAGCAGGAACATCGAGAGCTGGTCGGCGAAAGCCGGGTAGGGCGCCGACGTCTTCACTTCCAGCTCGGACGGCGAAATCACGTTCACTTCCGAAACCAGGGTGAACCAGCTCGCGATACGCGCCTTGATCGCCGGATCACGCACGCGGTCGAGGTTCCACTTGACCGCTTCGGCGTCGAGCGGCTCGCCATTGGAGAACTTGGCGCCGTCCTGGAGCGTGAAGCGCCAGGTATTGTCGTCCACCAGCGACCATTCCTTGGCGAGGCTGCCATGCAGCTTGAGGTCGGGGCCACGCAGGATCAGGGCCGGGTAGATGTGGCTGAGCACCGACAGATCCGTACCGACCGACGCCGTCATGTGCGGGTCGAACGTGTTCACCGGGTTGGACAGCGCGATGGTGAGGTCCGCGGCCTGCGCCAGGTGCGGTAACGCGAGGCCTGCAAGCATGGTCGAACCGACCAGTATGCCTTTCAAGAACTTGTTCATGTGGTTGTCCCTCCTTTGGACATCTGGCCGTCAGGCCAAAACGAAATGCTCGGGTCCCACCGGGCGCAGCGTTGCCTCGGGCGGGGAATTCTGTGTGGCGTAGTCGAAGGGGATCGGATGCCGCTGACTCTCGATATCGGGGTCGGGCACGGGGATCGCCGAGAGCAGCGCGCGCGTATAGGCGTGCTGCGGATTGGCAAAGATCGCCTCGGTCGGCCCGATCTCGACAATGCGGCCGCGCAGCATCACCGCGACCCGGTGGCAGAGATACCGGATCATCGACAGGTCATGCGCGATGAAGAGGTAAGTCAGTCCCAGCCGCTGCTGCAGATCCTGGAAGAGGTTCACGATCTGCGCCTGGATCGACACGTCGAGCGCCGTGATCGGCTCGTCCGCCACGATGAAGCTCGGATCGAGCGCAATGGCGCGGGCAATGTTGACGCGCTGCCGCTGGCCGCCGGAGAATTCGTGCGGATAGCGTTTGGCGAAGCTGGGGTCGAGCCCCACCATCTCGAACAGTTCCGCCACCCGCGTCTTCCGCTCTGCGCGCCCGCGGATCAGGCGATGCACGATCAGCGGCTCCTCGACGAAATCGCCCACCGTCATGCGCGGATTGAGCGAGGCGTAGGGGTCCTGGAAGATGATCTGCATCTGCCTGCGGAACGGCTTGAGCGCCGATTTGGAAAGGCCCGTCAGCCTGTTCCCCTCGAACTCGATCTCCCCGCCCGTGGGTTTGTCCAGCTGCAGCAACACGCGGCCGGTCGTGCTCTTGCCCGAGCCGGATTCTCCCACCAGTCCCAGCGTCTCGCCCCGCTTGATGTCGAAGCTGACCTTGTCGACGGCGCGTACGGCCTGCGACTTGCCCGAAAGCAGGCCGCGCTCGTGGCCGTAGGTCTTTTCCAGATCCGTGACGCGCAGCAAAATCTCGTCGCTCATTGGCTCAATCCTTGCTGCTTGAGCGCGCTCGGCAGGTCATACCAGGCCGCGACCTCATGGCCCGGCACTCCGCCTTCGACCTGGCGGAGCGGTGGCACCTCGGTGCGGCAGCGCTCGGTGGCAAACTGGTTGCGCGGCGCAAAAGGATCGCCTGCAGGCGGGTGGATCATGTTGGGCGGGCTGCCCGGGATCTGGTAGAGCCGCTGGTCGGCGGCGGTGAGCTTGCCCGGCAGCGAGCGCAGCAACCCCCACGTATAGGCGCTGCGCGGATCCTTGAAGATCGCGCGCACCGGTCCGCGCTCCATGATGCGGCCGCCATACATGACCTGCACCGTATCGGCGAGACCGGCCACCACGCCCATGTCATGGGTGATCCAGATGACGGTCGTGCCGATCTTGCGCTTGAGATCGCGCACCAGTTCGAGAATCTGCGCCTGCACCGTCACGTCGAGCGCCGTCGTCGCCTCGTCCGCGATGAGAAGCTTGGGTTCGCACGATATGCCGATGGCGATCATGACGCGCTGGCGCATGCCGCCTGAAAATTCGTGCGGAAAGTCGTCGAGCCGCTTTTCGGGGTCGATGATGCCGACGAGGTCGAGCAATTCCTTGGCCCGGTTGCGCGCAGCGGCGTGCGAGAGCTTGAGGTGTCGCCGCAGCGGCTCCATGATTTGCCGGCCCACCGTCAGCACGGGGTTGAGGCTGGTCATCGGGTCCTGGAAGACGAAGCCGATCTGGCGTCCGCGCAGGTCGCGCAATTCGCGTTCGGGAAGCTTGAGCAGGTCGACGCCGTCGAACAACACTTCGCCCGAAACCACGCGGCCCGGCGGGCTGGGAATGAGCCCGACCATGGCCAGCGCATGCACAGACTTGCCCGAGCCGGATTCACCGACGATGCCGAGCGTTTCGCCGGCCTCGAGCGCATAGGACACGTCGTTGACCGCGTGCAGCACGCCGGCGCTGGTGGCGAACTCGACTGTCAGGTGCTTGATCTCGAGCAGCGGCGCCATCGGCTAGACCTCGATATAGCCGCCGCGCGACTGCGTCAGGTATTCGCAACCGCCTTCGGTGATGAGGATGGTGTCCGAAATCTGCGTGGCGCCGGTCCCCGGCACGCGCAGGTTCGGTTCAAGCGTGAAGAGCATGCCCGGCTCGAGCACCAGCTCGCTCCTGGCGTCGAGCGAGGAATGCTCATGCGCACCCAGCCCGATCCCATGCCCGATCCGCCCCGGAATGTTCTTGCCATAGCCCGCCTTCTCTAGCCCCGCCTTGGTGGCCAGGAAAAGGTCGGCATAGCGCGTGCCCGGCTTCATCATCGGCCGCAGCGTCTCGCGGATATCGAGGATGGTATCGAGCGCCCGACGATGTGCATCGGGCAGCGGTCCGAACGCGATCGTGCGCTCGTTCTCGGCATGGATGCCGTTGGCATTGGTCCAGATGAAGACGCTCACGGCCTCGCCCCGCCGCGGCTGGCGCTGGGTCGGATTATCGCAATTGAAGAACATGCGATCGCCGGCCAGCGCCCAGGTCCAGAGCCCGTTCTGCGCCCCGCCTTCCAGCGTGCCGAAATCGGCGACTTCCACATCGGGATAGTCACTCGACCAGAGCTGGTTCATCACATGCATGGATTGGAGCGCAATCTCGCGTTCGCTCACGCCGAGCGCAACCCGCCGCACGGCCTCGTCCATGCCCGCATCGGCGATCCTGGCCGCGATGCGCGCCATCGCGATCTGGTCGGCATCCTTGATCAGCCGCACATGGTCGATGAAATGGCTGGCATCCACGAACGTCGCCGAGGGCAAATGCCCTGCGATCTGCCGTTGCCGCGCCACCGGCATGAAATCTTCCTCGACAGCCAGCGTCCCCTCGCGAACCCCGAGCTCACCCAGGATCGTCCCGAGCGCATCGAGCCAGTTCGGCCCCATCGTCACCTTGTCCGACCAGGCGCCATAGAGGCGGATGTCGTTGACGAAGGCGCTGGCCCGCCCATGATCGTCGCGCAGGGCATGCACCAGCATGATCGGCTCGCCCGTCCGCGGCACGATGGCGACCACGGGGTGCGAATAGATGATCGGGTTGAACCCGGTGAGCAGGAAGCTGTTCTCCGGCTTGAAGAGCAGGGTGGCGTCGATCCCGCGCTCGGCCATTTCGGCCTGCACGCGCCGCACGCGGTCGGGGAGGGCACGGGAAGCGGTCATCGGGAAGTCCTCAATTTCGGGTCGAAATAGTCCCGCAGCCAGTCGCCGAGCAGGTTGACCGACAGCACGGTCAGGAGGATGGCGAGGCCGGGGAAGGTGACGATCCACCAGGCGGTGGAGATATAGACGCGGCCATCGGCCAGCATGCGGCCCCAGCTCGGATTTGGCGGCTGCACGCCAAGGCCCAGGAACGAGAGCGCCGCGTCCATGATGATGATGCGTGCCAGCTCCAGCGTGGCGACGACGAGCGCCGGGGTCAGCACGTTGGGCAGGATGTGCCGCAGCATGATGCGCAGCGTCGAAGCGCCGATCGCATGGGCCGACTGCACGAATTCGCGCTCGCGCAATGCCAGCACCTGCCCGCGGATGATGCGGGCGTAGCGGATCCAGCTCGTGAGGGCGAGTACGATGATGAGATTGTTGAACGACGGCCCGAGCGCCGCCACCACCAGCAGCGCCAGCAGCATCAGCGGCAGCGCCAGCTGGATATCGACCAGCCGCATCAGCACGCGGTCGACGACGCCGCGATAATACCCCGCCGCGATCCCGAGGAACGTGCCGATGACCCCGCCGAGGATCACCGCGGTCGCCGCGATCATCAGCGTCAGGCGGCTGCCGTGGACGATCCGTGAAAGGATATCGCGCCCGACCTCGTCGGTTCCGAGCGGATGCGCACCCGGGCTGAATAACCCCGTCCAGGTGGGCGGAGCAAGCCGCGCCATCAGGTCGCCGCGGATGGGGCTCGACAGCCCCAGCATCGGCGCGAAGATTGCGACCAGCACGAAGAAGGTCAGCAGCACGAAGCCGAACAGGCCCGAACGACTCTTGAGCAATGCGGAAAGAAACGCGCCCATGGCTCAGCGCTCGCGCCGGATGCGTGGATCAAGCACGCCATAGAGCAGGTCGATGGCGAGATTGATGAACACGAAGATGATGGCCACGACGGCGACACCGGCCTGGATCACGGGAAAGTCCTGGTTCTGGATGGCCTGCACGATGAGACGGCCGACGCCCGGCCAGCCGAAGACGGTCTCGGTCACCACCGACCCGCCAAGCAGTTCGCCGGCGATGATGCCGATCATGGTGACCACGGGGATGAGGGCGTTGCGCGCAACGTGCCAGGTGAAGATGGTCTGGGGCAGCAGGCCCTTGGCGCGCGCCGTGCGCACATAGTCCTCGCCCAGGATTTCGAGCAGCGAGGAGCGCAGCAGCCGCGCAATGGATGCGGAAACGAACACGGCGAGCGTGACGGCCGGCAGCACCAGGTGCGCCCACGTCCCCGAGCCCGCCGAAGGCAGCCAGCCCAACTGCACCGAGAAGAAAAGGATCATCATGAGGCCAAGCCAGAAGACCGGCGTCGCCTGCCCGAGCAGGGCTGCCGTCATGACGATGAGTTCGGCCAGCTTGCCGCGGTTGAGCGCGGCGATCGTGCCGGCGACCGCGCCGATCAGCACGCCCAGCACCAGCGCGGCGAAGGCGAGGATCGCCGTGGCCGGCATGCGTTCGAGCACGACATCGAGGGCAGGGCGCATGTGCTGGAAGGACATGCCGAAGTCCCCGCGCAGCACCGCGCCCATGCTGTTGAAATATTGCACAAGGATAGGCTGGTCGAGCCCGAGCGAGGACCGCAGCGCGTTGAGCTCGGTTTCGCTCGCGCCAAGCGGCAGCAGCAGCACGGCCGGGTCGCCCAGCACGCGCGAGACGAAAAACACGATCGTCACCACGCCCCAGACGGCTATGGCTGCCTCAGCCAGCTTGCCGAGTGCAAATCGGATCATCCACGCCTCCGCGCGATGAAGTCGCGGATGGCCGGCAGCACGATTTCGGGCTTCTCGTGATGCACCGGATGGTTCGCCCCCGGCACTTCGAGATATTCGGCACCCGGCACGGTATCGGCGATGATGCGCGACTGCGACGGCGGGCAGATCCAGTCGCTCCCCCCGCACACGACGAAGGTCGGCACCTTGATGCCCGGCAGCTTGTCGAGCAGGTCGTAGCTCTTGTCCTTGAAGAGCGCGTTGTGCGTCTCGGCATGGAGCTGCATCGTGCGCGTCTTTTCGAGCGCCGCGTCGGGGTCGAGTTTCTCGAAATACAGCGGCTGCAGCGCCAGCCAGATGAGGCGCAGCTCGGTGTCGTCCACGACCTTGTCCGAGAACATCTTGTCCACCATGCCGATCGAGGCCGACGTCGCCTTGTGGATGCGTGCGTTGAAGTTCTCGATCGCCTCGGCCTCGTGGTGATGGCTGGCCGCCGTGCCGCGCAGGATGAGGTGGCTGAGCTTGTCGCCATACTTGACCGCATAGGTGAGCGCGATCATGCCGCCGAACGAGCCGCCGATGAGGATGAGCTTTCGATCGCCCAGGAAATGCTGACGGAACGCCTCCAGGTCGTCGGCGAACTGCTCGAACGTATAGGGCGGCGTGAGCGAGCTTTCCCCGCACCCGCGCTGGTCATAGGCGATGACGCGATAATGGTCGGTCAGCGGCGCGAAGGCCTGGAAGTCGCCGCGATGGTCGCCGATCCCGCGCCCGCCGTGGAGCACGATGATCGTGTCCTCATGCTCTTCCCCGGCAATGTCGTAGACGAAGTCTGCGCCGTTGAGATGGATGGTTTTCATGCGCTTTTCTCCTGGGCGGTCGCTTCGTAGTCGGTCCATTCGTCGCCCTGCAGTTCGGGCGTTTCGTAGGCCTTGAGGTTGTCGAAATGGGTGCCCCGGTCCTCGACGAAGAGGCTCTTGGCAATGCCCTTGGCGAGCCGCTGTGCCCCGTCGCTGACGGCGGGAATGTCGCCGGAAAGCTTGCCGTGGCTGAGCGTGGCCGGGTAATTGAACGAGTGGATATGCTCGAGGCCCGGCGTCCTGCCGGCCACCTTCTCCTGGAACTCGAACGAGGGGCCGAGATAGGGCGAAGTCGCCAGTTCCTCGCTTTCGAGCCCTGCATCGGGCGCGAAGCGGTCCGTCCAGTAGGCGATGTTGCCGGCAAAGCTCGCCAGCTCCGCCCGCGTCTCCAGCGACACGTTGAAGCCCGTCGCGAAGATCACGAAATCCATCGGATACTGCCCGCGCGGCGTCGTCAGCACCACATGGTCGCCGACCTGCCGCAGGTCGGTGATGGGGCTGCCCAGATGGAAGCGCGCATTCTCGTGCTGCGACACGCGCAGCGTGGAATCGCGCGGCGGCGGCGTCTGCGCGCCCAGCGTGTGGTGCAGGAACTTCCACTTCCACTCGTCGGGCAGGCCGATGAAGCCGTTGACCACGCCCTGGCTGGAAATCCCGGTGAACTTGTTGATGCGCGGCAGATCCTTGCGGCGCACGAACATGTCCACCGATCCGGCGCCCGTCTCGAGTGCCGTTGCCGCATTATCCATTGCCGAAGCGCCTGCGCCGATCACGGCGACGCGCTTGCCCCGCAGGGCGGCGAAGTCGATGGCATCGGCCGAATGCGCCCAGAACCGGCGATCGACGCTCCTGGCGAAAGCCGGAACGAACGGCGCCCCAAGCCCGTCCCGCCCGGTAGCCAGCACGACGCGCCGCGCAAACACCGTCTCGCGCTCACCATTCGCAAGCCGCTCGATGTCCACTGCCAGCAGATCGTCCTCGATGGCCCGGATTTCCAGCACCCGCGTGCCGTTCTCGATCGGCAGGTCGAGCACCTTGCGATACCAGACCAGGTAATCCATCCACATCGTGCGGGGAATCTTGTCGAGCCGGGCCCATTCGTCCCGCCCGAACTGCGCTTCGTACCAGGCGCGGAACGTCAGCGCGGGCTGCCCGAGCGCCGGTCCCGTCAATTGTTTGGGCGAACGCAGCGTGCGCATCCGCGCAAACGTCACCCACGGCCCCTCGCGCCCCTCCGGCGCGCGGTCATAGGCCACAATATTGTCGATACCCAGCAATTGCAGGCTGGCCAGCGCCACGAGCCCGCACATGCCCCCGCCCACCACCACGACGTCACGCACGCGGCTGCCGTCATGGAAGCGGGGCGGCACCCAGCTCTTGCTCGGCAGCTCCAGCAGGCTGAGGTCGTCCTTCAATCGGGCTTCGAGGGCAGGCAGGCCTGCGGAGCGGAACGTCATGGAACCTCGCTTACTGGGCTGCGCCGTAGAGCGCCTCGGCGAGCGAGGCGGTGTCGGCGGCGTCATAGATCTTGATGTCGGGCAGCAGCTGGCGCGCGACGGTGTCGAGGTGCTGGAGCAGGGCCTGGGCCGTCGCCGAAAGCGGCGCGTGCAGCGCCGTCACCACGCCCCAGAGAAACGGAATGTCGACGTCGAGCGGTCGCACTGCCACCCCTTCGACAGGCAGGCCATAGGCGGTCATCGGCTCGATAATCGCCGCGCCGCGCGTATGTCGCGCCAGTTGCAGGGCGGTGACCGTCGCATTGGTGTCGATCATCCGCTTGGGCTCGAGCCCCGCTTCACGCAATGCCTGGTCGACGCGATGGCGCAGGCGGAAGGGGTTGGCCATGCCGATCATCGTCATTCCGGTGAGATCGCGCAGCTGCACGACGTCCTTGCCGGCCAGAGGATGATCGGCCGCCAGCGCCACGACGCAGGCCGAACGATAGAGGCGGTGAATGTCGAGGCCCGGATGGTCGAGCGGCAGGCTGGCTATCCCGATATCGGCATTACGCGCGATCACCGATTGCACCACCTGCTCGGCCGGCGCCGAACGCACATGCATCGTCGCCGGCTGCAACGGCTCCTCGACCATGGCCAGCGCCTTGGGCACGAGACCCGCCGCCAGCGCCGGGATCGCAGCGATCTCGATGGCCAGCGGCGCCGAGCCGGCAATGGCCGCGGCACGCTCGGAAAGCTGGTTGAGGCCCGTCATGAGCCGCTCGACTTCCGTATGGAAGCGAAGCCCGCGCTCGGTCGGCGAGATGCGCGGCCCGTTGCGGCGGAAGAGGTCGAAGCCGATCTCCGTCTCGAGTTCCTGGATATGGCGCGTCACCACCGGCTGCGACCGGCCAAGCACGCGCGCCGCCCCGGTAATGCTCCCGGTGGACATCACGGCCAGAAAGGATTCGAGCGGCTTGAGCTCCATCATTCATCCGATCTTAGAATTATGACCTAATCACAATTCTAATTCCGCATAGATGTCAATCGAGCGCGCAGGCCGTTTCGTCTAAAGTCGAAGCAGGGGAGGAAAAAGATTGCCGCGGTAAGGGGCAGGGCGGTGAGCCAATGCACGCAGATGCAACCATCGGCCGGCTCGTCGGCGACGCTCCATCCTCATCGAGGTCTGCTTTGACTAGACTCGCCGAAAGCTCACAATTCCGGCTTGATCAGCGCCAAACCCACATTGGGATCGAGCTTTTTACGCAGATATTCAGGTGACTCCGTCAGAATCACCTCCAGCGTCGGCCTCACCTCGGCCGAGAGCAGATGACCAGCCACCGCCGATCCGTCGCGGCGGCCGAGCACTGCATGGATGTGCAGCGCCGGCTTGTCGTCCGGCCCGATTGCCACGTCGCCCGTCAGTGAGGCGACCTCGACCTGCTCGTCCACCGCAATCGGCAGGTATTCCTTCGCTTCCCAGTCGAAGAACGCCAGCCTGGCGCTCTTGAACGCCCCGATCGCCTTGAAGCTCGCCGCCTGTAGTCCGGCCTCCCTGGCGAAGGCCGTCAGGCACGCGGTGACTTCGTCTCCGGTCGCGAGAATGATGGCATAGGTCTGCTGACCTTCGGCGTCGTGGATAAGCTTGCTCTGCATGGTTCTGGGGGTGTCCGTTCGGTTGCGCTCTAGCCTGAACGCCCCCTGAGCCGAACTGGTTCAATCGCCCCAAGCCGACTTATCCCCGTCCCGTCCGGCTGGGTTAGAATGGAAACGCCGCGATCGAAGCCGCCCAATTCCGAAGAAAGGGGATCAAAAAGATACGCCAAAAGTCGCGAATATCGCTGCAAAATCCGCGAAAGATCGCAAAACATTGGTCGAAATTGAGTCAAAATTTAACGATTTGGAGCCGCGTACGACCAGTCACACTTAGCAAAATCAATGGCTTGCGGTGCAAGTCTGCCAACTTGGTTGCGGAAAAAGCATGAATTTTCCGCGAAGCCGCTTCGCAGCAACCGATTCTACCGCCGGCCAAGGTCCCTGATCGCCTGCCGCACCTTGCCTATGAACGCCGTCAGCTGGCTCTGCGTATTGTTGTTCATGTCGTAGAGCGCGAGGTAAGTCGGTGGCTTCGGTGTGCGGAACGTCACCCAGGCCCAGCGCTTGGCGACGCGGCGAGGTGGGTCGCCCATGAGCCAGGTGCGCCAGCGATTGCCGCCATAGGTGGTGATGTAGATCACCTTCTTGATGTGCTTGAAGTTGGCCTTGGGAATGCCCTTGTCGCCCTCGCCGTCCATGTAGAACGACACGCCCGGCAGGAATACCCGATCGAAATATCCTTTTAGAATAGCCGGATAGCCGTAGTTCCAGACCGGATGGATGAAGATCAGCACCTCTGCCGCCAGCAACCGGTCGGCATAGGGCTTGATCTCGTCGGTCAGGTTGACCGCAAGGTCGTGGTAGTTGAGCCGTTCCTGTCGGCTGAGCACAGCGTCGAACCCGGCATCGTAGAGGTTGAGCGGATCGACCTCATGGCCAGCGCTTCGCGCCTCCTGGATCACGGCATCGAAAAGCGCGCGGTTATAGCTGGTCTCGACCGGATGGGCGTGGACGATGTGGACGCGCATCAGGCCCCCGCAGGTGCCAGGCCGCTGAACAGCCAGATGCGGCCGGATTCGAAGTCGAAATCCGGGTCGTTCCAGGCGATCATCTTGCCGGGGTTGAGGATGCCGAGCGGATCGGCCTCGCGCTTGAAATCGAGCTGAGCCTTGTCCGTCCGCTTCATGCCGCCTTCCTCGAGCGTATAGCGGTGCGGGTTGAAGACCGCGCAGCCATTCTCCTCGTGGATGCGGATGATCTCCTCGAGCCGCTCCTCGCTGGTGTAGCGCACCATGGGCAGGCCGGCGAAGGCCACCTTGCCATCCTGCCGCGCCACTTCGACATGCATGGGCAGCTCGTCGCCGAGGATATCCATGATGGTCTTGATATGCGCCACGCTCGGATAGCGGGTCTGGAGGTAAGTGATGGTCGGATCGACCTTGAGCGCCCGCAGCGTCGTGTGGTTCCACGCCAGCTCATAAATAGGCGGCAGGCGCTTGCGCTCTTCCTCGCTCGCGGTATCGGAGCGATAGAGCACCTCGCCCTTGTGGTGATCGATGAACACCATCATCGGCACGACCGCCACCGGCGCCACCATCAGCAGCACCGCCGACTGGTCGGGCCGCACATAGGTCTTGTGGCGGGTGAAATAGGTCTCGGGGATCGGCGCGGCGCAGGCGGCGACTTCCTTGACCAGCAGCCCATCCTGATGCCCCACGGCCTCGGCAAAGCGGCAGGCGTCGAGATAGTCGTCGAACCCGACCATCACGTCGACCCAGTCGTAGCTCTGCGTCAGCGGCATCTCGACTTCGACGATGATGCCGTTGGTGCCATAGGCATGGGCGACCTTGAGGATGTCCTTGCCCACCAGATCCAGCTCGCGCGGTGTCTCCTCGCAGGTGATGACCTTCAGGCCCAGAATATTGCCGAACGCCCGCAGCCCCGCCCAGCGGATCGAACCCACGCCCGCCGAGCCGCCCGCGACGAACCCGCCGATGCTGGCCATGCGATAGGTCGAGGGATGGAAGCGCAGCTCGCCGCCGACGGCAGCCCGGGTCTGCTGGTCGATATGCTCCATCACCGCGCCGGCCTGCGCGCGCACGCGATCCGGCTTGATCTCGATCACCTTATCCATGTTCATGAGGTTGAGCATAGCGCCGCCGGCCAGCGGCATGGCCTGGCCGTAGTTGCCCGTGCCCGCGCCGCGCGGCGTGATGGCGACGTTGTGCCGGTAAGCCGCTGCCAGCACGGTCTTCACCTCCTCGACCGAGCGCGGCGAGACGACGATCTCGGCGGTGACGTTTTCGAGCTTTTCCTTCAGGATCGGCGAATACCAGTAATGGTCGCGGCTGCGCTGTTGCACTAGGCGCGGACGGTCTTCAACCGGAATGTCGCCAAGGTCGGCGCGGAAATTGGCGATGCTCATGATGGGGCTCCGATGAGGCCGTCGAGTTCGGAATAGTCGGGCATGGTAGTGTCGATCGCCCGCCCGGACCGGACCACGATCCGGTCCGCCTGCGGGCGGCTGTGCAGTTCGCTCCACGACCGGGCGCGCTGGATGACGAGATCGGCCGCGTGGCCGACAGCGATGGTGCCGTCATAGGCGAAACGGGCCGAGGCCGCGGGCAGGGCGGTCAGCGCGCGCAGCCAGTCCCAGGCGTCATCGCTCGGGTGGTCGATCTGGGCGATACGTGCGGTTTCGCGAAACACTTCCACCATGTCGAGATCGCCATAGGCATAGAAGGGGTCGCGGGTATTGTCCGAGGCCACCGACAAGGTACAGCCGGCCGCCTTGAGTTCCTTGACCAGCGTGATGCCCCGCAGGCGCGGCGTACGCACAGCGCCCTCCGGCTGGCGATCCTGAAGATACATGTTGCAGAGCGGCAGCGAGACAACCGCCACCGCTGCTTCGGCAACCTTGTCGATGGTCCGAGCCGCGACGTCCGCAGATTGGGTCGCCAGCGAACAGCAATGGCCCGCCTGCGCGCGCCCCTCGTACCTGGCTTCCAGAATGGCCTCGGCCAGATAAAGCAGCGAGCTTGCTTCGGGATCGAGCGTCTCGTCGCAATGCACGTCGATATCCAGTCCGAACTCGTCAGCCGCTTTCACGACATTAGCCATTGCCGTCCGCGCGTCGGGATGGTTGGCAATCGCGCCACCGAGGACGCCGCCAAACGGCTTGATCCAGCGCGCAACCGCCCGCACTTCCTCCAGGTCGCACATGCTGTCCGGCCCGATCAGCGCGACGGGCTGCAATTCGATCCGACCTCGCCAGGCGTCGCGCACCTTGTCGAAGATCGGCCAACTCACTACCCGCTGCGCGGGATCGCTATCGAGATGCGTGCGGATCGCCGCCGTGCCATGGGCAAACGCACAGCGCAGCGCAAAATCCGTACGGCGCTCGATATCCTCGGCCGACCAATGCGCCTGCCGGTCAGCGCCAACCGAGCGCAACGCGCCCATGAAACTGCCGTCCGGGTTCTCGGTCCGCGTCCAGATGTGCCCTTTGTCGAGATGCGTATGCACGTCGACAAAGGCCGGCACTACGAGGCCGCCCCGGCAATCGTGGCTGGCCTCGCCGGGCTCCGGCGTCACGTCGGCGCCGATGGCAATCACCTTGCCATCGACAGTCCTGATATTGGCTAATTGCACCTTGCCGGACGCCAGCCCGCGGGCGGCGTCGGGCAGGCGGGCGTTGAGCAGCACAACGCTGTCGCCGGCCCAGGATGCTGCGCTGGCGGCCACTGGCTAGTTCTCGCGCCGGATGGCGCTTTCGTGCCAGCGATGCAGCGTCAGCCAGGCCACGAACGAGGTCAGCGCGTAGATGGCGATGCCCGTGCCGCAAAGCATGATGAGCGCGGCAAACATGCGCGGCAGGTTGAGGCGATACTGGCTCTCCAACAGGCGGAAGGCGAGGCCCGAACCCTGTCCGGCCGAACCCGCCGCGAACTCGGCCACCACGGCCGCGATCAGCGAGAGACCGCCGGCAATCCGCAGGCCCGCCATGAAGTAGGGCATCGAGGCCGGGATCTTGAGGAAGAACAGCGTCTGCCAGCCCTTGGCGCCATAAAGCTCGAAGAGGTTGAGCAGGTTATGGTCCACGCTCTTGAGACCCTGCACCATGTTGGAGAGGATCGGGAAGAACGCCACGAGGAAGGCGCAGATCATCAGCGCCGTCTGCGTATCGGGCGCATAGATGAGGATCAGCGGCGCGATGGCGATGATCGGGGTCACCTGCAGGATGACGGTGAACGGGAACAGCGCCAGCTCCAGCCACTTGGACTGCACGATGATGATCGCCAGCACCACGCCGCCGAGCAGCGCGACGCCGAGCGCCATGAAGGTGATGCGCAGCGTCACCCAGAGGGCGGGCCAGAGCGTGCCGGAATCCTTGAACAGCGCCCCGATGGCGTCGATCGGACCCGGCAGGATGTAGGTGGGAATGCCGCGCAGGCTCACGAAAGCCTGCCAAAGCAGCACGAAAACCAGCAGTGCCCCGATGGGCACGATGAAACGCAGCAGCTTCTCGTTGCTGGACACGCGCGGCGGCGCGATGATCGCGGCGCTGTCGGTGCCCTGTTCGCTGCTGACGGCGCGGGTGATGTCAGCCATTTCAGCTCTCCGCCGACTGGATGGCGCGCTGCAGGGCGTCCGAGACGGTCTGGCAGTTGGCGCGATAGAATTCAGATACGCGATAATCCGCGTCGCGGGTTTCCGGCTGCGCGATGGGGAGGTCCGTATAGACCTGACCCGGCCGCGCCCGCATCACCACAATGCGATTGGAGAGATAGGCGGATTCGAACACCGAGTGCGTCACGAAGATCACCGTCACGCGGGTGCGGGTCCAAAGATCGAGCACGTCGTCGTTGAGCTTCTGCCGGGTGATTTCGTCGAGCGCCGCGAAGGGCTCGTCCATCAGCAGCAGCTTGGGCTGGGTGACGAGGGCACGCGCGATCGAGACGCGCATCTTCATGCCGCCGGAAAGTTCGCGCGGATAGGCCTTGGCGAAATCGGCGAGGCCGACATTGGCCAATTGCTGCATGACGGCGTCACGCGCATCGGCCTTGGAAACGCCACGGAGCTTCAACGGCAGATAGACATTGCCGAAGACCGTGGACCACGGCATCAGCGTCGGCTCCTGGAAGACGAAGCCGACATCGCCTTCGGGCAGGCCCTTGCTGTTGATCTTCGAGCTCGGCCAGGCCACCTGGCCGGAGGAGGGCGCGCCGAGCCCGGCGATGATGCGCAGGGCCGTCGACTTGCCGCAGCCGGAGGGGCCGAGCAGGGAGATGAATTCGCCGCTCTGCACGTCCAGCGACATGCCCTTGAGGGCGAGCGTGCCATTGGAGAATACTTTGCTGACGTCGCGCATGGTGACGACGGGCCGCTGCTCGCTGCCCGCCTCAGGCGCTCTGGTCTTGTACGACAGATCGGTCAATGGACGATTTCCGATAACAAAAAGGGGCGCGAACACGATTGTCCGCGCCCACCGTCAAGCGTGTTGTCAGTTCTTGACCAGATCCTTGCCCACGTCCTTGCAGACGAACTGGGTGGTGTAGGCCTTTGAGAGGTCGATACCGGCCTCGTAGACGCCGGCCTTGATCATGCCGTCGTAGAAATCCTTCCAGTGCGCGTCGGTCATGCAACCGATGCCGTGGGCTTCAGCGTCGCCCGACACCAGGATCCCGTATTCCTTCATCTTGGCAGTGGCGTAGGCCAGCTGCTCATCGGTCATCTCGGGATTGTCTTTCTTGATCAGGTCGTTGGCGGCCGTGTTGTCGCCATAGAGATAGTTGTACCAGCCGATGGTGCTGGCATCCACGAAGCGCTGAACCAGGTCGGGCTTGTCCGCCACCATGTCCTGGCGGGTCTCGATTGTGGTCGAATAGGGCTGGTAGCCGAAATCGGCGATCAGGAACACCTGCGGCGCCCAGCCGGCTTGCTTCTCGATCTCGAAAGGCTCGGCGGTCAGGTAGCCCTGCTGCACCGACTTGTCGTCGGCGATGAACGGAGCAGGGTTGAAGGTATAGGGCTCGTACATGTCATCGCTGAACCCCTTGAAGTTCGAGCGCATCCACGGCCAGTAGCCGGCAAAGAAGCTGTCCTTGCCCATGATGATCTTGCTGGCGCCGGCGAGGCTCGCCAGGTCCGTGAAGCCGGCATCCGGATGCGACATCAGGATCTGCGGCGACTTCTGGAACATGGCGGCGACCGTGACGTTCGGCATGCCCTGGCGCGCCGCGTCGATGGTCGACATGCCGCCCATGTAGAAATCGATCTGCCCGGCGGTGAGCAACTGGCCGTTCGGCACCTGCGGTCCGCCCTGGCGGATGGTGACGTCGAGGCCGTACTTGGCATAGGTGCCATCGGCGAGCGCTTGGTAGAAACCACCATGCTCGGCCTGGGCCAGCCAGTTGGTGCCGAAGGTAACCTTGTCCTGCGCCAGCGCCGTGCCCGAAAGCGCGCTTGCCAGAATCGTGGCCGCAGCGGCCAGGTTGACTGCATGTCTCATTGTGTCTTCCCTCTCAGCCGCGCGCGGAAATAACTGCGCGGTCCTTCCGCTCTCCCGGCGGTCCCTAAACCTTGTCGGTTTTCATCGCCTTGAAAACAGAAAAGTCAGGGAAATGCCGACAAAATGTACGAAATTCAGTATTGCAACCGTTTTAAATTTGACTACGATGCAGCCCCGACGTGAGGTCAAAAGCGCAATGAAACCACTGTCTCCGGCGGCCATTGCGCCCCCGTTCGCCCCCTACAGCCACGGAATTGCGGTGCCCTCCGGGCAGCAGCTCGTATTTTGCTCGGGCCAGCTCGGCATCGATGCCGATGGCAACGTCCCGGCCGATAGTGCCGGGCAGGCGCGCATCTGCTTCGGCAACGTCGCCGCCATCCTCGCGGAGGCAGGATTGGGGCTGGAGCACGTCGTGCGCATCAATGCTTTCGTCACCGGCCGCGAGCACATGGCTGGCTACATGGATGTGCGAAACTCCCTGTTTTCGGCGCCTTATCCGGCTTCGACCCTGATGATCGTCGGCGGCTTTACGCGCCCGGAATTCGTGGTCGAGATCGAAGTCGTGGCCGCGGGGCCGGAGCAGGGGGCTTGAGATGACCCGAAAGTTCTGGTGGACGGAATTCCGTGCCGACGAGTTCGAAGGCATCGATCCGCTGAAAACGATTGCAGTTTTGCCGATTGCCGCGGTCGAGCAGCACGGCCCGCATTTGCCTCTGGGCACCGATGTCATGCTCAATGCCGGCTGTCTCGACCTGCTGCGGCCGCGTCTGCCCGAGAGCATGGATGTGCGGGTGCTGCCGATACAGGAAGTCGGCAAATCCAACGAACACCTCTGGGCGCGCGGCACGCTGACCCACGACGTTCATAGCCTCATCGACTCCTGGGTCGCCATCGGGCTCTCGGTGGCGCGGGCCGGTGTCAGGAAGCTGCTGGTCATTAACTCGCACGGTGGCAATGAAGAGGTGATGGGCATCGTGACGCGCGAACTGCGCGTGCGGGCCAACATGCTCGTCGTTAAATCCGGCTGGAGCAAGTTTCCGCCGCCGGATGGGCTGCTGCCCGATGTCGAGCGCCGCCACGGCATTCACGGCGGCGACTTCGAAACCTCGATGATGATGTATTTCCGCCCCGAACTCGTGCGCGCCGAAAAGCTGGCCAACTTCCAATCGATTGCCGCGCGCGACGAGGTGCAGTTCACCCATCTGCGCCCGACCGGCAGCCACGCCTATTCCTGGATTTCCAGTGATCTCAACGCCTCCGGCACGGTCGGCGACGCCTCGAAGGCTACGGCCGAGAAGGGCCGTCTGATCGCCGAGCGCGAAGTGACCGGAATGCTTGAGCTTCTCGCCGATATCGAAAAGTGCCCGCTGCCGGCGCCGATCAGCATCCCCGACATCAACTAGGATTTCCGGCGCTTCCATCGAAGCGCCGGAATAAATCCGTCAGGCCAGTTCGGCTTCCTGCGCGCGCAGGAACTCAATGACCATGGCCGCCGTCCAAGTGAACCGTCCGCCGCCCAGCGGCTCGCCGGTCTTGGGATCGTAATATTCGGCAAAGCCCGATTTGGTGATGAGCTCGAGGCTGGACCGCGCGATGCGGTCGGCCACGGCCAGCTCACCCGCATTCCGCAGGCCATCGGCGATCATGTAATTGGTGACCAGCCATACCGGCCCACGCCAATAGCGCTGCGGCTCGAAGCCCGCCGTGCCGATGTCATGGGAGGGGACGATGTAGTTCAGCACCTTGAGCAGCCCCTGCACGTGCTCGGCAATGGCGTGGCAGCGGGCGGCCGGGATCGGCGCGAAAACCGGCAGCAGCCCACCGATAGACTGACTGTCGATCAGCTTGCCGGTGACGCGGTTCCGCGCGAGATAACGCCCGCTCTCGGCACTCCAGAGCGTATCGAGGGCAGGGAGCGCACGCTGTGCCCAGGCGCTATTGCGCGCGGCAATCTCGGCCTCGCCAAGCTCATCCGCGAGTGCCGCCAGATCCGTGCAGGCGCGGATGAGGATGGCGTTGAACGCCGGGTCGATCACCTGGAATGGCGAAGCGTCGTGGAGCCTGGAATTGTCCCAGCCGAGCGCACGGAAATGCTCCACCAGCCACATATAGGCGTCGTACTGCGCCTTGGTCGGGCGATGGGCGGGGTTGGCGTGGTCCGTGTCGCGCCGCGTATAGGGCGCGATGCCGGTCGTCGGCACCTGGGCCAGCGCTTCGTCCCAATCCACCGAATTGTCGCGCCCGGCTTCCCAGGGATGGAGAATGGCAACCAGCCCTTCGCCATGCGGATCGCGGTTTTCATAGAACCAGCGATGCCAGGCGTCGATCTTGGGCAGCAGCGCGCGGCAACGGTCGGCCGCCATCGCCTTGTCCTTGGCGCGATCGAAAAGCCGCTTCGCCGCAAAGCCTGCAACGGCCGGCTGGGTGATGCCCGAGGTCGACGTCGGCCGATTGGTGCCCCAGACATTGGGTCCGGGGAAATAGGTATCCGAAGGCACATGGAAGACGATGTGCGGGATCATGCCGTCCGGCCATTGATGGGCGAACAGCGTCTCGATCTCGGTCCAGGCCCGATCCTCGTCCAGTTCGGCGAGGCCGAGGGCGGTCAGGCACGAGTCCCAGTTCCACTGGAAGGGGTAGAGACCCTTGGTCGGCACGGTATAGGTGCCCCGGTCGTTCTCACGGAGCACCGCGAAGGCATGTTCAAGCGCCTGAGATGGATTTGCCGCGTTCATAATCAGTTTTTCTCGGTTCAGGCGTCGATCAGGATGTAGTCGTTCTCGGTCTTCACCGGGAAGATTTCGGCGGTGTATTCGCCCCGCACGAGCTTGGTGCCGGGCAGCACTTCGGTCTTGTAAGTGCGCACTTTCACCCGGTCCGGCTCGCACCAGGACTTGCCGGTGCGGATATCGAATTCCCAGGCATGCCAGGGGCAACGGATAACCTGCCGCTCCGGGATATACTCGTAATGCCCCGGTTCGTTGGAGGTAATGGCGACGGTCAACAGGCCATCGCAGAGCCGTCCGCCCTGATGGGGGCAGCGGTTGAGAACGGCGAAGAACTCGCCCTCGTGGTTGAAGATCACGACCTCGCGGCCCTTGACCTCCACCAGCTTGCGCTGCCCGACCGGAATGTCGCTCACCTGAGCTACGACATGGAACGACATGGCTTAAAGTCCGTAGAGCGCTTGGGCATTGCGATAGCGCACCATCGCACGCTGCTCGGCGCCGAGAGACGGTGGCAGGCCGAATTTCGGATCGTCGAAATCCCAATGCGGATAGTCACTTGCGAACATCAGCCGGTCCCAGCCGATATAGTCCATGATCTCGACCACCTGGTGCGGCCGGGGAGATTCCTCCATCGGCTGCGTGGTGATCCAGATGCGCTCCTTAATGTATTCGGAGGGCGGACGCTTCACATGCGGAACTTCGCCGCGCATCCGGTTCCAGAGCTTGTCGAGCCGCCAAGAGAAGGCCGGAAGCCAGGCAAAACCGGCCTCGATCACCAGCAGGCGGAAGTTCGGATAGCGCTCGAACGCACCTTCGAAGATGAGACTGGCGATGGACGCCTGGATGCCGGCGGGATGGGCCGCGCCTTCTTCGAGATAGAAGGAGGGATGCCCGCTATTGGTCGCCGGGTGGCCGCTATAGCCGAAGACGTGCACGGCGACCGGCAGGTTGTGCTGGGAGGCCGCCTCGAAGATCGGCCAGTAGCGGCGCTTGCCCAGCGGCTCGCTGGTGCGACTGAGCAGCAGCACCTGCACGAAGTCCTTTTCGGGCGCGCGGCGATGGATTTCCGCGGCGGCGGAAGCGCCATCCTCGTAGGCCACCATGATGGAGGCCTTGAGCCGCTTTTCCTTGCGCGTAAACGTCTCGAGCAGCCAGTCATTGGTGGCCGAGCAGAGCGCCGCGCTGAAATCGACGTTGAGGTCGCCGCCCGAGGGATTGAGCGGGTTGAGCACACCGAGCTGGATGTTGTGGGCATCCAGGTGCTGGGTCTGCATGAGCTTCAAGTCGCTGCCCGGCAGGCCGGTCTCGGGCCAGGCATCGCGGCGCATCGCCGAAGGCGCGATCTTGGGGTAGGGCGTGCCTTTGACGAAACCCTGGCGCGAACGCAGGCCATAGGTGGAGTAATAATCCCACCAGTGCTTGCTCAGATAAGGCTTGAGGTCCTCGAACGAGCGGATGGCCGGGTGGATATCGCAGTCGATGACGCCATCGTTCTCGATCGGCTTGGCGGGTGCGTCGGTCATGACTGGACCTCCTTGAGGCGCGGATAGGTCTCGAGCGGATTGTCGTGCGCCAGGCGTCGCGTGAAGTCGTCCGAGAGCCCCGGCGGCAGCACGGCATCATCCTCGTACTGGAAATGCGGATAGTCGCTGGCAAAGAGCAGCATGGCGTCGCTCTGCATGTGCTCGATGATCCGGCCGACGATAGCAGGATCGTCCGGTGCATCGAACGGCTGGATGGAGAGCCGGACGTGATCGCGCGCAATCTCGATCGGTGGACGCGTCACCCAGGGCACTTCGCTGCGCGTGCCGCGCCAGAACTTGGTCATGCGCCACAGGAACGGGATCAGCCAGGAGACGCCGGATTCCAGCAGCACCACCTTGAGGCCGGGGAACTTGTTGAACACGCCTTCGGCGATGAGGCTGCCGAGCTGGCCCTGGAAGGCGTAGGACTGGCTGGCATAGTCCTCGACGTAATAGCTCGGCCAGCCGACCGGCGTGACCGGGTGGCGATAGCTGCTGCCGGCATGGATGCCCACGGGCAGCCCGTGGCGCTCGGCGGCCGCATAGATCGGCCAATACTGGCGGCGACCCAGCGGCGCCTCGACCATGGCGGGCAGGAGCACCTGCACGAAGCGCTTGTCGGGTGCGCAGCGGTCGATTTCGGCGGCGGCACGCTCGGGGTTCTGCGGCGCGACGACAATCGAAGCGCGCATCCGCGGCTCGGCATCGAGCCAGGTCGCGACCATCCAGTCATTGACCGCCGAGGCCATGGCTACGCCAATATCTTCGCTCAGGGCGAGATGTGCGCCATAAAGGCAGTTGCCGATGGCGTATTGCACGTCCCAGCGATTCAGCACGTGGTGGCGATAGTCGTCGACGCTCGTGGGTAGCCCCTTGCCGTCTGGGCGCCAATCGGGCCGGGCGGAGATCGGCGCGTTGGGCGGATAGGAGATGGAGTCGAAGCCCTCGATGCCGCGATCGTTGACCGAAGCAGCCCAGTTCTTGGCAAGAAACGGCACCAGCGCGCGAATATTGGGCACGACCGGATGCATGTCGCAGTCGATGGGCCGCAGGTCTTGAATTCTCATTCCATGAAATCCTTGTACTCAGGAATGTGAGGGCTGTTGCCGCATGAAAAGCTTCGGATCGAAGCGCGGATCGGCGAGATGCTCGGGCCGCAGGTCGAGGCCATCGCTGAGGATCTTTCGCGCCGCGACGTGGTCGCCCGGTGCGTTGATCGCCTCGACGCACAAAAGCTTGTCATTGGCGAAAAGGTAATAGGCGAAGCTGCCGTCATTGCCGGACGGGCGCAGGATAGCCTGGTCGTAGCCGTTCCAGAGTCCGGCGATCTGGAGCTTGGCGTCGTACTGGTCGCTCCAGAACCAAGGCACCTTGTTGAAGGGCTGCCGCTTGCCGACAATGCTCGCCGCAACGGTGCGCGCATGGTCGGTGGCGTTCTGCACGGATTCGATCCGCAGGCGATTGCCACCGTTTGCAGGAAAGGCCGCGCAATCGCCGATGGCATAGATGCCCTCGTGAGAGGTCTGCAGGTGCGTGTCGACGACGATGCCGTTATCGGCCTCGATGCCGGCGGCAACCGCCAGCTCGACATTCGGCACCACGCCAACGGCAACAAGCACGAGGTCGGCGTTGATGCGCTGACCCGACTTCGTCATCACCGCCGTCACGGCCTCATTGCCCTCGATAGCGGTAATGCCGTCATCGAAGATGAAACGCACGCCATTGGCCTCGTGCATCTGCTGGAGATGCTGGGCCATTTCCGGCGACAACCCGCGCAGCAGCGGCCGCGAGGTGGCATCGATAACAGTGGTCCGGCGGCCGGTGCGCGCCGCCACGGCGGCAAACTCCAGGCCGATCATGCCGGCGCCCAGAACGACCACGTCCTGAGCGTCGGTGAGGCTCGCGGCAAGCGATTTCGCATCAGGAAGGGTGCGCAGCGTCAGCACGTTGCGAAGGTTGATCCCCTCGATCTGTGGAATGCGCGCCCGCGCACCGGTCGCCAGCACCAGGTGGTCGAAGCCGATGGCCTCTTCGCTTCCGAACCGCACGACATGCTTGTCGAGATCGATGGCATCGACACGCTTGCCGAGGCGAAGCGTGATGTCCTTCTGCTCGTAAAAGGCGCTCGGCCGCAGCATCAGCCCGTCGGGCTGCGCCGGGTCGAGCAGCGCCTTGGAGAGCGGCGGGCGATGATAGGGCAGGTGGGGCTCTTCCGCCGCCAGAATGATGCGGCCGGAATAGTTCATTTCGCGCAGCGACGCCGCGACCTGGACGCCACCATGGCTTGCCCCGATGATGACGGTGGTTTCCATCAGGTCTGCGCCTCCGGCATCTCGACGGTCAGGCCATCGAGCGCGTCGCTCATGCGGATCTGGCAGCTCAGGCGGCTGTTGTCGCGGCGCTCGCTGGCCGTGAGGTCGAGCATGGTGTCCTCGACCTCGCCCATTGGCGGCAGCAGGGCCAGGAATTCTTCCCGCACATAGACGTGGCAGGTGGCGCACATCGCCGAACCGCCGCACTCGGCGACGATCCCCTCCACGCCATTGGCGATAGCGCCTTCCATGACGCTGTCGTTGGCGGGAACATCGATCGGCGTGCTGTTACCGCGGTGATCGACGTAGTTGACTAAAGGCATCTATTTCTCCAGTGCGCGCCCGCTGGTTTCGTTCGCGCTATCCTCTTTGGCTCTAGGCCGGCACCCTCCCGAGGCGCCTGGTCAAACTTCAGGTTTTCGGCGCGTGCGCATGGCTCCCGCGCGGGATGAGTTCAGGGCGGATCAGCGTGGTCCGTGGCGTGTCGGATTTGCCCTCGATCTGGTCCATGAGCATGTGCGCAATCGTGGTCGCGCTGGTGCGCGCATGAGCGTCGAACGTCGTCAGACCCGGCCGGGCATATTCTGCGGCGACGATGTTGTCATACCCGACGACCGAGAGGTCATTGGGCACGGAAAGCCCCGCCTGCTCGGCCTCTTCCATGATGGAAATAGCCAGCTCGTCGAAGAGTGCGATGATAGCTGTCGGACGCTGATCGGCGTTGAGCAGGCCACGAATGGCAGACGAGCGTGCCTTTCGGTCGAAGCGAGGGGCGCTGACGATATCGAGCCGCACATCCGGGTCACCGCGACGCGCAATGGCCCGTGCCAGCCCGTTCTCGCGGTTGAAACGGAAGGTGAGAAGCTCGGAAACGGTCAGCAGGCCGAAATGGCGGTGGCCGTGGGCATAGAGCAGCTCGAACGCTTCCCCGAAGGCGCTTTCACCATCGGCATCGAGCCAGCTGTATTCGCCTTGCGAGTCGAGCAGACGTCCGTGGGCAACAAAGGGAAAACCGCGTTCCATAAGGTAGGCAACGCGCTGGTCAGCAATCTCGACGCGGGGGATGACGACGCCATCTGCGCGCCCGGATTCCACGACGTGCCTGAGCACGGAGATTTCCGATTGCCCCTTTTGCGCCGTTGCCAGCAGCAGATCGACGCCATGCTGAACCAGGCCTTCACCGAGACCGGTGATGAATTCGCCTAGGTAAGAGTCGACCAGAGTGGCATCGCGGATGGGCAGGACGAAACCCACGAACCCGCTGCGGCCGGAAACAAGCTGCCGCGCCGCGGCGTTGGGCACATAACCAATCTCGCGGGCGGCTTCAGCGACCCTGAGGCGTGTCTTCTTGGCGATCTGCTCATGGCCGGCAAGCGCGCGGGACACGGTGGTAACCGAGATCCCGAGCCGGTCGGCCAGCTCTTTGAGCGTGCGTGCGCCTTCTACTGCCACGGGGTCCCATCGCGAGAAATTACAAACGTTTTAAATTGCTCTCACGGTCCGATTGAGTTGTCAATGCGAATAGGGCGCAGCAGGGAAAATCCGGTGATGAACGAGGCGGCTAGCTCGTGCTCATGTCTTGAGAACCGTCACGGCCACTTCGCTGCGATGAATGTAGTCATGCGCGTCCGCCTGGCGCCGCAGCAGCAGGATGAAAAGCATATCCATCAGCATGAGCTGTGCGTCGCGGGAGGTGATCGCCGAGGAGCGAACGCGCTCTTCATCGCCAACCGTGAACAGGCATATATCGGCGAGATCGCGGAGGGGATTGGGCTTGAGGCCGGTCACGGTGATGATCGTCGCACCGCGCTGCTTGGCGAGTTCTGTGATGCGCAGGGTTTCGGTGCTTCGGCCGGACTGGGACAGGGCCATCACGACGTCGGACGCATCGAGAGCTGAAGCGTTTGAAATCTGGATGTGGCTATCGCTGTCGAGGAGAACCATCCGACCCAGCTTGAGGAGCTTATAGGAAAAGTCCTTCGCAACCAGAGAAGAGGCGCCAATGCCGGTGAGCAGAATCTTGTGGGCGCCAACCAGGGCATCCAGGACGGAATCGATCGCCTCCTCGGTATTTGCAGCGGCGGTCTCGCGCAAGGAAAGCAATTTGCTGCCGATGAGCTTCTGCTGGATGATCGTATAGTTGTCGCTGCCTTCGATCGAACCGTGGATGACGCCATGAGGCGGCTGCAGTTCGAGCGCCTTGGCCTTGTTCACCGCCAGCTTGAGCTGCTGGTAGCCAGCATAACCGAGCTTCTGGCTGAATTTGACAACGCTCGACTGACTGCGGCCGGTTTCCTGCGCCAGCGCCGCGGAGGAAAGAACGAGCATTCGCTCGGGATCGTCGATGATGAACTGCGCGATCTGTCGGTCGGCCGGAGTCATCGAATCCAGTTGGGCGCCAAGTATCTTCAGAATGGACATGCTTGCTTCCTGAACAGGAAAAGTCGCCTCATTTGCTGGCCAAGGGCATCCCGCGCAACGAGAAAATCCCCCTCGACGAATTCGGAATATAATATTCCAAGCTTCGTTGACAGTCGGAATAGCTACTTCTAGCATTCCAGTTGCATTTGGATGAGCACAGCGGACGGCCCCGGAGGGCTATCGTGGCTTGTTCGGGGAGGAAAAAATCTGGAAACTGGGTCGCGGTGCTGGCGCGTATTTTGAGTTAGGGCAGGGTATGCGCCCGCTTGCCCCTCATGCCGCCCGGCTGGTTATCCTGCCCGTCAAGTCGGAACCTGCGACCTGACCATGCCGAGCGCGCCACTCGCCCTTTTTGTCGGCATGCCGGGTTTGGAACTCTCTGCCTCGGAAGTTGCCTTTTTCCGGGAAGCCAATCCCTTCGGCCTCTTTCTGTTCAAGCGCAATCTCGACAGCCCCGAGCAGATCAGGCGCCTCTGCGCTCAGTTCCGCGAGGCGGTAGGGCGCGAGGATGCGCCGGTCTACATCGACCAGGAAGGCGGCCGCGTGCAGCGGCTCGACAATGGCAATTGGCCACTCTTTCGCAGCCTGGGCAGCTTCGGCGCGCTGGCGCGCAAGGACCTCGAGCTCGGCAAGCGCGCCATGCGGCTTTCAACGCTGGCCATGGCCTCCATGATGGCCGACCTCACCATCGGCAGCGGTACAACGCCTGTGGTCGATCTTGCCCGCAAGGGCACGCATGACGTCATCGGCCAGCGCTCCTTCGGGGACGACCCGGACCTTGTCATCGCCATGGCGCGCGAAGTGATCGAAGCAATGCTGGAAGTGGGCGAAATGCCGATCATGAAGCATATTCCAGGCTATGGGCGTGTCTCGGTCGACCCCCATTTCGATTGCCCCGTCGTCGACGCGACAGTCGCGGAAATGCGCGCGACGGATTTCCGACCCTTCGCGGCGCTCAAGGATGCGCCTTGGGCGATGGTCGCGCACCTCATCTTCACGCAGGTCGACCCGGAGCGGCCGGCTTCTGTTTCGCCGATCGTGTGCGAATTGATCCGCCGCGACATCGGTTTCGATGGCGTTCTCATCACCGATTGCCTCACTATGGAGGCGCTTAAGGGCACGTGGCCAGAGCGGGTGAGGGCCGCGCTCGATGCAGGCTACGACATCGCGCTTCATAGCCAGGGCGATCTCGCTGCCAGCGAGGCCGCCGCCAAGGCGGCTAGCCCGCTATCGAGCGCGAGCCTGGCACGCATTGCCCGCGCCGAGGCGCGCCGCGGAAACAGACGCGTGGACGTCAAAGCCGTCCATGACGAGGTCGAACAGATTTTCAGGGAGAACGGCTTCGCCTGAACGAAGCCGCAGCAAAGGAGAACACGAATGCTGAGAACCACGCTGATCGCTGCCGTTTCGGCCGCGGTTCTGGGTATCGCGGCGCCAGCAGCCGCACAGACAGTTCTGACCGTCAGTGCCGAGCAGACCACCACCTGGGTCCGCAACTTCAACCCCTTCGGGCAGACGTCGGCGCGCTTCACCACGCTCGATTTCATCTATGAGCCGCTGGTCGTCTTCAACCGCCTCAAGGGCAACGAGCCGCATTTCCGTCTCGCCGAGAGCTTTGAGCTGGCAGACGACCTCAAGTCGATCACCTTCAAGCTGCGCGACGGCTTCAAGTGGTCTGATGGCGAGCCGCTGACGGCTGACGATGTCGTCTTCACGTATGACTACATCAAGAAGTTCCCGGCGCTCGACTTCATCTCCATCTCGGCGCAACTGGCTTCGGTCGAGAAGGTCGACGACACGACGGTTCGTTTCAACCTGAACGAACCCAACTCGCTGATCGCCAATACCATCGTCAGCATGCCGATCGTGCCCGCGCACATCTGGTCCAAGATCGACGACCCCGTCACCTTCGCCAACGAGAACCCGGTGGGCTCGGGCCCGCTGACGGAAATCACCCGCTTCACGCCGCAGGTTTACGAGCAGTGCCGCAACCCGAACTACTGGGATGCCACCAACCTTGCCATCGACTGCATGCGCCTGCCGCAGCTTGCCGATAACCCGCAGGTGCTAGCCGCACTCGCCGAAGGTTCGCTGGATTGGGCCACGAGCTTCATTCCTGACATCGACAACACGTTCGTCGCCAAGGACCCGGAGCATCACAAGTACTGGTTCACGCCCTCGAGCCTGGTCTCGTTCCAGCTCTCGATGACAACGCCAGACGAAAACAATCGCAAGGCGTTCAACGACGTCAACTTCCGCCGCGCGCTCAGCATGCTGATCGATCGTCAGACGATCGTCGACATCGCTGGCTACGGCTATCCGCTGGTCAATGAAGACCCGTCGGGACTGGGCGAGCTCTACAAGGCTTTCGCCAATCCTGAAGTCGCGACGCAGTTCGGCCAGTACGGCAAGTTCGACAAAGACGCCGGCATCGCGCTGCTCGATAGCTCGGGCTATGTCGACGCCAATGGCGACGGTTTCCGCGACAATCCGGACGGAACGCCGATCGCAATCGATATCGAGGTCCCGAACGGCTGGACCGACTGGATCGATGCCGTCCAGATCTCGATGGAAACGCTCCAGGAAGCCGGCATCAACGTCAAGATGAGCACCCCGGAAGCGGCCGTGTGGACGCAGGACCTCATCGACGGCAAGTATTCGATGACGCTTAACGCCCTGGCCGCCGCCGCCAACCCGTACTTCCCGTACATCCGCTCGTTCAACCCGGGCGATTTCGGCAAGAGCCGCTTTACCGCACCGCATTGGGATAATGCCGAGGTGATGGACCTCCTGGGCAAGTACACCCAGGTCAAGGATCCTGCCGAGCAGAAGGTGCTCATGGACAAGGCGCAGATGATCGTGGCCGAGGCGCTGCCGCTGATCCCGGTCTACAACAGCCCGTCCTTCTACGAGTACAACACCAAGCGCTTCACCGGTTGGGCCGATGCGGAAAACCCGTTCATCTCGCCAGTTGTCTCGAACGCCAATCCGGGCCGCCTGATCCAGCTTCTGGCGCTCCGCCCGGTGTCCCAGTAAGTCTGATGTGACCAAGTCAGGGGCGCGCCCAGTCGGCGCGCCTCTCTCCCGCTCGCGCGGGTTCGAGGAAGGAAAAGACCATGGCCTTTCTGCTGCGGCGACTCTCGTTCTATATCGCCGCGTTCCTGGCTGCGGCCACGATCAACTTCTTCCTTCCGCGCATGATGCCGGGCGATCCGATCCAGATCATGTTCGCCAGCGCCGGCTCCGAGCTATCACTTGAAAATCTCAACGCACTCAAGCTGACCTTCGGCTTCATCGACGCTCCGATCGGCGAGCAATATCTCGCCTATCTCAAGAGCGTCTTCACCGGCGATCTCGGCCGTTCGATCAAGTATTTCCCGCTTCCCGTCACCGAACTCCTCGCCCGAGCGCTTGTCTGGACGGTGGGCCTGGTTGGCATCGCTACGCTCGTCGCGTTCACCATCGGCACGACCATGGGCATCATGGCCGCGTGGCGCCGCGGGACACTTTTCGACTCGGTGGTCTCGCTCTCCGCCATCTTTTCGAGCTCAGTCCCGGCCGTGGTCGTGTCGTTGATAATGCTCTTCGTTTTTGGCTACACGCTCGGCTGGTTCCCCAACGGCTATGCTGCAGATCCGCTGCTCGATCCCGCCTGGAGCTGGCAATACATATCGAGCGTGATTTATCACGGCACGCTTCCGATGCTGACCATGGTCATTGTGCTCACCGGCGGCTTCGCCGTGACCATGCGCAACAACATGATCAACCTCCTCGGCGAGGACTACATCGTGATGGGCCGCGCCAAGGGGCTCTCCGATCGTCGGGTGATGTTCTGGTATGCAGCACGCAATGCGCTTCTGCCGACGGTTTCGAGCCTCGCCATCGCCATTGGTACGGTGCTCGGCGGCTCGCTCGTCACGGAGGTGGTCTTCAACTATCCGGGCCTCGGCAACACGCTCTATCAGGCGATCATCGCGCGTGATTATCCCGTTATTCAGGGACAACTGTTGATCATGACCGCCGCCATGCTCATCTCCAACTTCGCGGTCGACCTGAGCTACGTCGTGCTCGACCCTCGTCTCAAGAAGGCCTGACCGATGACGCTCTTGAGGCAATTGCTCAACAACAAGAAGGCCGTTGTCGGCCTCACGATCCTGATCCTCATCATCCTGGTTGCCGTCTTCGCGCCGCTGCTTACGGAATACAGCCCGGTCAAGCGCGTCGGCCGCCCACACCAGCCGCCATCCTTGGAGCATTGGCTGGGAACGACGCGACTGGGACACGACGTGTTCTCGCGCCTTGTCCATGGCGCGCGCATTTCGCTGGCCGTCGGCTTCGGCGCCGGCCTCATGATCACCATTATCGGCACCGTTCTCGGCATCATCGCCGGCTACAAGGGCGGGGTGGTGGACGAGATCATCAACTTCTTCACCAACATGGTGCTCGTCGTTCCCAACCTGCCGCTGCTGCTGGTTCTGGCGGCCTTCATCGGGCAGGCGAGCCCGCTGGTGATCGCGGTTATCCTCGCGCTTACGTCCTGGGCGTGGGGCGTGCGCGTGACGCGTTCAGAGACGCTCTCCATCCGCCAGCGCGATTTCGTCAAGTCGGCCGAGATGTTGGGCGAGCCATCCTGGCGCATCATGGCCTTTGAGATTTTTCCGAACCTTATCTCGATCGTCGGCATCAACTTCATCGGCAGCGTCATCTTCGCCGTCATCACCGAGGCTACGCTCGAATTCCTTGGCCTTGGAGACCCGAACACGGTGTCCTGGGGCATCATGCTCTACAATGCCCAGAACGCCTCGGCGCTCTCGGTTGGTGCCTGGTGGGATCTTCTGACGCCGTGCTTCGCGTTGGCGCTGCTGGGCTTGAGCCTTGCCCTCATCAATTTCGCCATCGACGAAATCGCCAACCCGCGGCTGCGTACCGGCGGAATGCTCAATCGCTGGACCCGAATGGTGCGTCTGGGGGAGGGTAAGCTATGAGCGATCCCGTCCTCTCGGTCCGCAATCTCAACATCGACTACATCGGCGCGCAGAAGGACTTCCATGCCGTAAAGAACGTCAGTTTCGATATCGCGCCGGGTGAGTTCTTCGGCCTCGCCGGTGAGTCTGGCTGCGGCAAAAGTACCATCGCCTTTGCAGTGAGCCGGTTGCACCGCCCGCCGGCGCTGATCCGCGCGGGTAGCAAAATCCTGGTTGGCGGCCGCGACGTGCTGGCGCTTGATGAGGAGGCTTTGCGCAGCTTCCGCTGGCGCGAGGTCGCCATGGTGTTCCAGAGCGCGATGAACTCGCTGAACCCCGTGCTTACAATCGAAGCTCAGTTCTACGACGTGCTGCGCGCCCATACGCCGATATCGCGCACCGCCGCCCGGCAGCGCGCTGCAGAACTTCTCAAGCTCGTGGATATCTCGCCCGACCGCCTCTCGTCTTACCCGCATCAATGCTCGGGCGGCATGCGGCAGCGCATCGTCATCGCCATTTGCCTGGCGCTCAATCCAAAGCTTCTCATCATGGATGAGCCGACCACTGCACTGGACGTGGTCGTGCAACGCGAAATCCTGCAGCGCATCGACACGCTGCGTAAGCAACTGGGTTTCTCGGTGCTGTTCATCACGCACGATCTCGGCCTCATGGTTCAGGTCAGCGATCGCATCGGCATCATGCTCGAGGGCGAACTGGTCGAGGTGAACGATGCCCAAACCATCTATCGTTCGCCCAAACACGACTACACCCGCAGGCTCTGGGCCTCGATGCCCAAGCTTCACGGCGAGCAGATCCGCGAGGTCAGGTCATGAGCGAACCCATCCTGGCCCTCGACAACGTCTCCAAGGTCTTCGGTAGCGCGGGGAATCCGGTTTATGCAGCGCGCTCCGTCTCATTCGCACTCCGGCCGGGTCGCACGCTCGCGCTGGTAGGAGAATCCGGCTCGGGAAAGACCACGGCCGCTCGGCTCATCATGCGCGAATATCAACCAGATGACGGCCGGTTGCTCTTTCGCGGCGCCACACTCGGAAAGGCAGACCGCAAGAGCCTCGCCGCCTATCGTGCCTCGGTGCAGATGGTCTTTCAGGATCCATTTGCCTCACTCAATCCGGCGCACACCATCCGCTACCATCTCGAACGCCCGCTTCGCCTGCATCAGGGCAGGTTGAGCGGCAGCGAGCGGGTGGCGATGATCGAGGAATTGCTGGCGCGCGTGAAACTTGACCCAGTGCTCGTCATGGCCAAATACCCGCACGAGTTGTCCGGTGGCCAGCGTCAGCGCATCAGCATTGCCCGCGCGCTCGCGGTCAACCCGCAGGTCATCGTGGCCGACGAGCCGACATCTATGCTCGACGTCTCGGTGCGCCTGGGTATCCTCAATCTTCTCAACGATATGAAGGCGCAGCTCGGTCTCGCCTTGCTCTACATCACCCACGACATCGCAACGGCGCGCTATGTCGCCGAGGAGATCATGGTTATGTATGCCGGTCAGATCGTCGAGTGGGGCGATATGGAAAGCGTGCTCGGCAACCCGCAGCACCCCTATACGCGCCTTCTGCTTTCGGCAGTACCCGATCCGGATCGCCGCTTCGACCAGACGCCGTTCGAGGATGAGCTCAACCACATCGACGTCATCCGCCGCCAATCCGCGCTTCCACAGCCGGAGACGCTGCAGGTGGGCGAGAACCACTTCATTCGGCCGATGCCGCGCTAGGTCATCAACTCGATCGTTGGAAGCCCCTCGACGACGAGCTCGATATGTCCGCGCTCGGGACGGCTGATACGAACCGGACCGGCTTTCTCCTCAAGCCGCCGCCTGAGCAGGATCAGGCGCGTTTCGAGGTTGTCCTTGAAGTCCGGCAGGCCGAGGGATGTGTCGCGCCGTATCTCACGGTTCGTGAAGCTGCTTCGCCTCGTATCAAGGTATTGCCTGAGCAACGTGTACAGCAGGCGGCCAGGCACGCCCCGGATGACATATTCATTGTTGATGAAAATGCTGCCGTCAGCGCTGAAATAGCGAACGGCAAAGCTCGTATGTTTGGGTTGGGCCGGACTGGCCGTCGTGATCTCGGAAGGCCTCGAGTCGAACCGCTCCAGTTCTGACAGCGTCAGGCCGACCGCCAGCTGCGAGGCAACGAGCAGTAGCGCGTCCTCATCCTCGTGGCCAAATGCGAAACTATTGGGTGACTCGACGAACAGAACACCCGTGAGCCGACCGCGGCAAAGCATCGGCACTGCCAGTTGGCTAAGAGGCTCGGCGAGCGTTGGCAGCGGATTGCGGAGGGTGTGATCCTCAGCCTCGAATGCCGCCCGGACAGCCGAGGCATATCGCTGGCCTCGCCTGATGTCGCTGATGCGGAGCGGGCGCCGCGTGGATGCAGCGATGCCGATCGTGCCCGAGCCCATGGGCGTCTCGGAGCCGATGCCGAAGCGAGCATATCCGCGACTGGCAATGGTCGTCAGTTTTTCGCCGCTGTCATCGGGCACGAGGATCATGACGTTGGGGAAGGCAAATTGCTTGTGCAGACCATCCAGAGCGCAGTCGAGCATGGCCTCTGCATCGACCTGAGAGGCAATCGCATTGGCTAGGTTCGCTGCCAGTGGCAGGCGAGGGCTACTTGACGAGCTAGCCGGCGCCTCAGCCAATGGCGCCACAGGGATGATCGCGCGACAGTCCTCGACACGATAGATATCGATCGAGCGCAGTTTCATGACGTTGGCCATGCCCTGCTTGGCACTCATCACCGCAAGGTGCGAGGCAACGCGCTCGAAGAGCTCCCCGTTTTCCTCGGAGTGCCGGAAAGTAAGGTCCAGTATGTGCTGAGCGCCCGAGCGGCCATCGACCACCATCACGGTCGCCAGACCACTGCTTCGGACATTGGCTGCCGTCTTGGAGAAGAACTGGTTGGAGAGCGCCACATGCCGTTCGTCCACGTAATAGACGTGGGACAAGTACGAGATATTGGGCATTCCGGCCGGGTCGGTTGTGGCGATCACGGACGGAATGACACCCTCGAAGCTATCGCGGATGCTGTTGAGTGAGATCATGACAGCTCCAGCCGCTGCCCAGCGCGCGGTCCGGGCGTCTGGAGGAAGAGGTCGGTCGGACGGAACGATATGCGCATGAGTTCGCTCGCCGTAAGCGTGTGGGACAGCTGGATGCGGGTGACGCCGAGGTCGCTCATCTGTTCGAGCATGCGTTCGACATAGCGCTGAGCACGGGCAATATCTTCGCCCGACGCAGGCCCGACATCTTCGATCCAGCCTTTGATCTGGTATGCGCAGTAATCGTTCGGCCTGACAAACGTCGTCGCGATCGGGGCGCCAGCATGCGCATTGCGCGCCACATCCGACCACTGAACGGCGCTCAGCAGCACCTCGATCAAGCCCGTTGCCGATAGGTAACGAGCGCCAGACGCTCGGGCGATGAATGCGCGATTGGCGCTGTTGCGCGTCGAGACGAGGCCCATCACCAGGCCTTCGATGAAGCCCGCTACATCGTCGCTGATCACACCAATGCCCCCACGGCAATTGCCGATAGCAGAATTTTAGGAAAGGAGAGGGGCGGTTAGCAAGGATTTAGGGAGGAGTCGCCGCGCCCATTCACTAGGAAGGCTTCCGCAGCGCCACCGGCGGCGCGACAGGAGCATTCCTATGAGCGAACACCACGCTACTAACGAAATTCCCGATCTCGACGGCAACTACGATATCTACGGCATCGTGCATAAGGGCCTGCGCCGCGCCCAATGCGAGCTTCTGGCCCGGCTTGGCCGCGCGGACTTTTCCGATGATGCGGCCACCACGCAACTCTTGGGCGACCTGCGGGCGCTGCTTGCGCTGGCCGCGGCCCATGTCGAACATGAAGACCACCACATCCACAGCGCTCTTCATGCGCGGGGCGCCGTATCGACCGACAAGCTCGACGACCAGCACGATCACCACCGGGCTGCCTTCATTGATCTCGAGCGGATGATCGCGGCAGTGGAAGTCGCACCGGCTATGCGCAGGGGTGCACCGGGTCGCCGTCTCTATATCGCCTTCGCTCTTTACGTCGGTCACGACCTCGAACACATGCATGAGGAAGAGACCGTCACCGCTCCGATCCTCTGGTCCCTGTTCACCCAGCAGGAACTGCTCGAGATCGAGATGCGCATCATCGGGTCGCTGCCTCCCGAGAAGAACATGGCCTTCATGCGCATCATGATCCCCGCGATCAGCCCTCAGGAGCGCGCCATGATGCTCGGCGGCATGAAGCAATCGGCACCGGTCGAGGTTTTCAATGCCGTCATGCAGTTTGCTGCCAAGCCGAATCTCTCCTCCGACGAGTTTGCCGACCTTGAGCGGCGGCTTGCGCGTGCAGCGTGAGGCGAGTCCGATGGATCGGAACTCAATGATGTGCGCGCCACCGAAACCGGCCGACCCTCGCACGGCCAATCCACGCTGCCTCGGCTGTACGCGACCGTGCGCCGCTGCCAGGCAATTCCCGACGTCGACGGCAAAGCCTTCAACCTGCGTTTAGTCGGATAGCGACCGTTGAGCCGACGCTCTCCTCGCGATAGAGGGTAGGCGGCTTTCGGAGAAGATGACTATGGCTCTGCTTGGAGCGCTCAGCCTGAGCGAGATTGTGACGCGGATCGCAGCTGTTCTGCTGTTCGCGTCACTGCAGGGCTGTATCCTGGCAGGGCTGGCGCGTTTTATGGGCGACGCTCGGCCGTTCCACGAGAAGCGGCTGACGCTCAATCCGTTCGTCCAGGTCTCGGTCTGGGGCATTATCTCGGCCACTCTGTTCGCACTGAGCTGGGTTCGGCCGATACGCTACGAACCCAAGGATATGCGCCTCGGCGGCTTCGGGCTGCTGGCGGTCTTGGTGTTAGGTCTGGCGCTAATGCTGGCACTCGTGCCGCTGTCCGATTTCTTGCGGCCATTGCTGCTGATGCTGCCCCGCACGGCGGGCTATGCCGCGCTCTACGTGCTCAACCAGTTCCAGCTCATCACCGTCGGCTCGGTGGTGCTGAACTGCCTGCCCGTGCCCGGCCTGGTAGCCGGGGCGCTCTGGCAGCTTGCATTGCCAGAGCACGAGCGGCGTCTTGAAAGGCTGGTTCCGATCGGCCTGGGGCTGACATTCGCGGCTATCGTCGCCGGGATCATCCCCAATACGGCTTCGGCCATATTGCCCTATCTGCGGGCCTGATGGCTGACGCGGATTATTCTCCGGCATGCCCCATATAATGGTGCTTTTCGAGTAACGCGTCGATCGTGCCGTCCGCAGTCAGCGCATCGATTGCCTGGTCGACCTGGTTGCGCAGGAAGCTGTTGCGGCTCGAGACGAGCGCGCCCACTCGAATAGAGGTTTCAGCGACAGGGTCGGTGCCGATGATCCGCAGGGACTGAGCCTCGGTGCGCTCCTGCTGGAGTTTGGCCAAAGCGGGTTGCCAAAGGATCATGCCGGCAATGGTGCCGTCGAGCACGCGCGTCGCCATCAGGCTGGGATCGGCATAGGGCAGGCGGATCCAGCGCTCGCTCTTGGCGCGCTGCTGAGCCCAGGTGATGTAAGTCATCTCGCCAATGCTGGCCATGGCGGTGCCGAGACGCTGATCCAGCGGAATGTCGGCGAGTTTCTGCCAATCCGGGTTGGCTACGGCGAGGACGAAGGGAATGGTCACATAGGGGCGAGTGATCGAGAATGCCTCGGAAACCTGCGCCTCGGTCGAGACGGACACGCCCATGAAGAGGTCGCAGGTATTGTTCATGGCCAGCGTCAGTTCATCGATGAAGCCATCGCCGTTGACGGGGAAACCGCCAAAACCCTCGATCGGATTGACCTGAAGGAAAAGCGCATCGCCGATGGCCCGCGCCACATCGAGGTCGAAGGCGCGGCTCTGCCCGGTGGTATCCACGCAGACATTGATGGCGTCGCCAGCCTGGCGGCGGGTATTGGTCAGCTCCTCGGGAGGAATGCCCGATGTCTGGGCAAAGGCCATGCCGGTGCCGACGAGGAAGAGGGCCGGGGCCAGGAAGCGAAGCATTGTAGTCTCCAGGAAAAGAAGAAAGGGGCCCGGAGGCCCCTTTCGGTGTGCGTCGAAAAACTTAGGACTTCGGCAGCTTGAACACGAAGATCGAGTTGCCCGAACCGGTCGGCAGCGGGATCTCCGGGAAAGCCGAGGAGATCGACGAGGCTGCGTTCGAGTAGCCCGTCGGAATGGCCAGATACTGCTCGCCATCGATCTCGTAGGTCATCGGGTAACCACCGATCGGGGCGTTGAGGGTCTGCGACCACACCACGTCACCGGTCTCCTGGTCCCAAGCCTTGACGGCGCGGGCGGCGTCACCACCGAACACGAGGCCACCGGCGGTCGCCAGGACCGAGGAGGTCATCGACGGACGGCTGCGGTACTGCCACTTGGACTCGCCCTGGGTCGGGTTGACCGCGAGAGCCTGCATCAGGCCGGCATCGGTGATGCCTTCCGGAAGCACGCGCGGGCCGAACTTGACGGCGCCAACGGCGTTACCAGCGGTGAACTCAGTCTGGGTCGGAGCAACGGTGTTGCAAGCCTCGGTGAGCGGCACGAAGTAGGCCTGGGTCAGCGGGCTGTACGAGCCGGCCTGCCAGAGCTTGCCACCCGACACGGACGAGCAGATCAGATGCTCTTCGCCGACGGCGTTCGAGATCAGGTCTTCGTTGATGTGGACAGTGCCGTCGGCATCGATCGACTTGACGACGTTCTGGACCACGGTCTCCTTCGACCACAGGTACTTGCCGGTGTCGCGATCGAGAGCGAACGCGATGCCGTTCTTGCCCGGAACGGTGACGAGGAGCTTATGCTTCACGCCATCGATTTCCTGATCGACGAGGATACGCTCGAACGGGCTGTCCAGGTCCCAGTTGTCGCGCGGCAGGTGCTGGTAATACCACTTCAGCTTGCCGGTGCCGACATCGAGAGCCAGGGTCGAGTTGGTGTAGAGCACCGAACCGTCGCCCGAACCACGAATGAGTTCGGAATAGGGGCCAGGCATACCAATACCCCAGTAGGTGGTGTTGGTTTCCGGATCGTACGCGCCGGTCGTCCAGGGCGTGCCGCCCCAACGGTTTTCCGGCGGAACATCGCCCCAGCTGGCCTGCTGAGCCGGATTGTTCGGGTCATCGATGGTGTTGAAGCGCCAGACTTCGTCGCCGGTGTTGACGTCATGAGCCATGATGAAGCAGCCGCCGGCAGTGCCAGCGATCGAGCAACCCGAGATGGCCGAGATGATCTTGCCGTCAGCGATGACCGGACCAACGGTGTAGGAATAGCCGAGGTTGTAGTCGAGAACCTGCTTTTCCCACACGATCTTGCCGTCGGCGGCGTTGAGCACGACGATCTTGGCGTCGGCCGTGGTCAGGATCACCTTGTCTTCGTACAGGGCGATCGAGTTCTTCTGACGACGGGCCTGGTTGGCCTGGTAGCTCCACGAAGCCGGGAGTTCGGCGAGCGTGTGGCGGTACTGCCAGATCAGGGTACCGGTCTTGGCGTCGAGCGCCTCGACGATGTTGTTGTTGGTCTGCAGGAACATGATGCCGTCATGCACCAGCGGAGCGGTTTCCTGGATGCCGGCTTCAGCCATCGGCCAGGCCCAGGCGAGCTGCAGCTTGCCGACCGTGTCCTTGTTGATGAGATCGAGCGGGCTGTAACCCTGGTTGTTGTAGGCACCGCGGAACATCAGCCATTCTTCGGCCGGCGGGTTGGCCAGCATCTCGGCCGTAACGGGCGTGTAATCCTTGATGCCCTGCGCATAAGCGGGGGCCGAAATGGCCACCAGTGCGGTCGTTGCCGCAAAGAGGGTCTTCATCAGTTCGATTTTCATCGATACCTCCAGTAGAAGGCGCCAGAAGCGCCAGAAGAAAGCGTATTAGTTGGCGACCGAGGGGAGCTGCTTGCCCCAGGTGAAGGCCTGGGGAACGCCCGGAGCGGCGGGTGCTGCCGCGGGAGCCATCTGTTCCGGAGCCAGGCCGCCCGGGAGCTGCTTGCCCCAGGTGAAAGCCTGCGGCACGGAGGTCGCAACCGGCGTTGCCGTGGCAGCGGGGGCGCCACCTGCATCGAGAGCCGCAGCGGCCATGCTGGCAGCACCGGCAGCGGTTTCGGCCGAAAGCGAGACGGCCGCCATGGTATCGGGCGTCAGCGCGGCATCGCCCGGCGCGGCGCCATTGAACTGCATGATGTAGGCGACGATGTTCAGATACGTCTCTTCGCCCAGCTGGCCGGGCGCGGACGGAGGCATCGCCACCGAAATGAAGTCATAGATGCCGCCGGCAGTATTCCAGTTCTGCATCACGTCGGAACCGGCGAGACCGGGAGCCTCAGGACCTTCGAGCTGACGGCCATGGCACTGCGCGCAATTGGAATTGTACGCCGTCTGGCCGGCAGCAGCCTGCTCTGCAGTGAAGCCCGCGGCCATGGAAGAAGAGCCACCCACTACGCTGAGCGCGAGAATGGCGGCGGAAGCGGCGAACCGCAGGGATTTGAAAGGCACGATAACCCCACAAGGTAGTTGTCTATGGTCATCGGCAGACGAGTCGCCCCGACCGAGGATGACGCCTCCCTTTGGCATGGAGGCAATTAACGCTCAATGACAACAAAGAGGCGACTGTGAAATGCCCACAGCGATTTAGCCAATAACGGCAATTGGCTTTTCAGGCGCGGTCAGGGCGCGACGAGGTCGTACTTCTGCTGCAGTGTATAGACCGCTCCGGACTTCTCTAAAGATTCCAAAGCACTAGACACGGCGCGCTTTAGCGTCTGGTCGCCTTTCCACAGCCCGAGCGCCATTCGATATCGTGGAAAATCCTCCTCAGGCAGCCAGAAGCGAATGAAGCCCTGATCGTCCAGATGCAGCGAGTCGATGACGAAGCGTTCGGCTATCCCGGCGGCCAGACCCGATTCGACAAGCGTGCTCCTGAATTGAGCTGGCGATGATGTCCCTTGGGCGCGCCAACCGCCTGCTCGAACCCAGCTTGAAAGCTTGACGCGATCGAGCCCGGCCGTCCCGGGCAGCACGGCAATCGTTTCGCCGCGAGCGGGGAGGGTGCCACTACGCGAAATGGCCATCCAACCAGTTTCCGCCGGCGTAGGGATGGTTTGGAGGAAGCCACGCGTCTGGACGGTATCGGCCACGCCGCCGGCGATGACGTCGCACTGCGCACGCGTCAGCATCCAGTTACGCGGGTTGAAGTCACTTCCGATCGAGGCAAGCGTGTTGATTGCCAATCGGAGCCTCATCTGGCCCGCGATGGCCTCGAGCAATTCAATATCGAAGCCGGGACGGGACGGATCACCGGTCACGAGCGGCGGGTAGCTCGGCGGCACGCAGACCTTGAGCACGCCGGTCTGCTGCCTGTCGCGCAATGAGGTATCAGGCGGCAGGAAGCTCGCTGCGGTGAGTAGAGCGACGACCACCACAAAGTTGAGCGCCGCGCGCCTCCAGCGATGTCGGCGGGGTGCGGTCATTGCCGGCGGAACCCGATCAGCGCCCAAACGAAGAAAATCGCTGCCATCGCGAAGATCACCGCCGGTCCATACCAGGCAGGGAACTGGTTGAAGCCGATGATCGTACCGCGCAGGGCGTCAACGGCGTAGGTGATCGGATTGATCTGCACCATGAAAACCAGCCATTCCGGGTAGGCAGTGGCGGTTTGTGTGCGCGATAGGGTTGGATCGAGCGGAAAAATCGAGGAGGACGTGAAGTAGAGGGGCAGGATGACGGTGTTGGAGAAGACGCCAAACCCCTCGAAGCTGCGCACCTTCGAAGCGAGCACTACGCCGAAGCAGGTGAGGCCGAACGAGAGCACGAACATCAGTCCGAGCGCCATCGCCATCTGCTCAAGATCAAGCGTCACATCTGCGAAGCGCGCGAGGATAAGCACGAGGCCGCCATGGATCATCGCGACGGTGCTGCCGCCCAGAACCTTGCCCAGAAGAATGAGCGAGCGCGGCATCGGCGAGACCAGAACCTCTCGCAGGAAGCCAAACTCGCGGTCCCAGATCACCGATACGGCAAACTGGATCGAGGTGTACATGATGTTGAGGACGATCACCGCAGGGAAAAGAAACTGCAGATAGGTGAATGGGATAACGTACCGAACCTCACCATATACTTCACCGCGAAAATAGGGATTGAGGCCGACGCCCAGTACGAGCAGCCAGATCAGGGGGCGACTGATGCCGCCGATCATCTGGCCACGGTCGCGCGTTGCGCGTGTGATTTCGCGCAGCCATACGCCGTAGAGGCCGCGGGCAAGAATGATGGCGCGGTTCATCGTTGACCTCCCCGACGACCGGCACTGCGTTGGGCGTCGCGCTGGCCATTGGCCCGGTCGCGCAATTCACGGCCGGTAAGGGCGAGGAAAACGCTCTCGAGCGTCGGCTCCTGGAAGCGTATCTCCTCCAGCCGATAGCGATATTGGGCCAGAAACGTGTCGGCGAGCGCTTCGTCAGTGATCGGCAGCGCAAGGCTGCCGCTGCCGAGCCGCTGGATCTGCGGATAGTCACCTGCGATTTCCGCTGCGACTGTTTCATCCTGAGGTGTGGCATGCAGCCAGCGCGAGCCGTGGGCAGCCTTGAGTTCGGTTGGCGTGCCCTGGGCAATGATGTGCCCGTGATCGATGATGCAGACCTGGTCGGCCCCTTCGACTTCCTCGATATAGTGCGTGGTCGTAAGCACGGTCAGGTGCCGCTCACGGCGCAGGCGGTCAAGGTAACTCCAGATGCGCTGCCGCGTTTGTGGATCGAGACCAACCGTCGGCTCGTCGAGAAAGAGGATGGTGGGTTCGTGCATGAGCGCGCGGGCGATCTCCAGCCGGCGCCGCATGCCACCCGAGAAATTGCGAACGATATCGTCAGCCCAGTCGCTCAATTCGACCAGTGCCAGCACGGCCTCGGTCCGCTCATGCCGCACTTTTGGAGCGAGGCCGTGAACGAGCCCATGAAACTCCAGATTTTCCCAGGCGCTCAGCCGGTCGTCGAGGCTGGAATCCTGGAACACCACACCGATGGTTTCGCGCGCCTTCGTGGGCTGCTTGACCACGTCGATGCCGGCAACTTGCGCGGTCCCCCTGTCCGGCAGGCGCAACGTGCAAAGGATGCTGACCAGCGTGGTTTTGCCGGCGCCGTTCGGGCCAAGCAGCGCAAAACTGTCGCCGCGCCGAATGGAAAACGACACATCATCGAGGACCGTCTTGCCATCGTAGGAGGCAAAAAGGCTTTTCACGCCAACAGCGTCAGACATCGCTTAGCTCGTGGGGAAACCGGAGGGACAAGATGCCGGGCCTATAACAGCGCATCGCGTCGCTGTCAGCCTTGCCGTCCGTTATCCTTGGGGATGGCGCAACCACGAATGCGTCAACGGAGCGCTGCTTCCAACTCCCTGCTTCGGAAACTCGGTCTCAATGACTAGATCGCCAGGTATTCCTGCCGAAGGTCCTCGTTTTCCAGCACGTGCTTGGCCGTGCCGGTGAATGCCACTGCGCCAGTGTCGAGGATCACGGCGCGATCGGCCAGTTCGAGCGCGGCAATGGCGTTCTGCTCGACGATGATGGTCGTGATGCCGCCGACCTTGATCTCGTTGAGGATCTTTTCGATCTCCTTGACGATGACCGGAGCCAGCCCCTCGTAGGGCTCATCCAGCAACAACAGCTTGATATCGCGAGCCAGGGCCCGGGCGATGGCCAGCATCTGCTGCTCGCCACCCGAAAGAGTGATGCCTTCCTGGCGACGGCGTTCGGCGAGGCGCGGGAAGTGGGCGTAAATACGGTCGAGCTCCCAGCCGTGCGCAGGCGCGACCTGGGCAAGCGTCAGGTTCTCCTCGACGGTGAGGCCGGGGATGATACGGCGGTCTTCGGGGACGAGCTGGATGCCGGCGCGCGAGGCTTCGTGGCTGCGCATGCGGTGGACAGGCTTGCCCTCGAGCCAGATTTCGCCCTGGTGCAGCGCCGGGTCATCGAGGCGCGCGATCGTGCGAAGGGTCGAGGTCTTCCCGGCACCGTTCCGGCCGAGCAATGCGAGAATTTCGCCACGACGAATCTCGAAGCTCACGCCCTGAACGATGTAACTTTCACCATAGTAGGCGTGGAGCTCCTCGACGGCGAAGTAGGCGGCTTCGCGTGCAATGGAGGTCTCGATCACGTCGATTTCGATGCCGGTTGGGACGTCCATGGTCATCGTGCTCATCACTCCGCGGGCTCCAGCCGGTGGGCGCCGCCAAGATAGGCTTCCTGAACCTTGACGTTGCCGCGTACTTCATCGGGCGTGCCCTCGGCGATGATGCGGCCGCCGGATAGAACCGATATCCGATCGGCCAAGGAGAACACGACATGCATGTCGTGCTCAATGATGACTTTGGTCATGCCGCGCGCCTTGATCTTCTTAAGCAGATCGATGGTGGTGTTGGTGTCGTGCCGGCTCATACCTGCCGTGGGCTCGTCGAGAAGCAGAAGGCGCGGGTGCTGGATCAGGCACATGGCCAGCTCCATGCGGCGCTTGTCGCCGCGCGAAAGCGCACCGGCGTGCGTGTGACGGCGTTCGTGGAGGTCGACATCCCGCAGAATCTCCTCCGCCTCACCACGAATACCGTTTTCGAACTCGACCGCGCGGGCAATATTGACCCGGAAGGCGCCATCGCGCTTGGCGAAGGCGGGGACCATGACGTTCTGAAGAACCGAAAGCTCCGGAAATATCTCCGGCGTCTGGAAGACGCGGGCGACGCCAAGCTGGTTGATCTCATAGGGCTTCTTGCCGGTAAGCACCTTGCCGTCGAACACCACGGCGCCCCGGCTCGGCGGCAGGCGGCCGATTATGACGTTGAGGAGTGTCGATTTGCCGGCCCCATTTGGGCCGATAATCGCATGTGTCTTACCTTGCTCGACCTCAAGATCGATGTCCGACAGTGCCTGGAGGCCGCCGAAGCTCTTGCTCACATCGGCCACATGCAGAACCACATTCTTGTCGGCTTGGCTCATGGCTCTACTCCGCGGGCTGGGCTTGGGTGGCAGGGTTCGGTGGTGCCGCTGAGCGCCGCCGGAAGGTGGCGCTGATCCGCCTGACGCCCTCCATGATGCCGCCGGGCAAAAACATCACGACCAGCACGAAGAGGAGCCCAAGGGTAAGCTGCCAGCCTTCACCCACGAACAGACTGGCGACCGTGACTACGGGATCGGCGACCGGCGCGGGCAGGAAATCAAAGAAGCGATGCAGGGTGGATTCGTTGAAGGCCGAGAAGATGTTCTCGAAATACTTGATGAGCCAGGCCCCGATGACGGGCCCCACCAGCGTGCCAACGCCGCCGAGAATGGTCATGAGCACCACTTCGCCCGAGGCCGTCCACTGCATACGCTCGGCTCCCGCCAACGGGTCTGTGACAGCGAGGAGGGCTCCGGCAAGACCTGCATACATCCCCGAAATGACGAAGGCCGTAAGGGCGTAGGGCTTGGTATCGAAGCCCGTGTAGTTCATGCGCGTCTGGTTGGACTTGATGCCGCGCAGCATCATGCCGAAGGGCGACGCAAAGATCTTCTGCGCGACGAAGAAGGCGATCAGCAGCACGAAGGCACAGAAGTAGAAGCCCTCGAAGCCAGAAAAGCTGTGACCGAAGAGGCCGGCCGTCGGCAAACCTTCACCACGGGCCGAGAGCATGCTGTCGAGCACACGGGGGTCCTGCCGGGTCAGTTGCAGGCTGGTCTCACCATTGGTGATCGGCGTGAGCACCGAATAGGCGAGGTTGTAGGACATCTGCGCGAAGGCCAGCGTCAGGATCGAGAAATAGATGCCCGAGCGCCGCAGGCTCAGATAGCCGATCGCAAGGGCGAAAAATCCCGAGATGACAACCGCGAACAGGATCGCCGGCAGCACGTCCATGGTCAGCAGCTTGAACGACCAGACGGCCGTATAGGAGCCGACACCAAGGAAGGCGGCGTGACCGAAGCTGAGATAGCCGGTGAGGCCGAAGAGGATGTTGAAGCCTATGGCGAAGATCGCGTAGATCGCAAACTTCTGCAGCAGGCCCGGATAGGCCGCGCCGAATGGCGTCAGCCAGATCGGCATGGCGACGACGACCAGCCCGAAGATAGCAAAGGTCAGAAGGTCGCGGCGCGAGAGGCGGAAAAAGTCCATCGATCAGGCCTCCATCACGCCGCGTCGGCCCATGAGGCCGCGCGGGCGAACCAGCAGGATCACCACGGCCGTCAGGTAGACGATGATCTGGTCGATGCCGGGAATGATCTGCTTGATCTCGTTCATCGAGGCAAAGCTCTGCAGCATGCCGAGAAGGAAGCCGGCCGCCACGGCACCGGGAAGCGAGCCCATGCCGCCCACCACGACCACAACGAAGCTGAGGACGAGGAAGTCCATGCCCAGGTGATAGTTCGGCGGGACCAGCGGGGTGTACATGACGCCGGCCAGACCAGCGACCACGGCCGCAAGGCCGAACATGATGGTGAAGCGCTTGTCGATATTGATGCCCAGCAGGCCAACCGTCTCGCGGTCGGCCATGCCCGCGCGCACCACCATTCCAAAGGTCGTAAACCGCAGGAACGCAAAGATGGCTCCGAGGATGGCGATCGAGAACAGGAAGTAGATGAGGCGCCAGACCGGATAGGTCACCGCGCCCTGCGCCATGCCAAGCCAGGAGCCAATATCGACGGCCCCGCGCAGCGCCTGCGGCATTGGTTGCGAAATCGGATTGGGGCCGAACATGGCCTTGATTATTTCCTGAAGCACGATGGCAAGACCGAACGTCACGAGAATCTGCTCGGCGTGCGGGCGCTTGTAGAAATGCTTGATGATGCCGCGTTCCATGGCGATGCCGATGACCAGCATGACGGGAATAGCGAAGAGGATCGAAAGCGGCACAGAATAGTCGATCAGTACCGAGCCCCAGTCGCCGAACCATGTCTGCGCCAGCGGGGTGCGGATTTCGAGCGGAGTGCCCCAGGCGGTTGTCTGGGTCGGATCGACCGTCACCGTCTCCATGGTGATGAGACGACGGAAGGTCACCGCGCAGAAGGCACCAAGCATGAAGAGCGCGCCGTGAGCGAAGTTGACGACGCCCAGTGTGCCGAAGACGAGCGTCAGGCCCAGGGCGATCAGTGCATACGCGCCGCCTTTGTCCAGGCCATTGAGGAGCTGGGCGAGAATTGCGTCCATTCGTACGTACTCCGGTGTAAGCGTGCGGCGCCCGCTGCCGGGCGCCGTCGGGGCAGGGGCGGGCGAAGAGCCCGGCCCCGTTTGTCCGCTAGCAAAGCGCCGGGGTATCCGGGCCCAGCTCGCCGCCGAAGATCGCCGGGTCGTAGGTCACCGCTTCGCGGCTGGCCTTGCCGACAACCTCGAGGAGGTCGAACGGATTGGCCGGAGCCTGCTTGCCCTGCACGACCAGCACGTCCTTGAAGCACTGGTGGTCGTCCGCCCGGTAGAGCGTCGCGCCGTTGCCCATGCCGTCGAACTCGAAGCCTTCGAGGGCCTTGATGACTTCCGGCGGATAGAAGGTGCCGGCGCGCTCCACGGCGTCTGCATAGAGCAGGGCCTGGACGTAGGACGTGTGCGCAATCTGGCTCGGCGGCTGGCCATACTTGGCGCCGAAGGACTTGGTGAAGGCCTTGGATGCGTCATCGCCCAGCTGCCAGTCCCAGTTGGAGGTACCGTAGACGCCTTTCATGGCTTCGCCGGCGCCCTTGGCCATCAGGTCCGAAACCAGCGGCACGACGATCTGGAAGTCCTTGCCGTTCGCCTGCTTGTCCTTGAGCCCAAACTGCACGGCCTGGGTCAGCGAATTGACCATGTCGAAGCCGTAGTGGTTGAGGATCAGGACATCGGCCCCCGAGTTCAGTACCGGGGTCAGGTACTGGCTGAAGTCGCCGGCGCCGACCGGCGTGCGGACGGGCGGGAGCGTCTTCCAGCCCAGGGCCTCGGTGGCCTTGATCATCGACTCTTCCTGGGTCCAACCCCAAGTGTAGTCCGCGGTTAGGTGATAAGCGACGCGATCCTTGCCATAGGCTTCGCCGAGCACCGGGCCCAGGGCTACGCCCGACTGGTAGGCATTGAAGAAGTGACGGAAACCGTAGCGCTTCTTGTCCTTGCCGGTGGTGTCGTTGGAATGGGTGAGGCCCGCCATATAGATGACGCCCATTTCCTGGCAAAGCGCCTGCTCGGCGATGGCCACAGCAGACGACGAAGCGCCGCAGATCATGATGGCGCCATCGCGCTCGATCATGCGGCGAGCTGAGTCGCGGCCGGCATCGGCCTTGGTCTGATCGTCGCCGGTGACATAAGCCACCTTCTTGCCGAGGATACCGCTGCCCTTGAGCGCCTTGGACGAGAAATGCGGGATCAGGCCACCATCACCCTCGCCGTTGAGGTGCTCGACGGCCAGCGTCAGCGCGCGCTGCTGGTCGGCGCCTTCATCAGCATAAGCGCCTGTCAGCGGCATGTTGAAGCCCAAGGTGACAGTGTCGCCCTTGGGCATGTTGCAGAATTCCTGCGCAAACGCGCCGCGCGTGAAAATCGTCGGGGCAACGCCGGTGGCGATGATGCCGGCCAGGCCGGTCCTCAGCACCGTACGGCGGCTGATGCCCTTGCGGAAATCGGTCATGCTCTCCTCCTTTGCGGGTGGGGCTCGTTGATCCGAGACTCCTCACAGCCAGGAGAACTATCCGCCTCGTAGAAAATGACTGCAACAACTCACTGATAGTACTGCAAAATCCTGTAAATCCTTGCACTCGATCACGAGATATGCCGTAAATTCATTGACAGATCGGGAGGGGCAGGTGAGGGCACCCATCGGCATAAAGATCAGTTCGCGTAGGAAAATACTGGCGATCTCGCAGGCCGAGCTAGCCCGCCGTGCCGGCATCTCGCCGAGCTATCTCAATCTCATCGAAAGCAATAAACGCGTCGTCGGCGGCGCCTTGCTCCTCAGGATCGCCGCGGAGCTATCGATCGACATTGGTGAGCTGACAGGCGAGAGCGAGCACCGTCAACTGGCCGAACTCGAGGAAGCCTTCGCCGGCCCCGTGCTGGCATCGCTGCGGCTCGGTGCGCCCGAAGCGCGAGATATTGTGGCGCGACACCCGGCGGCCGCCTCGGCCATCGTCCAGTTGCACCGTGCCTATGCCGATGCCATGGCGAGCGCCGACGACTACGCCCTGCGGCTGCGCGCCGACCCTCTGTTCAGCGAACTGCTCCACCGCATCCTCTCCGGCATTACCGCCGTACGTTCGGGTGCCGAAATTCTGGAGGACGTGACTGACCTCGACGAGGAAGAACGCGCCCGCTTCGTTCACTCCATCACGCGCGAAGCACGCAACATGGGTGACGTGGCCCGCAACCTCATCGGCCAGTTCGAGCGCGACTACGGCGACCGCCGCTCGGCCAGTCCCGTGCGGGAACTCGATGACCTGATCTTCCAGAACGACAATTACTTCCCGCGCCTCGAAGCGGTGGCCGAGGTATTGAGGACCGAGATAGGGCAGGTGAGTGAGCCCGCACTCGTCGAAGCTCTCGAGGCCCGTTTCGGCGTCACGGTCCGCAAAAGCGCCGAACGCCAGGTCGATGCCCGCGGCTTCCCAGGCCAGTATCGCTTCAACGCCGCAGATCGCGTGATGTGGTTCCAGACCAGCACCATAGCCGCGACACGCCAGTTTCAGCTCTGCAGGCTCTATGCGGAACTTGCGGCGGGAGATGTCATTGAGTCGGAGACGTCATCGCCTGTGTTGACCACGCCGGCGGCACGGCGTCTCGCTTACCGCGCCCTCTCTTCCTACACCTCCGGCGCGATGGTTTTCCCCTACGAGCGGTTCCTGGTGGACGCTGAATCTCTGCGCTACGACATCGAGGCGCTACGCCAAGCCTACACCGCAAGTTTCGAGCAGGTCGCCCATCGGCTCGTAACGCTTCGCCGCCCCGACCTCTCCGGCATCCCTTTCGGATTCCTGCGTTCCGATCCCGCTGGGCGGCTCACCAAGCACTTTCCGCTACCGGGTCTATTGCTGCCCAACAGCGGCCACGCCTGTCCGCTCTGGGCCATCTATGATGCGTTCCGCACACCCGAGGCGATCGTACGGCAGGTCGTGCGGTTCTCGGACGGCTCCCGTTACCTCTTCCTCGCCAAGAGCGCAGGGCGCCGCACCGCGAGCTTCGCGGATCGTGCGATCCACACGTCGGTCATGCTGGCCTGCGACGTGCTGCACGCAGACCAGACGGTCTACGGCACCGGCCTTGACCTGACCGACTCGTCGGCCGACGTCCCCGTCGGTCCGGCGTGCCGGCTCTGCACGAGGCGCGAGTGCCCCGACCGACAGGAAGAAGCATTGGCACCAGGTGGTGGGCAGGACGCCGTTCGTGCGCCTCTCGTTCCAAGAGCATTTGACCGGATCGACTGATTGCGGTTTTCTAGCAGCGCATCTGCAGGGAGGCGGATGCGAGGGGGGAAATTTGACCGTAGATGTTCTCATCGCGGAGGATGAGCCGAGCATATTGGAATCGCTCGACTTCATACTCCGCCGCGCCGGTTGGTCGATTCAAAGCGTGACGGATGGCGAGGCCGCGCTGTCGGCCGTGCGCCGGCTGCAGCCGCGTATCGTTGTGCTCGACGTGATGTTGCCAAAGCGGTCCGGCTTCGAAGTACTCAAGCAGATACGCTCCGATAGCGCGACCCGCGAACTGCCCGTGCTGGTGCTGACGGCGAAGGGCCAGGCGCAGGATCGCCGCACGGCCGAGGAGCTCGGCGCCGACAGCTTCATCACCAAGCCCTATGCCAACGTGGACGTCGTCAACGAAGTCCGTCGGCTCTTGGGTGAAGAACTGGCGCAATAGCATGGACAGGCGCAAGCTTCCCGGTGCGTCGCTGTTCTTCCTGATCTTCGGGACGCTGCTGCTCCTGCCGCCTCTAGTGCTGTTGTTCAATCTCCACGAGCGCTTTTTCGGCATCCCGCTCGAGGTGATCTACCTTTTCACCGTCTGGTTCGTGCTGGTCGTAGGCACCGCTGTCTTCGCCTATCGCCTGCCGCACGAAGGCGACCACAAGACCGAGGATATCGGATGACACTCTCGTCCGATTTCGTCATCGCCACGGCGATCGGCTATGTCGGCCTGCTGTTCCTCATCGCCTATGTCGGCGATCGCCGAGCGCGGAAAAACGCTGGGTCGTTCCTCCGCTCGCCGTTTGTCTACACCCTCGCAATCTCGGTCTATTGCACAAGCTGGACATTCTACGGTGCCGTGGGATCTGCTGCTCGCAACGGGCTGGAATACCTGACGATTTACCTCGGTCCGACGCTTGTTTTCGTCGGCTGGTGGTTCGTCCTGCGCAAACTCGTGCGCATCAGCCACAGCCAACGGCTCACCTCGATCGCCGACCTGCTGTCCTCCCGCTTTGGCAAGTCGAGCCGCCTTGCCGTGCTTGTCACCATCATCGCGGTCATAGGCATCGCTCCCTACATCGCCCTTCAGCTCAA